>NZ_QXMN01000130.1:0-2734 GCF_003581445.1 Acidovorax cavernicola | reverse complement strand
GCGGTTGTCCCCATGCCGGAAAGGGTAAATCCCTAGAGCGTCTTCAGCGCGTCATGCACTTCGGCCGGCGACAGCAGCTCGGTCATGACATGCGGCGGTCTGCCCGGTGCATACAGCACGTAGACCGGCACGCCGCTGCGGCCGAGCGCGGCCAGCGCCTGCGTGATCGCCGGGTCGCGCCGCGTCCAGTCGGCGCGCAGCAGCGCCACGCCGCGCGCGGCGAAGCCGGCGCGCACATCTTCACGGTTGAGCGTGGTGTGCTTGTTGACCTGGCAGGTCACGCACCAGGCCGCGGTGAAATCGACGAATACCGGCGTGCCCGCGGCCATGAGGCTGCTCACGCGCTCGGCCGACCAGGGTTGCCATTCGCTGGCGCTGGCCGTGGCTGCGCTTTGCACGGCCGCGGCACGCGTGATGAGCGGGCCGATGGCGTTGCCCAGCCACAGCGTGCCCAGCAGCACCAGGCTGCCCACCAGCCAGCGCGTCCTGCCGGCCAGCGTGAACGCCCAGACCAGCGCGCTGAGCGCGACCAGCAGCACCAGCAGCGCGCCCGCGCCGTCGATGCCGCTTTGCTGGCCCAGCACCCAGACCAGCCAGGCGACGGTGGCGAACATCGGGAATGCCATGGCGCGGCGGAACGTGTCCATCCAGGCGCCGGGCCGCGGCAGCCAGCGCACCAGCGCCGGCATCCAGCTGGCAAGCACATAGGGCAGGGCCATGCCCACGCCCAGCGCGGCGAACACCGTCAGCGCCTGGGCCGCGGGCATGTCGATCGCCAGGCCCAGCGAGGCGCCCATGAACGGCGCGGTGCAGGGCGAGGCGATCGCCACGGCCAGCACGCCCGAGAGGAAGGCTTCGGCCGCCGGGTGGCGCAGGTGGGCGCCGGCCCAGCGCTGGGGCAGCATGCGGCCGAATTCGAACATGCCCGCGAGGTTCAGTCCGAGCAGCGTGAACAGCACGGCCATGGCCGCGACCAGGCCCGGCGACTGCAGCTGGAAGCCCCAGCCGAGCTGCTCGCCGGCCGCGCGCAGCGCGAGCAGCAGGCCGCCGAGCGCCAGGAACGACAGCAGCACGCCCGCGCCGTAGGCCAGGCCGCCGAGGCGCAGCATGCGCCGGTCCTGGCCGTGGCGCGCGAAACCGACGATCTTGATCGCCAGCACCGGGAACACGCAGGGCATGAGGTTGAGAATCAGCCCGCCGACCAGGCCGCCCAACAGCGCCATCCAGAAGCCGGCACTGCCGGCCGCGGGCGGCGTGGCCGGCGCCTGCTGCGCATTCGCGGCCAAGGCGGCCGCGAGCGCGGGCGAGACACCGGCGACGGGCGCGCTGTCCCATTGGCCTTCGACCGTGGCCACGGTACGCCAGGCGACCGGGCCCGACGCGGGGGCCGGAACGGGCGCGACCACGAACGGCAGTTCCTTGGGCGTTTCGCCGCGCATCGCCGACAGCGGCCAGTCGGCGGTCCAGTCTGCACCGTCCCAGGCCTGGGTCCAGCCGCTGCCGGGAAGGGCCGCATGCTCGAGCACTTCGGGCGTTTCCGGGAACAGCACGAGGTTCTGGCCCTGCAGCGCCGCGGGCAGGCCCTGGATGCGCACCTGCAGCCGCGCGCCGTCGACCTTGGCCGTGCTCCGGCCCGACAGCGCCGCGGGCTGGCGCGCCTGGGCCGCGGCAAACGCCGGCGCGTGCAGCGCGGTCGCGCCGCGCACCGGCAGTTGCAGCGTGAAGTCGCCTTCCTCGGGAATGCATTCGACGCGGCACACCAGCCAGCTCGCGTGCACGCGGATGGTCAGCGCTTCGCCGGCCGGGGCCTGGAAGTCGGGCGCGACCTTGAACGGCACGGGCAGCAGCAGCTGGTCTTCATAGCCATAGTTGGCCAGCGGGCCCACGCGGATGATTTTCGGCAGCGGCCAGTCGATCTCGCCGGCTTCGAGGCCCGCGGGCAGTTGCCACTGCAGCTGCGTCGCCAGGCCCGAGTCGCCGGCATTCTTCCAGTAGGTATGCCACTCGGGCTGGTGCGTGATCAGCAGGCCCAGCCACAGCGGCTGGCCGGGCGTGACGCCGTCGGGCGCATGGGCCACGAGTTCGGCGCGCACGCGCGGCGTGGTGACGACCGCGCCCGATGCAGCCTGGCTGCTGCCGAGCAACTGGATCTGGGCGAAGCTGCTTTGCGCCGCTCCGAGCGTGAGCAGGGCCAGGGCAAGCAGCCAGGCGGCGAAGGCCAGTGGCCGGAAGCGGGAGGAGAGGCGGTAGGTCATGGTCGCAAGGTGGGAGCCTGGCAGGGACGGTTTGGTTCCGCAACAGGCCATTGGATGGTAGCGCGCAGCGCGCGCGGCTGCGCGGGCGGGGCCATGCCGCCCGCCGCGCTAGCGCGCCGCGGCGAGCCGTTCGTCCGAGAGGGAGCAGACGGGCGACGGCGGCAGGCCGCCGACTTCGGCCGGCGTGGCCAGCTGTTCTTCGGCCGGAGCGAGCATGCGCGCCTGGCGCCAGCCGCCCCAGCGGTACTAGCCCAGCGACAGCAGCATCGCGCAGCCCGCGCTGACCGGGAAGCTCCACCAGATCGCGTCCACGCCCAGCACCGGCTGCAGCCATTGCGCGAACGGCACGCGCACGCCCCACAGCGCGAGCGCCAGGATCACCAGCGGCGCGACCACGGCGCCCGTGGAGCGCACCACGCCCGAAATCACGAAAGTCACGCCGAAGAACAGGAACGAGCCGATGGCGATGTGGTTGAGGT
>NZ_QXMN01000129.1:0-2734 GCF_003581445.1 Acidovorax cavernicola | reverse complement strand
ATGTGCGGGTGTGCCCCCACATGCAGGCCTTGTCCCGCGCCGAATTGCACCGGACCCGCATGGTCCAGAAAGCACCAGGCACCGATCATGCGACGGTCGGCGTGGGGCAGTGCGCGGCGAATGGGAGTGTCTTCCCCGGGCGGTGGACAGACGCGCGACCAGACGTTGGAAATGGGGTGCTGACATGGTGATACCTCCAGAGGCTGTTATCGAACAGTGCCGGCGCCATCGGCGGCGGGATCCGCATGGTGCACGGTATCGATGCGATCAATGTTTCCCAGCAGCAAGGCCCGGCCCGCAAAGGTGCCGCCCGAGGTTTCCAGTTCAAAACGCTCGGCGTCGCGGATGCGTACTTGCGCCGTGATGGCATCCGCTTCATCTTCCGTGGCACCCAGGGCCAGCACGGCCTTCTGCCCTATCACCAGGGCCGATTCAAAAGTCTCGCGAATCACATGCCTGGCGTCCAGCTTGACGAGCTCCACCGCATGCTCGCGGTCGGTGGCGCGGACCACGACGGTCACATGGGGGAACTCGCGGCGGATGTTCTCGACCATGTGGGTGATGGCCGCCTTGCTGTTCACGCACACCATGATGACCCGGGCATGTTGCGCACCCGCCGCATGCAGCACGTCGGTGCGCGCACCGTCGCCGTAGTACACCTTGAACCCATAGGGCTCGGCTGCGCGGGTGACATCGGGGTCGTTGTCGATGATGGTCAGCTGTGCGCCTCGGGCCAGTGGGCCCTGGCTGGCAATCTGCCCCACGCGGCCGAAGCCGATGATGAGCACATTGCCTTGCAGGTCTTGCGGCGATTCCACGCCATCGAGCTTTACCGCCTCGGCACGCACATGGCGCTTATGGATGGCAACGACCAGTGGCGTGATGGCCATGGACAGCACGACGATGGCCGTCATGTTGGCATTGATCTCCGGGGTCATCACCTGCAGCCTCAGGGCTTCGGCAAAGAGCACAAAAGCGAATTCGCCGCCCTGCGCCATCAGAACGGATCGGTCGATGGCGTCGGCATGCGAACTCTTGGCCAAGCGTGCGACCACGTAGATGCAACTGGCCTTGGCCGCCATCAGCGCGATCACGCCGGCAATGACGAGCTTCCAGTTCAGGGCCACCACTTCCAGATTCAGCGCCATGCCGACGCCGAGGAAGAACAGGCCCAGCAGCAGGCCACGGAAAGGCTCGATGTCGGCTTCCAGCTGATGGCGAAAGGTGGACTCCGAAAGCAGCACGCCAGCGATGAAAGCTCCCATGGCCATGGACAGACCACCGAAATCCATGAGCAGGGCCGCGCCCAGCACGACCAGCAGCGCCGCGGCGGTCATCACCTCGCGGGCCTTGGCTTTTGCCAGGATGCGGAACATGGGATTCAGCAGCCACAGGCCCGCGGCCACCAGAGCCGCCAGTACCAGTGCCGCCAGGCCGATGCGCTGCCATAGCGGCGCAGACGGCGCCAGCGAAGCGTCGGCAGGCGCCAGAAAGGCCACGATGGCCAGCAGGGGCACAATCAGCAAGTCTTCAAACAGCAGGATGGAAACAATACGTTGCCCGCGTGGCGCATGGATGTCACCGCGCTCGGCCAACACCTGCATCACGATGGCCGTGGATGTCAGCACAAAGCCTGCGCCGCTGATGAAGGACACCTGCCAGGAGAAGCCAAATGCCAGGCCCACGCCCGTGAGCAGCAGCGCGCACAGCACCACCTGCATGCTGCCCAGTCCGAAGATTTGTCCGCGCAAGCTCCACAGATGGGAGGGCTTCATCTCC
Source organism: Acidovorax cavernicola (assembly GCF_003581445.1). Classification (NCBI taxonomy): domain Bacteria; kingdom Pseudomonadati; phylum Pseudomonadota; class Betaproteobacteria; order Burkholderiales; family Comamonadaceae; genus Acidovorax; species Acidovorax cavernicola. Next base: position 955 of record NZ_QXMN01000129.1, on the reverse strand, counting down.
AGGCCAATGACAAAGAGGAACATCACCACGCCAAGCTCGGCGACGTGGATGATGGTCTGGGCATCGTCGACCAGGCCCAGCCCATAGGGGCCTATGGCCAGACCGCCGGCCAGGTAACCCAGCACCGAGCCCAGCCCGAAGCGTTTGAACAAGGGGACGGCAATCACGGCTGCGCCGAGCAGGGTGACGATGCTGATGAGCTGGCTGGCGTTGCCTTCTGTGGCCATACGGTGACTTCCCTGGATGTCTTTGGGCATGGGTGTCACGCACTCGTCGGAGCCAAGCCATGGGCAATGCTCTGGTGCAAGGTGTGAGATCCACGTGAGGCACGGATTGTCGTACCCCGACGAGCTTACATCCGTCCGAAGTCGCCGCGGTTGAATGCCGCGATGGATTCGGCAATTTCCTCGGTGCTGTTCAGCACGAACGGCGCGTAACCCTCCACAGGCTCGTCAATGGGCTCACCCGCCAGCAGCAGCTTGGCATCCGAGTTCTCTTCCACGCGCAGGCCCTGGCCTTCGCTGGACAGGCAGGCCATTTCGGCCGCAGGCCGGACCTGGCTGCCGTTGAGCAGCACCGTGCCAGCCAGCACCAGCGTGGTCCAGCCTTCGGGTTGCGCAAGCTCTCAGGTGCACCGAGCATTGCCAGCGCGAGAACTTAAATTCGAGGCTGAGCGATCGCCTTGATCAAGTTGCCCAGCCATTGAACTGCAGAGTCGCTGTTGCGGTTCTGGTGGCTGACCATGGCAACCTGGATTTCTGGCAAGGCCACGGGCAGCTCCGCGACCTCCAGGCCAAAATCGTCGCGCCATGACTCGGCCAGCACGCGAGGCACGGTTGCCACCGCCGCGATCCGGCGCAATGCAACCGGTACCGACGAGAACGCCGGCACCGTGCAGACGACGTTTCGCTTGAGGCCGCGCAACGCCAGCGCGTGGTCCACGATGCCTTGCGTC
>NZ_QXMN01000128.1:0-2744 GCF_003581445.1 Acidovorax cavernicola | reverse complement strand
TCACGAACGGCGGGGGGGAAAGCCTGCTGTACCGCGCGCGTGCCACCAGCCACGGCAGCAGCAATGGCGGCCAGGGCACGAATGTGCGCGCGAGCAATGCCATCAATTACTTTCTGCCCAAGAGCCTGGGCGGCGTCTACGGCCAATTCATGTACGGCTTTGACGAAGCCGAGCAGGGGCACGCCGGCCGCTACATCGGCGCGCGCCTGGGCTACAAGACCGGGCCGTGGGACCTGGGCCTGGCCTACAACACCGCTGCGGGCGGTGCGGCCGCGCCGCAGAAGACGCCGCGCGACATGAAGAATTTTTCGCTGGGCGGCTCCTATCGCCTGCCGTTCGGCAGCCTGTCCGCGCTTTACATCAACGACCGCATCGCCATGGCGGCCGGGGACAAGAAGCTGACCGGGTTCTCGCTGGGCCTGGTCGTTCCGGCGGGGCCGGGCGATTTCCGCGCGAGCTATGGCCGCGTGAAGTTTGACCACGCCAGCGACCGGTCCGCGGCGCAGAAGCTGGCGCTGGGCTATGTCTACAACCTCTCCAAGCGTACGGCGCTCTACACCACGCTGGCTTTCGTGGACAACGACAAGGACGCGAAATTCGTCGCCGGCGGGGATCTGAGCGGTGTCGCCAACCGCTCCGCCAGCGGCCTGGATTTTGGCCTGCGCCACCGCTTCTGACGCGCGTGCCACGGCTTGTCGAACTGCAAAAGGAAATGTGATGTCAACACCGAATTCGTGCGTGCCCGACCTGTCTCGTCGTGCGCTGCTGCTGGCCGCGGGCGGCAGCGCGTCGCTGGGCTGGTCGCAAGCCGCCCGGGCGCAGACCGAAACGCCGCGCCGCGGCGGAAAGTTCGTCTACGCGAACGTCTACCCCAACAACCGCATGGGCGATGCCCGCAAGGGCCGGCATCCCTATTACATGCTGGACCTGAATACGCGCTCGGTCTACAACGGGCTGACCTATGTGGATGACTCGCTGACCGTGCAGCCCGAGCTGGCGCTCGCCTGGTCGGCAAGCGATGACCAGAAGGTCTGGACCATAGCCCTGCGCCCGGGCGTGCAGTTCCATGATGGCCGCGACATGCGCGCCGAAGACGTGGTCGCATCGTTCGAGTTCCACCGCGCCAACACGTCCTACGCCAAGCAGATCGACAAGGTCGAGAAGACGGGCCCGCTGCAGGTGCGCATGCACCTGAGCCAGAGCAACAGCGAGTTTCCCTTCACGCTGGGCGAGTACCAGCTGATGGTGATGCCCGAGCAACCGCAGGAGACGATAGGCCTGAGCGGCATTGGCACCGGCCCCTACCGCATCGTCGATCTGGACCCCAAGCGCCGCATGATCGCCGAGCGCAATCCGCACTACTGGCGCGCCGGCCTGCCGTACTTCGATCGCCTGGAAATCGTAAGCCTGCCGGGACGGATGGAGGCGGCGATCAACGGCTTCCGCTCCCACCTCTATGACGCCGTGTTCGGCGTGGACCCGGGCATGCTGCCCGATCTGGAACGCCTGAGCGGCGTGCGCGTGGACTACTCCCGCGCCGGCGATCAGGCCTTGATGATCCTGCCCAAGCACGAAGGTTCGGTGTTCAGGGACAAGCGCGTGCGCCAGGCGCTGGCGCTGGCCATAGACCGCGAACAGGTGATGCGCGTGGTGTACGGGCAGACCATGGGCTGGGCGGGCAATGAATCGCACCTGACGCCGTCGAATGCCGAGTTCGTCGCGCCGTTCAAGCGGGACGTCAAGAAGGCCAGGCAGCTGCTGGCGCAGGCCGGCTATCCCAACGGCATCAAGTTGCCGACGTTCTATTTCGCGGCCTCGTGGCCCGAGATTCCGCGCGTGTTCCAGGTGATCGCGCAGTCGGTGAAGGAGGCCGGCATCCAGATGCCCATCGAGCAGCGGCCGTCGGACGGCTACCGCGACTGGCGCGTCGGCGACAAGCTGGCGGACGGCGCGACCAAGCACCGGTTTGCCTACGGCCCTTCGGGCGTGCGCAACCCGGCGGTGAGCCTGTTTCGCATGCGGCCCGACAGCAATGAAAGCGGCTACTGGTCGGGCGCGGCCTGCGACGAATACATGGCGTTATATGACCGCGCCGTGGCGCAGAAGCAGCCGGACAAGCGCCAGGCGCTCTACGTGCGCATGCAGCAGATCCTGCAGGAGGAAGTGCCCGCGATCCATCCGGTCGGGCGCAAGAATCTGCTGATCGCCAAGACGCATGTGCGCGGCCTGAAGAACCATTCGCAGGCCTGGTCGGTGCGCTTCGACGAAGTCTGGAAGGCTTGAGGCGCGGCATGCTCTACGTTCTTGCGCGACGCCTGCTTTCCACACTGGGCGTGCTGCTGCTGCTGACGGCACTGGTGTTCGTGGCCACGGAAGTGCTGCCGGGTGACGCGGTGCTCAACTCGCTCAGCGCCGATGATCTGTCGTTGATGAGCGAGCAGGAGGTGCAGGCCCTGCGCGCCCAGCATGGCCTCGATCGCCCGGCGATCCTGCGCTACGGGCAGTGGCTGTGGGCCGTGCTGCATGGCGATCTGGGCCGGACCATCATCGGCCAGGCGCCGGTGACGGAGCTGATCGCCTACCCGATCCGCAACTCCCTTTTGCTGGGCCTGCTGGCTGCCGCGGTCGCGATTCCCACGGCGCTGCTGCTGGGCATGGCTGCCGCCTACTGGCAAAACCGCTGGCCTGACCGCTGGGTGTCGGGCGCGGCGATCCTGGGCTATTCGGTGCCCGAGTGCGCGAGC
>NZ_QXMN01000127.1:0-2753 GCF_003581445.1 Acidovorax cavernicola | reverse complement strand
GTCGGCACTGGGCGTGACTTCGTCGGCGCGCATCGACTCCATCGCCGATGTGCCGGCGTTCGGCGAAACGCCCGTGCTCAAGGGCTTTGACATCAACACCTGGACCGGCATGTTCCTGCCGGCCGGCACGCCGGCGGCGATCGTCGCGCGCCTGGCCAAGGAACTCGACGCGGTGCTGCAGCTGCCTGAAGTGCAGCAGCGCCTGATCGCCGGCGGCGCGACGCCCGGCAAGGGCACGCCCGCGAGCTTCGCTGCCTTCCTGAAGAAGGAAAAGGCGGCCTACGCCCAGATCGTCAAGAGCGCCAACATCCAGCAAGAATAAGCCCGGCCCAGCGATGACACACCACTTTCCGAATGACGGCATGGCGCCGGTCCTGCCTGAAGTGCAGGCGATCTGCGACGAGATGCTGGCCGTGCGCCACCATCTCCATGCCCATCCCGAACTCGCCTATCAGGAAGTCATGACCGGCGATCTGGTCGCCGAGAAGCTCGCCGAATGGGGCTACGAAGTCCATCGCGGCCTGGGCATCACCGGCGTGGTGGGCACGCTGCGCCGCGGCCGCCATGAAGGCGGCAAGCGCCTGAGCCTGCGCGCCGACATGGACGCCTTGCCCATAGAGGAAGCCACGGGCCTGCCCTACGCCAGCCGCCACGCGGGAAAAATGCACGCCTGCGGCCATGACGGCCATACCGCGACGCTGCTGGCCGCGGCCAAGGTGCTGGCCCAGCGCGGCCAGTTCGACGGCACGCTGCACCTGGTCTTCCAGCCCGCCGAGGAAGGCCATGGCGGCGCCAAGAAGATGGTCGAGGACGGGCTGTTCCAGCTGTTCCCCTGCGATGCGCTCTATGCCTTCCACAACGAGCCGGGCTACCCGGCCGGGCATTTCGGCTTCCGCTCGGGCGTGATGTATTCCAGCTCCGACACGGCCATCATCACCGTGCGCGGCACGGGCGGCCATGGCGCCATGCCGCATGCCGCGGTCGATCCCATCGTCGTCGCCTCGCACCTGGTGCTGGCGCTGCAGACCATTCGCTCGCGCGAGATCGACCCCAACGACATGGCCGTGGTCACCGTGGGCGCGATCCATGCGGGCGATGCGCCGAATGTGATTCCCGACACCTGCGAGCTGCGCGTCACGGTGCGTGCGCGCAGCCCCGAAGTGCGGCAGATGCTGCGCGAGCGCATCACCGCCATGGCCCAGGCCCAGGCGGCCGTGCACCGCGCGACGGCCGAAGTCGACTACCGCTGGCGCTATCCGCCGGTGATGAACGACCCCGCGGCGACCGATTTCGCCGTGGCCGTGGCGCGCGAACATGTGGGTGAGGCCTGGATGATTCCCGACCTGCAGCCCCTGCAGGCCAGCGACGACTTCGCGCTGATGCTCGAAGAGGTGCCGGGCAATTACTTCATCGTCGGCAATGGCATGGGCGAGGGCGGCTGCATGGTGCACAACGCTGGCTATGATTTCAACGACGCCCTGCTGCCGGTCACGGCCAGCTACTGGGTGCATCTGGCCGAAGCGTATCTGCGCCGCAGCTGACCTCACGCGCCGGGCGTCGCGCCGGCTTTTTGTTGGATCAATGGAGCGCGGTCAGCCCTGGGGCAGGCCGCGCAGGATGGTTTGTATGAGCACCCCCGCAACTGAAGCAGCCGCTGCGCTGCCCGACTTCGAGGCCACCACCGGCTACTGGCAGCGCATCGTCGACGCCAGTGAACTCACGCAGCCGATCGCGCCGCCTTATCAATACAGCTATCCCGCGCGGCTGCGCGACGGCCGCTATCTGGTGCTGCCGCTGCGCGGCATGCCCAGCCAGCCCGGGCGCTGCGTGGCGTCGCTGATCGCCAACCAGGCGTCGCTGGACGTGGTGCAGACCCTGGCCCAGGCCATGGCGGTGGAAGCGCGCGGCTTCGCAGTCGACGCCGTGGTCGGCCTGCCCACGCTGGGCCTGGCCTTCGCGCCGGGCGTGGCCCAGGCGCTGGGCCATGCGCGCTATGTGCCGCTGGGCTATTCGCGCAAGTATTGGTACCAGGACGAACTGTCCGAACCCGTGAGCTCGATCACCACGCCGGGCAAGGGCAAGCTGCTGTACGTGGATCCGAACCAGCTGCCGCTGCTGGCCGGCAAGCGCGTGCTCGTGGTCGACGACGCCGTGAGCTCGGGCACGACCATGGTTTCGGGCCTGCGCCTGCTCGAGCGCTGCGGCGCCGAGGTGGTGGCGATCGCCGTGGCCATGCGCCAGGGCACGCAGTGGCGCGACAAGCTGCGCAACGCGGCCGGCGAGCCCATTCCCGTGGTCGGCGCGTTCGACTCGCCGCGCATGGTGCGCACGCCCGAAGGCTGGGTGCCCGAAGCCTGAGCCCGGGCTTCAGCCGCGCTGCTTGAGGAATTTTTCGATCTTCTGATCGGTCTTGTACTGGCTCAGTGCGTACACCGCCCAGATCGCGGCCGGGATCCAGCCGATCAGCGTGATCTGCAGCAGCAGGCAAAACAGGCCGGAAAACGGCCGGCCGATGGTGAAGAACACGGAAAAGGGCAGCAGCAGGGCAAGAAGAAGTCGCATCGTCTGGAGGCTTTCGTCAGATAGAGCAGGAGACAGCTGGACGGCCGCAGGCCGTATTCAACATATCTCGTCGCGCGCGGTATTTTCAAGATGGCTGGTATCGGCCCAGCCCACGAGACCCAGCCCCTGGGGCGTCCAGAGCAGGCGGTTGATCGCCGCATTGCCGAGCGCAAAAGTGCGCGGCGCCTGCA
>NZ_QXMN01000003.1:0-320432 GCF_003581445.1 Acidovorax cavernicola | reverse complement strand
AATGCGAGCACCGCAGGTTGCCCGCAGCGAAGCGGAGGGACGCAGACAGCAGGGTCGCCTTTCTTTTGCCTACGTTTCTTTGGCGAAGCAAAGAAAAGTAGGTCGGCCGCCGGGCCGAGACCCGGCCCCGGAACTCAACCGCCCCCGAGAGCCCAAAACTCAACGAGCGTGCGTAACCCCGCCGTCCACCACGAGCGTCGAACCCATCACGTAGTCGCCCGCGCGCGAGGCTAGATAGATAGCCGCCCCAGCCATATCTTCGGGAGTGCCGATACGTCCAGCAGGAATCCGCCCCTTCACCTCATCCCCGTGATCCCGCGCATCCTTGTTCATATCCGAAGCAAACGCCCCAGGCGCAATCGCACTGACCACGATCCGGTCCTGCGCCAGTCGCAGCGCCATCCGCCGCGTCAGCTGGATCAACCCCGCCTTGCTGGCAGCGTAGGAATACGTCTCCTGCGGATTCACAGAGATCCCGTCAATAGAAGCAATGTTGATCACCTTCGACAGACGATCCGTCGCAGCCTTCTTGAGCATCGGCGTCAGCGCCTTGGTGAGGAAGAACGGCGTCTTCAGGTTCAGGTCGACCACCTTGTCCCAGCCGCTCTCGGGAAACTCGTCATAAGGCGCCCCCCAGGCCGCCCCCGCGTTGTTGACCAGGATGTCCAGCGACCCTTCATGCTTCGCATAGGCATCGACCAGCGCCTGCGCGCCTTCGACAGTCGACACGTCCGCCGGCAACGACACGCAATGCCCGAAAGCCGACAGCTCCTTCGCCGTCTGATCGCAGGCCGCGGCCTTGCGCGCCGAGATGTACACGCGTGCGCCCTGGGCCAGGAAGCCCTCGGCGATCATGCGGCCGATGCCGCGTGAGCCGCCGGTGATCAAGGCGCTGCGGCCCTTCAGCGAGAAGAGTTGGGTGGTGTCCATGTGCGGTTGTCTCCTGAGTGGTGGAAGAGGGAAGGGAAGGCGAATTCCCGTCAGGAGAAAGCTTAGTGCGCGATCCGCCCGCGCTGCGTCACCTAGGCGGCAGGCAGGGCCAGCCGGCGGGGGCTCTCGAAGGTGCGAAGGGCGCCGCTCAGCGGGTCGACGAACGACAGCGACCGGGCCAGCAGCTGCAGGGGCTTGTCGAAGTCGTCATTCCCCGCGGGCAGCAGCGTGGGATAGAACGGGTCGTTCACGATCGGCAGGCCCAGTGCCAGGCAATGCACGCGCAGCTGGTGCTTGCGGCCGGTGACGGGCGAGAGCTCCAGCAGGGCGTGGCCGTCGCGGGCCTCCCGCAGCACGATGCGGGTCTCGGCGTTCGGCTCGCCGGGCGCTTCGCGCATGCGCATGAAGTGTTCGTCGTCCTCCAGCCGGCTGCGGTAGACGGCGGGCACGGACGACACGCCCTCGTGCCACGGCACGACGGCCTCGTAGTGCTTGTCGATGCGCCGCTCGGGGAACATTGCCTGGTAGAGGCCGCGCGTCTCGCGGCGCACCGAGAACAGCACCAGCCCGGAGGTGTTGCGGTCGATGCGGTGCAGCGGCACGAGGTCGTCCAGGCCGAGCTTGCGTTTCAGGCGCACCAGCAGGCTTTGCTGCACGTACTTGCCGGTGGGCGTGACGGGCACGAAGGGCGGCTTGTCGACCACCACGAGGTCGTCGTCCTGGTGCAGCACCAGTTCCTCGAAAGGGATGGGTGTCTCGGCGTCGAGCGCGCGGTAGTAGTACACGCGCAGCGGCGACTCATAGCGCCGCGTGGCGGTGATGGGGACGCCGTGCTCGTCGCACACGTCGTTCGCTTCAATGCGCGAGAGCCAGGCCTCGCGCGAGATGGCGGGGAAGCGTTCGACGAGGAAGTCGGCGATGGTCGGCCAATGGCCGTACGGCAGCGCGACGCAGCTCGGGCTCACGCCGTCGCGCGTGGGCATGGGAACGGGGAAGCGGGGGCTCGTCATGGCGCGGATGCGTCCAGCACCGACAGCACCTCGGCGAACGAGGGCCGTGCCGCCACCTCGGGCTGCAGGCAGCGCGCCGCGAGTGCGGTCAGAAGGGGCGAGGGCGATGCGACCGCATCGTCGCAGCGTTCGGCCAACTCCTCGAGCAGGCAACCGAAGGCACGCATTTCCACGCCCTGCAGGGCTTTCGCCTGTGCGGGGTCGAGCTCGGCGGTCATCCAGGCCGCGCCGAAGTCGCCGAGCCGTCCGCCGTCCTGCGGGTGCCACAGGATGTTGTGGGCATACAGGTCGCCGTGCAGCAGGCCGCGCGCATGCAGGTGCGCCATGGCCGCTGCGATGTCGCGTGCGATGCGCAGGGCTGTGGCCGTGGACCAGCGCGCGTCGTCGGTGTAGACGTCGCGGGTGCACGACGCCAGGCTCGGCGGCCCGGCCAGGGTGCGGAACGACGGTGGCACCAGTGCCATCACCAAGCCCTCGGTGCCATCGGGATGGCCGTCGATGCGGCTCTGCGCGGCGATCAGCGTCGGGTGCGCGCCGGCCGCGATGCAGGCCGCCATCTCGCTGTGCGGCCAGCCGTCGCTGGTGACGGCGCCCTTGAACAGCTTGACGGCCACGGGCAACACGGCGCTTTCGGATGTGGCCAGCGTGGCGCGGTGGATCACGCCCGAAGCGCCTTCACCGAGCTTCGGGCCGAGGGTCAGGTCGCGCCAGTCGACGTGCGGCACGGTGGGCGCGTCGATGGCTGCGTCTTCGGCCTGCGTGTCGAAGGGATTGCCCGCGCAGGCCAGCCAGGCCAGGCGCGGCAGGGTGTGCAGCCAGTCGGGCAACGCCTCGAAACGGTTGGCCGACAGGCGCAGCAGCTCGAGCTGCCGGCAGCGGGCCACCGACGGCGGCAGGGCGCGCAGGCGGTTGCCGGCCAGCATCAGCTTCTGCATGCGGATGCAGTCGCCGAGCGTGTCGGGCAACACTTCGATGGCGTTGTCGGTCAGGATCAGCCAGCGCAGCGAGGGCGGCAGCGCGTCGGCCGGCACGTGGGCGATGCGGTTGGCCTTGAAGCCCACGATGTCGAGGTTGCGGCACTGGCCGATGGACGCCGGCAGCTTGGTGAAGCGGTTGTCGGAGCAGAACAGCACGCGCAGCTGGTGCAGCCGGCCGAGGTCGTCGGGCAGCGCGCTGAGCGCATTGCCCGTGAGGTTCAGTGTTTCGAGGGTGTCGGCGAGCGCGAAGATCTCGCGCGGGAACTCGGTGAGTCCGCACGAGAGGTCCAGTCGTCGTGCGCCGGCCAGCCGGCCGGCGCGCAGCTCAGCCAGCGTGTTCGACATTGTCATGTCCGGGAGTCTATGCGGCCGCCGCCGGGCCGCCCCAAGGCGAGCCGCGCCTCCCCCTCGGGGGGTGGAGTTACGCGCAGCGAAGCGAAGTGAAAAGCCGGGGGGCTCAGGCTGCGCCGAAGCGGTAGATGCCGTCGGCATCGAGCGTGCGCTTCACCTGGCCCGAGAACCACAGCAGGTGCAGGTGGGCCACCGTCTCGCCCATCGCGAAGGTGATCTGGTGCAGGTCGAGTTCGCGCTTGAAGAGGATCGGCAGCCCTTCCGACGCCGTGATCGGGCGCGCAAGGCAGGCTTCGAGCAGCTCGGCCAGGCGGTCGCGGTGGTGCTCCTGCAGCTGGTCGACGCGGCGGTGAATGCCGGTGAAGGGCTTGCCGTGCGAGGGCAGGCCCAGCGTGTCGGCCGGCAGGGCCTTGAACTTGTCGATGCTGTCCAGGAACAGGCGCAGCGAATTGGCTTCAGGCTCGCCCGCATGCACGCTCACGTTGGTCGAGATGCGCGGCAGCATCATGTCGCCGCCCAGCAGCAGCTTCGGCTCGTCGCAGTGCAGCGCGATGTGCTCGGGCGCGTGGCCGTAGCCGCTGATGCAGCGCCACTTGCGCCCGCCGATGGTGACGATGTCGCAGTCCATCATGCGCACGTAGCGTTCGGGCACCGCGGGCACCATGTTGGTGTAGTAGCTGGTGCGCGCGCGGATCTTGGCGATGGACTCGGGGTTGGTCAGCCCGTGCGAGGCGAAGAAGTCGGCCGCCGCATCGCCACCCGCGAGGGTGTCGCCGGCGGTGCACAGCACGCGCGCCACGTGGTAGTCGGTGGCGCTGATCCACAGCGGCGCGTTCCAGCGCTTGCACAGCCAGTCGGCCAGGCCGATGTGGTCAGGGTGCATGTGGGTCACGATCACGCGCAGGATCGGCAGGCCCTGCAGCTGGGTCTCGAAGATCTGCTCCCACTGCGCGCGGGCTTCGTCGTGCGCGATGCAGCAGTCGACCACGGTCCAGCCCTCGACGCCGTTGAAGGTGTCGCGCAGCAGCCAGAGGTTGATGTGGTCCAGCGCAAAGGGCAGCCGCATGCGGATCCAGCGCACGCCGGGCGCGACTTCCAGTGCTTCGCCGGCGGCGGGCAGGGTGTCGCCCAGGGGGTAATGGAGTTCGCGTTCGAGGAGGTTCATGTATGATTGACGTTTACGTAAACGTCATGGGTTGAGGCTTCATTGTAGAGAATGCGCCGCCAACCTGCTGTCGCCCCCGCAACCCTTGCCGCCCATGCCCGCGCAGACCTTCACCATCAGCCAGCTCGCGAAGGAGTTCGACCTCACGACGCGCGCCATCCGCTTCTATGAAGACATGGGCCTGCTGTCACCGGCGCGGGCCGGGCTGCAGCGCGTGTACAGCGCGCGCGACCGGGCGCGGCTCACGCTCACGCTGCGCGCCAAGCGCCTGGGCCTGACGCTGGTCGAGGCCAAGGACATCCTGGACATGTACGACAGCCCGCGCGACACCGTGCCGCAGCTGGAGAAATTCCTCGGCGTGCTCGGTGCCCACCGGGCGCAGCTCGAGGCGCAGATGGCCGAATTGCAGGCCAACCTCGCCGAAGTGCGCGAGCACGAGAAAAAGGGCCGCGCCACGTTGGTCAGGGCACACAAGGCTGCCAAGGCCGCCTCGGACGGCGAAAGCACCCCCGACACAACGACTCACCGACAATAGACCACCATGCCCTCCGACAACCTCGACGACCTCTTTGCCCACAACCGTGCCTGGTCCGCCCAGATGGAGCGTGACCGGCCCGGCTTCTTCACCGGCCTTGTCAAGCAGCAGACGCCGCGCTACATGTGGATCGGCTGCTCCGACAGCCGCGTGCCCGCCAACCAGATCACCGGCCTCGAACCCGGTGAGGTGTTCGTGCACCGCAACGTCGCCAACATCGTGGTGCACTCCGACCTCAACGCGCTCTCGGCGATCCAGTTCGCGGTCGAGCACCTGAAGGTCGAGCACATCATGGTGGTCGGCCACTACGGCTGCGCCGGCGTGAAGGCCGCGCTCAACGGCACCCGCATCGGCCTGGCCGACAACTGGATCCGCCACATCCAGGACGTGCGCGACCGCCACCACGTGATGCTCGACAGCCTGCCCGAGGACGTGCGTGCCGACGCGCTGTGCGAACTCAACGTGGCCGAGCAGGTGGTCAACGTGGCCGTCAGCACGGTGATGGTCGACGCCTGGAGCCGTGGCCAGAAGGTCACGATCCACGGCTGGACCTTCGGCGTGCACGACGGCCTGCTGCAGGACCAGGGCCTGAGCGTCGACGGCACCAAGCCGCTCGAACCGCAGTACAAGGCCGTGGTCCAGCGCATCCGCTACAAGTGGAGCACGCCGGCGGCGCTGGCCGGCGACAGCGGCACCGAGACGCCGGCCGCCTGAGCTTCTTCTTTCGTCACCGCCGTTCGCCGTCATGTTCCCGCAGCGCCTCGATTCGCCGCTGGCCTATGACATCGCGAAGGCGATGATCGACGGGTTCAACCGGCACTACCGGTTGTTTCGCGCCGAGTCGGCGCGTGCCAAGCACCGCTTCGAGACCGCCGACTGGCACGGCCAGCAGCGCGCGCAGCGCGAGCGCATCGAGTTCTACGACCTGCGCGTGAACGAGGCGGTGGCCCGCCTTGAGAAGGAGTTCAAGGCCGGCGACCAGCCCATGGAGGTCTGGCACCAGGTCAAGCTGCACTTCATCGGGCTGCTGGTGAACCACCACCAGCCCGAGCTGGCCGAGAGCTTCTTCAACTCGGTCACCACGAAGATCCTGCACCGGGCCTACTTCCAGAACGACTTCATCTTCGTTCGCCCGGCCATCAGCACCGAGTACATCGAGCCGCGCGGCGCGCCCACCTACCGGCCGTACTACCCCACGCACGACACGCTGGCCGACACCATCGAGCAGATGCTCGATGACTTCGCGCTGCTGGGTGGCTACGCCAACAAGCGGCGCGACGCCGAGCGCGTGGCGCACGTCATCCTGAACCGCTTCCACCAGGTCAAGCTGCGCGCCAACTTCCAGCTGCAGGTGCTGTCTGGCTTGTTCTACCGGAACAAGGGGGCGTACGTGGTCGGCAAGATCATGAACGGCTTCACCGAGATTCCGTTCTCGCTGCCGATCCTGCACGACGCCCACGGCAAGTTCTACATCGACGCAGCGCTGTTCGGCGAAGACGACCTGCAGATGCTGTTCAGCTTTGCGCGCGCCTACTTCATGGTCGACATGGAGGTGCCCTCGGCCTGGGTGCAGTTCCTGCGCTCGCTCATGCCGCGCAAGCCGCGCGCCGAGATCTACAACGCGCTGGGCCTGGCCAAGCAGGGCAAGACGCTGTTCTACCGCGACTTTCTTTCGCACCTGAACTACTCGAGCGACCGCTTTCGCATTGCGCCCGGCATCAAGGGCATGGTCATGCTGGTGTTCGACCTGCCGTCGTTCCCGTTCGTGTTCAAGGTCATCAAGGACTACTACCCGCCGCAGAAAGACACCACGCGCGAGCAGATCAAGGGCAAGTACATGCTCGTGAAGCAGCACGACCGCGTGGGTCGCATGGCCGACACGCTCGAGTACAGCAACGTCGGTTTTCCGCTCGACCGCTTCGAGCCCGAGCTCATCGACGAGATCCGCAAATTCGCGCCCAGCCAGCTCGAGATCGGCGACCGCGACGGCAACGGGGAAATGGAGGCCGTGCTCAAGCACGTCTACATCGAGCGCCGCATGATCCCGCTGAACATCTACCTGCAGGAAGCCTTCGACACGCTCGCCCACCCCGAGAGCCCGGCGCAGGCCCGCCGCGCGAAAGACCAGCTGGAGCATGCGGTCGTCGAGTACGGCAATGCGATCAAGGACATGGTGGCCGCCAACATCTTCCCAGGCGACATGCTGTGGAAGAATTTCGGCGTCACGCGCGGCGGCAAGGTCGTGTTTTACGACTACGACGAGATCGAATACGTCACCGACTGCAAGTTCCGCAAGGTCCCCGCGCCGCGCAACGAGGAAGAAGAGATGAGCGGCGAGGTCTGGTACTCGGTCGGCCCGAAGGACGTCTTCCCCGAGACCTTCGAGCCCTTCCTGCTCGGCAACAAGGACGTGCGCGCCGCCTTCATGGCGCATCACGCCGACCTGCTCGACGCCGCCTTCTGGCAGCACCACAAGGAACGCATCCAGGCCGGGCAGATGCTGGACGTGTTCCCGTACGAAGAATCGCAGCGCTTCCAGCACGAAGGGCACGCGACCCATTTTTGAGTTCCCGAGTTTCGATCCGATTGCAGCGGCCGGTGCCGGCCGCTTCCACTTTCACACTTCCGAAGGAGACCTTCATGTCCGAATCCATCGTCATCGTCGGCGCCGCCCGCACCCCCATGGGCAGCTTCCAGAGCGATTTCTCGTCCCTTTCCGCGCATGACCTCGGCGGCGCCGCGATCAAGGCCGCCGTCGAGCGCGCCGGCGTTGCGCCCGAGAGCGTGGGCGAAGTGCTGTTCGGCAACTGCCTGATGGCCGGCCAGGGCCAGGCGCCGGCGCGCCAGGCGGCCTACAAGGGCGGCTTGCCCGACAGCGCGGGCGCCGTCACGCTCAGCAAGATGTGCGGTTCGGCCATGAAGGCCGCGATGCTTGCGCACGACCTGCTGCTGGCCGGCACGCACGACGTCATCGTCGCGGGCGGCATGGAAAGCATGACCAACGCGCCCTACCTCATGCTCAAGGGCCGTGGCGGCTACCGCATGGGCCACGACAAGATCTATGACCACATGATGCTCGACGGCCTCGAAGACGCCTACCAGCCGGGCCGCTCCATGGGCACTTTCGGCGAAGACTGCGCCGCCAAGTACAACTTCACGCGCGAGCAGCAGGACGCCTTCGCGATCGCCAGCGTGCAGCGCGCCAAGGCCGCCACCGAATCCGGCGCCTTCAAGGACGAGATCGCGCCTGTCACCGTGAAGGGCCGTGGCGGCGACACCGTCATCTCCATCGATGAAGGCCCGGGCAAGGTCAAGCTCGACAAGATCCCCACGCTCAAGCCCGCGTTCAAGAAAGAGAACGGCACCATTACCGCCGCATCGAGCTCGTCGATCAACGACGGCGCCGCCGCGCTGGTCATGATGACCGAGTCGCACGCGAAGAAGATCGGCGCCAAGCCGCTGGCGCGCCTTATCGGCCACGCCACGCACGCGCAGCAGCCCGAGTGGTTTTCGACCGCGCCGGTCGGTGCCGTGGAGAAGCTGTTCAAGAAGACCGGCTGGACCGTCAAGGACGTCGACCTCTGGGAAGTGAACGAAGCCTTCGCCGTGGTGCCGATGGCGCTGATGCATGAGCTGGGCGTGTCGCACGACATCGTCAACGTGAACGGCGGCGCCTGCGCGCTGGGCCACCCGATCGGCGCCAGCGGTGCGCGCATCATGGTCACGCTGATCCACGCGCTGAAGGCGCGCGGCAAGAAGCGCGGCGTGGCCACGCTGTGCATCGGCGGCGGTGAAGGCACCGCCGTGGCCATCGAACTGCTATAAGAAGCGGCGCCGGAAGAAGCGCCCGAACCACGGGCGCCGCCGGCCTTTCCCCATTCCCGAACACAGCCATTGCGCGAAGCAGCAGGAGATTTCATGCGTCCATCCATCCACCGTACCGCCCTTGCCGCCTTGCTGGCCACGGCCTTCCTGGCGCCCGCCGCCTGGGCCCAGAAGCGCGACAACGTGCTGTTCCAGGCCGCAACCGACGAGCAGCCTGCGGTGATCAAGACGCTCGAGAAGCTTGTCAACATCGAGACCGGCACCGGTGACGCCGAAGGCATGGCCGCCGCCGGCGCGTACCTCGAAGGCGAGCTGAAGAACCTCGGCTTCACCGTCACGCGCAGCAAGTCGGTGGGCCTCGTGGTCGGCGACAACATCGTCGGCAAGCTCAAGGGCCGCGGCGGCAAGAACCTGCTGCTGATGTCCCACATGGACACCGTCTACCCCAAGGGCACGCTCGCCAAGGCGCCGTTCCGCATCGAGGGCGACAAGGCCTACGGTCCCGGCATCGCCGACGACAAGGGCGGCAACGCCGTCATCCTGCACACGCTCAAGCTGCTGAAGGACTACGGCGTGCGCGACTACGGCACCATCACCGTGCTGTTCAACACCGACGAGGAAAAAGGCTCCTTCGGCTCGCGCGACCTGATCCAGGAAGAAGCCAAGCTGGCCGACTACGTGCTCTCGTTCGAGCCCACCAGCGCGGGCGACGAGAAGATGTCGCTCGGCACTTCGGGCATCGCCTACGTGCAGGTCAACATCACCGGCAAGGCCTCGCATGCAGGCGCCGCCCCCGAACTGGGCGTGAACGCGCTGGTCGAGGCCTCCGACCTCGTGCTGCGCACCATGAGCATCGACGACAAGTCGAAGAACCTGCGCTTCAACTGGACCATCGCCAAGGCGGGCCAGGTGTCGAACATCATCCCGGCCAGCGCCACGCTGAATGCCGACGTGCGCTACGCGCGCAACGAAGACTTCGACGCCGCCATGAAGACGCTCGAAGAAAAGGCACAGCAGAAGAAGCTGCCCGAGGCCGACGTCAAGGTGCTCGTCACGCGCGGCCGTCCGGCCTTCAATGCGGGCGAAGGCGGCAAGAAGCTGGTCGACAAGGCCGTGGGCTTCTACAAGGAAGCCGGCGGCAGCGTGGGCGTGGAAGAGCGCACCGGCGGCGGCACCGACGCAGCCTACGCAGCGCTCTCGGGCAAGCCCGTGATCGAAAGCCTGGGACTGCCGGGCTTCGGCTACCACAGCGACAAGGCCGAGTACGTGGACATCAGCGCCATTCCGCGCCGCCTCTACATGGCCGCCCGCCTCATCATGGATCTGGGCGCCGGCAAGTAAGCCGCGCACGAACCGACAAGAAAGAACTGGAGACACCGCCATGCTGCTCAGCGCAGACCAGGAAGCCATCCGCGACGCCGTGCGCGATTTCGCGCAAGCCGAGCTCTGGCCGAACGCGCCCAAGTGGGACCGCGAACACAGCTTTCCGAAGGATGTGCACCAGGGCCTTGCGGCACTGGGCGCCTACGGCATCTGCGTGCCCGAGGAGCATGGCGGCGCGGGCCTCGACTACCTCACGCTCGCACTCGTGCTTGAAGAAATCGCGGCCGGCGACGGCGGCACCAGCACCGCCATCAGCGTGACCAACTGCCCGGTCAACGCCATCCTCATGCGTTACGGCAACGCGCAGCAGAAGAAAAAGTGGCTCGAGCCGCTGGCCCAGGGCCGGATGCTCGGCGCCTTCTGCCTCACCGAGCCGCAGGCCGGCAGCGATGCATCGAGCCTGCGCACCACCGCGCGCAAGGATGGCGACGGCTACGTGATCGACGGCGTGAAGCAATTCATCACCAGCGGCAAGAACGGCCAGGTGGCCATCGTCATCGCCGTCACCGACAAGGGCGCGGGCAAGCGCGGCATGAGCGCGTTCATCGTGCCGACCGACGCCCCCGGCTACAACGTTGCGCGCCTCGAAGACAAGCTCGGCCAGCACAGCAGCGACACCGCGCAGATCAACTTCGACAGCTGCCGCATCCCGGCCGAGAACCTCATCGGCGCCGAAGGCGAGGGCTACAAGATCGCACTCGGCGCGCTTGAAGGCGGACGCATCGGCATCGCCGCGCAAAGCGTGGGCATGGCCCGCAGCGCCTTCGACGTGGCCGTGGCCTACGCCAAGGAACGCCAGGCCTTCGGTGGCTCGATCTTCGACCAGCAGGCCGTGGGCTTCCGCCTCGCCGAATGCGCCACGCAGCTCGAAGCCGCGCGCCAGCTCATCTGGCACGCCGCCAGCCTGCGCGACGCCGGTCGGCCCTGCCTGAAGGAGGCTGCCATGGCCAAGCTCTTCGCCAGCGAGATGGCCGAGCGCGTATGCAGCGCCGCCATCCAGACGCTGGGCGGCTACGGCTATGTGAACGACTTTCCGCTGGAGCGGATCTACCGCGACGTGCGCGTGTGCCAGATCTACGAAGGCACGTCGGACATCCAGAAGCTGTTGATTCAACGCGCGCTGGCGTGAGCGAACGCAGGGCCCTGCGCTGATCGGCCGGGCACCCCGCGGCCAGGGGGTGAAGGCCGGCAGGGCTGCCGCCTGTCATCGGTTTGGATGACAGACAGCCGCCGTGCGCCGGCGCACCATGGCTGCCTTTTTCGGAGGCCCTTGCCATGACCGTTCAGAAATCCGTTTTCCTGGCCGCGCGGCTGGCTCTGGTGCCACCCGCCGTCGCGCTCGCCCTTTCCGCCCAGGCCCAGCCGGCCGCCCCCGACATCGCGACGCTGACCGCCACGGAAGCCGTGCGGCAGCTGTGCGCAGGCACCGTCACCAGCGAGCAGCTGACGGCGGCCTACGTCGCGCAGGCCAAGGCGAAGTCGAACCTCAACGCGTTCATCACCCTCGACGAAGCCGGCGCGCTGAAGCAGGCGCGCACCGCCGATGCGCAGCGCAGGCGCGGTGGTGCATGCAATCCGCTGGCGGGACTGCCGGTGGCCATCAAGGACAACATCCAGGTACTGGGCCTGCCTGCCACGGCCGGCACGCCCGCGCTCAAGGGCTTCGTGCCGGCCTCCGACGCTCCTGTGGTGGCCAAGCTGCGCGCGGCCGGCGCCGTCGTGCTCGGCAAGACCCACATGCATGAGCTGGCCTTCGGCGTCACCGGCTACAACCCCGCGTTCCAGACCGGCCCCGAGGTGGGCGTGCGCAATGCCTACGACCCGAGCCGTATCGCGGGCGGATCGTCGTCGGGCAACGGCGCGGCACTCGGTGCGCGGATGGTGCCCGCCGCGCTGGGCACCGACACGGGCGGCTCGGTGCGCATTCCCTGCGCGTTCAACGGCTGTGCCTCGCTGCGTCCGTCGGTGGGCCGTTACCCGCAGCAGGGCATCGCGCCGATCTCGCACACCCGAGACACCGCCGGGCCCATGGCCCAGTCGATGGCCGATGTGGCGTTGCTCGACAGCGTCATCGCCGGCGGCGCGCCGCCGAAGCCCGCCGATCTGAAGCGCGTGCGACTGGGTGTGGTGCCGGCCTTCCAGGTCAACCTCGATGCCGACACGCGCGCCGCCACCGATGCAGCGCTCGAGAAGCTGCGCGCGGCCGGCGTCACGCTGGTGAACGTCGAGATGCCGAAGCTCATGGAGCTCAACGGCGCGGTCGGCTTCCCGCTCGCGCTCTACGAGGCGAACGACGACATGGTGGCCTACCTCGCGAAGTACCGAGCGGGCATCGACATCGCGCAGCTCACGGCCGGCATCGCGAGCCCCGATGTCAAGGGCACCTTCGAAGCCTTCGTCATCCCGCGCAAGCTGCCCGCGCCCAGCGGCGTGGTGGATGCGAAGCCGGTCTACGACCACGCGATGCGCGTCGCGCGCCCCGCGCTGCAGAAGCTGTATCGCGACACCTTCACGAAGAACAGGCTCGACGCGCTGGTGTTCCCGACGGTGCCGCGCGTGGCCCTGCCGGCCGCGCCGGAGGCCAGCAGCCCCGAGAACTTCGGCGTGCTCATCCAGAACACCGACCCGGGCAGCAACGCCGGCATTCCGGGCATCCAACTGCCGTCGGGCATCGGCGCGACAACGGGCCTGCCCGTGGGCCTCGAGCTGGATGGCCCCGCCGGCAGCGACCGCAGGTTGCTGGCCGTGGGCCTCGCGGTGGAGAAGGTGCTGGGGCGGTTGCCCGCGCCGAAGTAAGAGGTCGACAGGTATCAGCGCGCTGCGGGTGTGGTGGGCGCTGTCCAGCCCGCCAGTGCCGAGCGGCGCTCGATGCCCAGCTTGCCGAAGATGCGGCGCAGGTAGGTCCGCACGGTGGGCACGCTCACCGCCATGCGTTGCGCGATCTCCTTGTCGGTGAGCCCCTCGCGCACGCAGCGGGCCACCTCTTGTTCGCGTGCACTCAGCAGCACCTTGGGGGCTGGCGCATGGGTAGGCACGGTGGCTGCCGCGACACGCTGCGCCCGCTGCAATGCGCCGACGAACGCCGGCTCGATCAGGTCCAGCAGGGCCTTCTCGTGATCGCCGAAGTTGCCGCGCCCTTTGCGGCGCCAGATGCGCAGGTCGCCCAGCGCCCGGTCGCCTTCGAAGGCATGCAGGTTCATGCCCCAGTGCAGGCCGTCGCGTGCGAGGAAATCGGTGAAGAAGGGCGTGCGCATCAGCTCGCGCTGCGGCATCACCTCGGTCACGCGCGTGGCGCGGCGACGCGACTGCAGCACGAACGTGATCGGGTCGTGGTGCTGGTGCCACTGTGCATAGGTGTCGAGGTTCGCTGGGTCCATGTGGATCGCCACGCGCGAACCGAAGCTGCCGTTTGCGGCATCCCACACGAAGGAGGCGAACTGGTCCGCGTGCAGCAGGTCGAGCAGCGCCCTGCCAAGGTGCTCGCGGATCTCCCGCTCGTCACGGTCGTCCTCGGCCAGCAGCGCGAAGACGCCGCGCAGGGCCTGCTGTTCGGGGGCTGTGAGGTACATCGCGGGCTTTCTCGATGGGGCTTGTGTAACGCTAACGTTTAGCAAACACCGCGCCAAGAGTGGATGCCCGGATGTGGCGCCCCACGCCCCGCAGGGCCGTCGCCGCGACCCGTTCCCCGCAGCCGGTCGGTTTTCGGGTGTGCCCTGTCGGCACCCGGGCCGCGGAGTGTTCCAATAGCGGTCTTCATGAGTGCCTCAGATCCTTTCTCCGGCCCCTGCCCCTGCGGCCGCACCGACCGCCGCGACAAGCCCATCGCCCATGCCCTGTGCTGCGGCCGCTACCTCGACGATTTCGACAACACGCCCGCGCCTGACGCCGAATCGCTGATGCGTTCGCGTTATTCGGCTTTCGTGCTGACGCGCGGCGAGTACCTGCTCGCCACCTGGCATCCGTCGAAGCGGCCGGCTTCCATCGAGTTCGAGCCGGGAGTCAAATGGCTGGGGCTCGATATCCGCTCGCGGTCGGTGCTCGACGCCGACCACGCCGAGGTCGAGTTCGTCGCCCGCCAGCGCGGCGCGACGGGCGTGGCGTTCCGCCTGCACGAGCGCAGCCGCTTCGTGCGCGAGAACGAGCGCTGGTTCTACGTCGACGGCGACCTGCACCAGCCCCCGGGTTGACGGCACCGGGCTTCGGCCCGCACAATCGGCCCCGCTCCGGGGTGCACGCATGTGGCGTGCTGAGATGGCAAAGCTGCCGACCCGCGAACTTGATCCGGGTCATACCGGCGTAAGAAGAGCTGCACTCCCTGACTTCGGTCCGTCATTCCTTTTCGTGGCGGGCATCCCGAAGTCCATCGAGCGATTGCGGAGCACCCTTTCCCCTACAAGGAGTGCCTCCGATGAATGCCCCCGACAAGTTCACCTCGCTGCTGTCGCTGACGCGCGAGCCCTTTCCCGCATCCCACAAGTGCGTCATTCCGGGCAGCCGGCCCGACCTGTTCGTGCCCGTGCGCGACGTGCAGCTCACCAATGGCGAAACGGTGTCGCTCTACGACACCTCGGGCCCCTACACCGACCCGAAGGTCGAGATCGACGTGCGCCGCGGCCTGCCTGACGTGCGCGGCGCTTGGGTCATCGAGCGTGGCGACACCGAAAGCTACGAAGGCCGCACGCACCACGCGCTGGACGACGGCGCGAAGAACGAAGACCGCGACGCGCAGCGCCTGGCCGAGCTGCGTGCCGGTGCCTCGGCGCTGCAGCGCACGCCGCGTCGCGCGAAGTCGGGCGCCAATGTCACGCAGATGCACTACGCGCGCCGCGGCATCGTCACGCCCGAGATGGAGTACGTGGCCCTGCGCGAGAACGGCAAGCGCGAGTGGATGGCCGAATACCTGGCCAACGAGGAGCGCGCCAGGCGTGTGATGGGCAACCCGATGGGCGCGAGCATTCCGCGCATCATCACGCCCGAGTTCGTGCGCGACGAAGTGGCCCGCGGCCGCGCGATCATTCCCGCGAACATCAACCATCCCGAGGTGGAGCCGATGGCGATCGGGCGCAACTTCAAGGTGAAGATCAACGCCAACATCGGCAACTCGGCCGTCACTTCGAGCATCGAGGAAGAAGTGGAGAAGCTGGTGTGGGCCATCCGCTGGGGCGCCGACAACGTGATGGACCTGTCGACCGGCAAGAACATCCACACCACGCGCGACTGGATCGTGCGCAACTCGCCCGTGCCCATCGGCACGGTGCCGATCTACCAGGCGCTCGAAAAGGTGGGCGGCGTGGCCGAAGACCTCACCTGGGAGATCTACCGCGACACGCTGATCGAGCAGGCGGAGCAGGGCGTCGACTACTTCACCATCCACGCGGGCCTGCGCCTGCCGTTCATCCACCTCACGGCGAACCGCATGACGGGCATCGTGTCGCGGGGCGGCTCGATCATGGCCAAGTGGTGCATCGCGCACCACAAGGAGAGCTTCCTCTACACGCACTTCGAGGACATCTGCGACATCATGAAGGCCTACGACGTGAGCTTCTCGCTCGGCGACGGCCTGCGCCCCGGCTCGGGCGCCGATGCCAACGACGAGGCGCAGTTCGCCGAACTGCGCACGCTGGGCGAACTCACGCAGATCGCCTGGAAGCACGACGTGCAGACCATGATCGAAGGCCCGGGTCACGTGCCGATGCACATGATCCAGTCGAACATGGACGAGCAGATCAAGCACTGCCACGAAGCCCCGTTCTACACGCTCGGCCCGCTGACCATCGACATCGCACCGGGCTACGACCACATCGCCAGCGCCATCGGCGCCGCGATGATCGGCTGGGCCGGCACGGCGATGCTCTGCTACGTGACACCCAAGGAGCACCTGGGCCTGCCCGACCGCGACGACGTGAAGCAGGGGATCATTGCCTACAAGATCGCCGCGCACGCGGCCGACGTGGCCAAGGGGCATCCGGGTGCGCGCTCGCGCGACGACGCATTGAGCAAGGCGCGCTTCGAGTTCCGCTGGCAGGACCAGTTCAACCTGGGCCTGGACCCCGACACCGCGCGCGAATTCCACGACGAGACGCTGCCGAAGGACTCGAGCAAGGTGGCGCACTTCTGCTCGATGTGCGGCCCGAAGTTCTGCTCGATGAAGATTACGCAGGAAGTGCGCGAGTACGCCGCGAAGAAGGGTGTGGCGGAACTCGAGGTCGTGACCGAAGGCATGGAAGAGAAGTCGAAAGAGTTCATGGCCGGCGGCGGCGAGATGTACATCCCGATCCGGCCCGTCGCCTGATGCCCTGATAGCTTGAGTCTCCCCGTGCGGAAAGGGGGCGTTGCTACCATGAGGCCAGCTCTCTGAACTCCTGTCCCGCAATGACTCCCTTTCCCTTTGCCGCCGTTCTCTTCGATTGCGACGGCGTGCTCGTCGATTCCGAACCCATCACCAACCGCGTGCTCGCCGAAATGCTCGGCGAGCTCGGCTGGCACCTCACGGCCGAGGAATCGATGAACATCTTCACCGGCAAGGCCGTGAAGGACGAGACGGCGCTCATCGAGGCGAAGACGGGTTTCAAGATCACCGACGACTGGCTGCGCGGTTTTCGCGCCCGCCGCAACGAGGCGCTGGACCGCGACCTCGTCGCCATTCCCCATGCACCCGCCGCCATCCGCGAGATCCATGCGCGGCTCAAGGGCCGTATCGCCTGCGCCTCGGGCGCGGACCGCCACAAGGTCGAGCTGCAGCTGGCCAAGGTCGGCCTGCTCGACTGCTTCGAGGGCCGCATCTTCAGTGGCCATGAGATGCCGCGCTCCAAGCCGTATCCCGACGTGTACCTGGCCGCGGCGGAAGCACTCGGCGTCGATCCGAAGCGCTGTGCGGTGGTCGAGGACACGGTCACCGGCGCCATGGCCGGCGTGGCCGCGGGCGCCACGGTGTTCGGCTACAGCACGGGCGAGTCGGGCCACAGCGGCCCGGGTGCATTGCGTAGCGCGGGCGCCGTGGCCGTGTTCAGCGACATGACCGAGCTGCCGGCATTGCTGGCCGGCTACGGTCTGCAGGCGGCCTGAGTTTCTGGTGCAATGACGATCCTCGTGTCGCGCGCCTCTCGCAGGTGCGCGCTTCGTTTCATGACCTCGCAAGGACCCTGCCCATGACCTCCGAATACCAGACCGAGCAACCCGACCGCAGCGAGATCGACGCGCTCCAGGGCCCGGCCGTGGTGGAGTTCGGCACCAACTGGTGCGGCATCTGCAAGGCCGCGCAACCGAACATCGCCGAGGCTTTTTCCAAGTATCCGAACGTGCGCCGCATCAAGGTGGAAGACGGCAGCGGCCGCCCGCTGGGCCGCTCGTTCAATGTGCGGCTGTGGCCCACGCTGGTGTTCATGCGCGACGGCCAGCAGGTCGCGAAGCTGGTGCGTCCGGAAGACAGCCAGTCGATCGTCGATGCGCTGGCGCTGATCGATTCGCCGGCCTGAGTTTGCGGCGTTCAGGGCGCGCGCCCTGAGCAAGCGCCCTACAACCCCAACTGCCGAAAATCCCGCGGCGCGTGCCCGGTCCACTGCAGGAACGCGCGAGAAAAACTCTTCTCGTTGCGAAACCCTACCGCCAGCGCCACCTGCTTGATCGGCCGCGTAGTTCGGCGCAATTGCTCCACCGCCAGTTCGTGCCGCACCTCGTTCTTCAGCACCTGCAATGAGGTGCCTTCCTCGTGCAGCTGCCGGTGCAGGGTGCGCCCCGACACGTTCAGCAGTCCGGCCAGTGCCTCGGCCGTGGTGGCCTCGCCAGCGCGCGCGCGCAGCAGTTCGCGCACCCGCTGGCCCAGCAGGCGGTCGCGCCGGTACTGCAGCACGGTGAGCGGCAGGGCGCGCTTGAGCATGGTGCGCAGCGCGCGCTCGTCGCGCAGCAGCGGCAGCGCGAGGTAGCGTTCGTCAAAGCTGATGCTGGCCTGCGGCGCGTCGAAGTGCACGTCGGGCGTGAACATCAGCGGGTAGGCGTCGCGATGCGGCGGTGCCGCGAACGGAAAGGTGGCCTGGCGCAGCGAGATGCGCGAATCGATGGCCCAGCACACATAGCCGTGCATGAAGCGCAGGCTGGTCACGAGGCAGAACTCGCGAAACGCCGGATCGAGCGGGCGGTTCTCGGTGATGCGCAGCGTGGCCACGCCGCCCGTCACCTCCAGCGCGAGCGTGATGTCCTCGGTCAGCAGGCGGTGATGGCGGCACCAGCGCTTGATGGCCACGCCCAGGTCGGGCGAGGTGAGCGAGGCGCGGCACAGCATGCCGTAGCTGCCCCAAGGCAGGCGGCGCGAAAACCAGCCCAGCGCCTCGTCGTCCAGCTCCTGCATGGCGTGGCCCGACAGCGCTTCGAACTGCGCCGCCGTCACCCGCGCGCCGGGGCGGACCAGCTCACGCGGCGTGATCTGTGCCGTTTGCAGCGCCTGCGCCGGGTCCTTGCCGTAGCGGGCATAGCCCTGCACGATGGCTCTGACGAAGGCCATCGGCGTGACGGCGCGGGCGGGCCTCAGGAAGGCGGGGGACGACGTGGCTGGCTGCATGGGGCGTGGCGCAATTTGCAACCATTGTGGCGCCAATTGCGGCGCCGTGAGGCGTAAGCTGCGACCTTTCAAGCGCCATCCGCGCGGCCAGCCCTGCGCGCCGACCCCTTCAGAGGAGACAAGACCCATGCACGATTTCGGCCTCAACTTCGACCTGGGCGACACCATCGACGCGCTGCGCAGCGCGATCCAGGACTTCGCCGCCAACGAAATCGCGCCCCGTGCCGCCGAGATCGACCGCGACAACCTGTTCCCGCACGACCTGTGGCAAAAGCTCGGCGAGCTGGGCCTGCACGGCATGACGGTGAAAGAGGCATACGGTGGCACCGAGCTGGGCTACCTGGCCCACATCGTGGCCATGGAAGAAGTCTCGCGCGCCTCGGCCTCGGTGGGCCTGTCGTACGGCGCGCACTCCAACCTGTGCGTGAACCAGATCCACCGCAACGGCAGCGAAGCGCAGAAGAAGAAGTACCTGCCCAAGCTGGTGAGCGGCGAGCACGTGGGTGCGCTGGCCATGAGCGAGCCCAACGCCGGCTCCGACGTGGTGAGCATGAAGCTCAAGGCCGACAAGAAGGACGGCTACTACGTGCTCAACGGCGGCAAGATGTGGATCACCAACGGCGGCGACGCCGACACGCTGGTCATCTACGCCAAGACCGAGCCCGAGATGGGCGCGCGCGGCATGACGGCCTTCATCGTCGAGAAGAACTTCAAGGGCTTCTCGGCCGGCACCAAGCTCGACAAGCTCGGCATGCGCGGCTCCAACACCTTCCCGCTGTTCTTCGACAACTGCGAAGTGCCCGAAGAGAACGTGCTCGGCGGCGAAGGCATGGGCGCCAAGGTGCTGATGAGCGGCCTCGACTACGAGCGCGCCGTGCTCTCCGGCGGCCCGCTGGGCATCATGGCCGCCTGCATGGACGCCGTGATCCCCTACATCCACGAGCGCCAGCAGTTCGGCCAGAGCATCGGGGAGTTCCAGCTGATGCAGGGCAAGATCGCCGACATGTACTCGACCTGGCAGGCCACCCGTGCCTACGTGTACGCCGTGGGCAAGGCCTGCGACCGCAACGACCATGCGCGCACCTTCCGCAAGGACGCGGCCGGCGCCATCCTGTACTCGGCCGAGAAGGCGACCTGGATGGCCGGCGAGGCGATCCAGACGCTGGGCGGCGTGGGCTACACCAAGGACTTCCCGGTCGAGCGCCTGTGGCGCGATGCCAAGCTGTACGAGATCGGCGCGGGCACGAGCGAAGTGCGGCGCATGCTGATTGGCCGCGAGCTGTTCTCGGAAACGGCGTAATTGACTCACCCCCAGGCTTCGCGCACTTCGTGTCGCTTCGCCAACCCCCTTCCGGGGGCAACACCAGCGGCCCGGCAAAGCCGGTTCCGCGGTGTTCCACGAAGGTGATCCGGGACTGGGGACCCGATCTGAAACAGGAGACAAGACGATGCCATTGACGCAGAGCCTGGCCCAAGGCGCCACCGACGTCCCCCTCATCGAGCAACCCCTCGGCGATTTCTTCGACGACATGGTCGCGAAGCAGCCCGACCGCGAAGCCCTCGTCAGCCGCCATGAAGGGCTGCGCTTCACCTACCGCGAACTGCAGACCCAGTCCAACCAGCTGGCCAGCGCGCTGCTGGGCCTGGGGCTCGTGCCCGGCGACCGCGTGGGCATCTGGTCGCACAACAACGTGCCCTGGGTGCTGATGCAGATCGCCACGGCCAAGGTCGGCCTGATCCTCGTCAACATCAACCCCGCCTACCGCACCTCGGAGCTCGAGTACGCGCTCAACAAGGTCGGCTGCAAGGCGCTGGTGACGATGGCGCAGTTCAAGACCAGCGACTACCTGGGCATGCTGCGCGAGTTGGGCTCCGCAAAGCTGCCGCAGCTGCTGCACACCTTCTGGATCGACGGCCCCGCGGGCGGCGGCGCCGACCAGCCCGGCATGCGCCGCTTCAGCGAGCTGCTCGCCAGCGGCGATGCCGCCGATGCGCGCGTGGCCGCCACGCAGAAGACGCTGAAGGCCACCGACCCCATCAACATCCAGTTCACCAGCGGCACCACGGGCTTTCCCAAGGGCGCGACGCTCACGCACCGCAACATCCTGAACAACGGCTTCTTCATCGGCGAGTGCATGAAGCTCACGCCGGCCGACCGCCTGTGCATTCCCGTGCCGCTGTACCACTGCTTCGGCATGGTGCTGGGCAACCTGGCTTGCCTCACGCACGGCTCGACCATCGTGTACCCGAACGACGGTTTCGACCCGCTCACGGTGCTCGAAACCGTGCAGGCCGAGAAGTGCACGGGCCTGCACGGCGTGCCCACGATGTTCATTGCCGAGCTGGACCATCCGCGCTTCAAGGAGTTCGACCTGTCCACGCTGCGCACCGGCATCATGGCCGGCTCGCCGTGCCCCACCGAAGTGATGAAGCGCGTGGTCGACCAGATGCACCTGAGCGAGATCACCATCGCCTACGGCATGACCGAGACCAGCCCCGTGAGCTGTCAGAGCAGCACCGACACGCCGCTGGACCGCCGCGTGTCGACCGTGGGCACGGTGCAGCCGCACCTCGAGGTGAAGATCATCGACCCCGAGACCGGCGCGATCATGCCCGCCGGACAGTCGGGCGAGCTGTGCACGCGCGGCTACTCGGTGATGCACGGCTACTGGGAGGACGAGCCCAAGACCCGCGAAGCCATCGATGCCGAACGCTGGATGCACACCGGCGACCTCGCCACCATGGACGCCGAGGGCTACGTGAACATCGTCGGGCGCATCAAGGACCTCGTGATCCGCGGCGGCGAGAACATCTACCCGCGCGAGATCGAGGAGTTCCTGTACCGCCACCCGAAGGTGCAGGACGTGCAGGTGGTCGGCCTGCCCGACAGGAAGTACGGCGAAGAGCTGTGTGCCTGGATCATCGTCAAGCCCGGCCAGACCGCCACCGACACCGAGATCCGCGACTTCTGCAAGGGCCAGATCGCGCACTACAAGGTGCCGAAGTACATCCAGTTCGTCTCCGAATTTCCGATGACGGTGACCGGCAAGATCCAGAAATTCAAGATCCGCGATGCCATGACCGAACAACTCGGCCTCAAGCAAGAAAAGACAGCATGAGCAAACTCGAAACCAAACTCAACGCCCGGTCCGCTGATTTCCAGGCGAATGCCGCGGCCATGCGCGCGCTGGTCGACGACCTGCAGCAGCAGTTCGCCAAGGTGGAGCAGGGCGGCGGCGAGGCCGCGCGCGCCAAGCACACGGCGCGCGGCAAGCTGCTGCCGCGCGACCGCGTGGCCGAGCTGCTCGACCCGGGCACGCCCTTCCTCGAAATCGCGCCCCTCGCCGCTCACGCGATGTACCTCGACGCCAAGGGCGCCGAGTCCGCGCCCGGCGCCGGGATCATCGCGGGCATCGGCCGCGTGAACGGTGTCGACTGCATGATCGTGTGCAACGACGCGACGGTGAAGGGCGGTACCTACTACCCGATGACGGTGAAGAAGCACCTGCGCGCGCAGGAGATCGCCGAGCAGAACCACCTGCCGTGCATTTACCTCGTGGACTCGGGCGGTGCCAATCTGCCGAACCAGGACGAGGTGTTCCCTGACCGCGAGCACTTCGGCCGCATCTTCTACAACCAGGCCAACATGAGCGCCCAGGGCATTCCGCAGATCGCGGTGGTCATGGGCTCGTGCACGGCCGGCGGCGCGTATGTGCCGGCGATGAGCGACGAATCGATCATCGTGAAGAACCAGGGCACCATCTTCCTGGGTGGCCCGCCGCTCGTGAAGGCGGCCACGGGCGAAGTGGTGTCGGCCGAAGACCTGGGCGGCGGCGACGTGCACACGCGCCTGTCGGGCGTGGTCGACCACCTGGCGCAGAACGACCTGCATGCACTGGCGCTCGCGCGCTCGGCGGTGGCCAACCTCAACGCGAAGGCGGCCGACAGGCCCGATGGCGCCGCGGTGCGCGCGCCCGAGTTTCCGCGCGAAGAACTGTACGGCGTGATCCCCACCGACACGCGCAAGCCCTTCGACGTGCGCGAGATCATTGCGCGCATCGTCGACGGCAGCGAGTTCCACGAGTTCAAGGCCCGCTTCGGCGCCACGCTGGTCTGCGGCTTCGCCGAAATCGAGGGCATGCCCGTGGGCATCATCGCCAACAACGGCATCCTGTTCAGCGAGTCGGCGCAGAAGGGCGCGCACTTCATCGAACTGTGCTGCCAGCGCAAGATCCCGCTGGTGTTCCTGCAGAACATCACCGGCTTCATGGTGGGCCGCAAGTACGAGAACGAAGGCATCGCGCGTCACGGCGCCAAGATGGTGACGGCCGTGGCCACGGCCAACGTGCCCAAGTTCACGATCATCATCGGCGGCAGCTTCGGCGCCGGCAACTACGGCATGTGCGGCCGCGCGTACAGCCCGCGCTTCCTCTGGATGTGGCCCAACGCGCGCATCAGCGTCATGGGCGGCGAGCAGGCCGCGAGCGTGCTGGCCACCGTCAAGCGCGACGGCATCGAAGGCAAGGGCGGCGCCTGGAGCAAGGACGAGGAAGAGGCTTTCAAGGCGCCGATCCGCCAGCAGTACGAAGACCAGGGTCACCCGTACTACGCCACCGCGCGCCTGTGGGACGACGGCATCATCGACCCGGCCGACACGCGCCGCGTGCTGGCCTTGGGCCTGGCTGCCGCGCGCAATGCCCCGATCCCCGAGCCGAAGTTCGGCATCTTCCGCATGTGACGAGGTGACCGCATGAGCGACTACACCAAGCTGAACCTCGCCATCGACGGCGCGGTCGCGCGCATCTGGCTCGACCAGCCCGACGCGCGCAACGCCTTCGACGACGTCGTGATCGCCGAGCTGACGCAGGCCTTCCTCGAGGCCGGCGGTGCGCCGCAGGTCAAGGCCATCGTGCTCGGCGCGAACGGCCCGGCCTTCTGCGCGGGCGCGAATCTCAACTGGATGCGCCGCATGGCCGACTACACGCGCGACGAGAACCTCGCCGACGCGGGCAAGCTGGCCGACATGCTGCGCACCATCGCCGAGTGCCCCAAGCCGACCATCGCGCGCGTGCAGGGCGATGTGTACGCCGGTGGCATGGGGCTCGTCGCGGCCTGCGACATGGCCGTGAGCGTCGACACCGCGTGGTATTGCCTCAGCGAAGTGAAGATCGGCCTCGTGCCTGCGACCATCAGCCCGTACGTGCTGCGCGCGATGGGCACGCGCGCCTCGCAACGCTACTTCCTCACGGCTGAACGCTTCACCGCCGCCGAGGCGCATCGCGTCGGATTCGTGCACGAAGTGGTCGCAGCCGATGCGCTCGACGCCAAGGTCGACGAGCTGCTCAAGGCGCTGACCGGCGCAAGCCCTGCCGCCGTGCGCGTCTGCAAACAGCTGATCGCCGACGTGGCCGGCCGCGAGATCGACGGCGCGCTCATTGCGAAGACCGTCGAAGGCATCGCCGACATCCGTGCGAGCGACGAAGGCCGCGAGGGCGTGCAGGCCTTCCTGCAGAAGCGCAAGCCGTCCTGGCTGGCCGGCTGATCCATCACCGCGCGCCATGAACACGCTCGACATGCCCCAGCTGCTTGCGCTGGCCGCCGCCATCGGCTGGGCCAGCGGCGTGCGCCTGTACCTCGTCGTGCTGCTGACCGGGCTGGTCGGTTACTTCGGCTGGGTGCCGCTGCCTTCGGGCCTGCAGATGCTCGCGCATCCGATCGTGCTCGCGGTCAGCGGCTTCATGGTGTTCGTCGAGTTCTTCGCCGACAAGATCCCGGGCCTCGATTCGCTGTGGGACGTGGTGCACACCGCCATCCGCATCCCGGCCGGCGCAGCGCTCGCGGCCAGCGTGTTCGGTGCCGACCATGGCGTGATGGCCGTTGTCGCGGCGCTGCTGGGCGGCGGCTTCGCGGCTACCGCACATGCCGCCAAAGCCACCACGCGCGCGGCCATCAACACCTCGCCCGAGCCGTTCTCGAACGTGGGCGCCTCGCTGGTCGAGGACTCGATGGTGCCGGCCGGGCTGTGGCTCGCGGTGGCGCATCCGCTGGTCTTCCTGGTCCTGTTCGTCTTCGTGCTCGTGCTCAGCGTGTGGCTCATCCGCAAGAGCTGGCGTTTTCTCAAGGCCCTGTTCGGCCGCGTGGCACGCATCTTCAGTGGCCGGCCCGATCCGGGCGTCACGTCCGCTTTTCAACTGAAAAAGAATCCTCCGGGAGACACTCCGAATGTTTAAGAAGATCCTGATTGCGAACCGTGGCGAGATCGCCTGCCGGGTTGCTGCCACCGCTCGCCGCATGGCCATCCGCACCGTGGCGGTGTACTCCGACGCCGACGCGCATGCCAACCATGTGCGCGCCTGCGACGAGTCGGTGTACCTCGGCGGCAGCGCCCCGAAGGACAGTTACCTGCGCTGGGAAAAGATCCTCGAAGCCGCCAAGGCCACCGGCGCCGAAGCCGTGCATCCGGGCTACGGTTTCCTCAGCGAGAACGAAGAGTTCGCGCAGGCCTGCGCCGACGCGGGCCTGGCCTTCATTGGCCCGCCGCCCTCGGCGATCAAGGCGATGGGCCTGAAGGCCGAGTCGAAGCAGCTGATGGAAAAGGCCGGCGTGCCGCTGGTGCCCGGCTACCACGGTGCGGACCAGGACCCGGCGCTGCTGCAGCGCGAGGCCGACCGCATCGGCTATCCGGTGCTCATCAAGGCCAGCGCCGGTGGCGGTGGCAAGGGCATGCGCGCGGTCGACAAGGCCGCCGACTTCGAGGCCGCACTGGCCTCGTGCAAGCGCGAAGCCATCAACAGCTTCGGCGACGACGCCGTGCTGATCGAGAAGTACGTGCAGCGCCCGCGTCACATCGAGATCCAGGTGTTCGGCGATACGCAGGGCAACTATGTCTACCTGTTCGAGCGCGACTGCTCGGTGCAGCGCCGTCACCAGAAGGTGCTGGAAGAAGCGCCTGCGCCCGGCATGACCGAAGCGATGCGCCAGCAGATGGGCGAAGCGGCCGTGGCCGCGGCGCGCGCCGTCGACTACGTGGGCGCAGGCACCGTCGAGTTCATCGTCGAGCAGCGCGAAGGTGGCGAGATGAACTTCTTCTTCATGGAGATGAACACGCGCCTGCAGGTGGAGCATCCGGTGACGGAGGCCATCACGGGGCAGGACCTCGTCGAATGGCAACTGCGCGTGGCCTCGGGCGAGCCGCTGCCCGCGAAGCAGTCGGAGCTGCAGATCCACGGCCACGCCATCGAGGCGCGCATCTGCGCCGAGAACCCCGACAACAACTTCCTGCCCGCCACCGGCACCTTGCGCGTGTACCGCAAGCCGCAGGCGACGGCCTTCCAGCGCAGCCGCGTGCGCATCGACGACGGCGTGCGCGAGGGCGGCGAGATCTCGCCCTTCTACGACTCGATGATCGCCAAGCTCATCGTGCACGGCAGCACGCGCGCCGAGGCGCTGGCCCGGCTCGATGCCGCGCTGGCCCAGGTGCAGATCGTGGGCGTGTCGACCAACGTGCAGTTCCTGCGGGGCATCCTGGCGACCGAGTCGTTCTCGAAGGCCAACCTGGACACCGCACTCATCGAGCGCGAGCGCACCGTGCTGTTCGACCGCGAACCGCTGGGCCTGCCGCTGGCCGCCGCCGCCGCCATCACGCGCACGCTGGTCACCGAAGCACCGGTCGGCGCGCCCGACCCCTTCGAGCGCCGCGACGGCTGGCGCGCGCATGGCGAGTACAAGCGCCGCTTCGACTTCGAGTTCCGCGGCGCCGAGCACACCGCGCTGCTGACCTACCGCCGCGACGGCGGCCTGAACCTGGAAGTGGGCGGTGTTGAAGGCCCGCTGACGATCGGCCGTTTTCCCTCGGGCGAGTTCGAGCTGGAGTTCGCGGGCACGCGCCAGACCGTCGACGTGCACCTTGACGGCGCCACCGCCCACGTGTTCGCCTCGAAGGGCGCGACGCGCCTCACGGCCATCGACCGCCTCGCCCACGCGGGCGACACCCACGCCGAGGGCGGCCGCCTCACGGCGCCGATGCCGGGCAAGGTCGTGTCCTTCGCGGTCAAGGCCGGCGACAAGGTCAGCCGCGGCCAGCCGCTGGCCGTGATGGAAGCCATGAAGATGGAGCACACCATCGCCGCGCCGGCCGACGGCACGGTGGAAGAGCTGATGTTCGCGCCCGGCGAGCAGGTGGCGGAAGGCGACGAATTGTTGCGAATGGCTGCTGCGGCTTAACCCCGTTGCGGGCAGTCGCCCGTATCAGCGGGGGTAGTCATTCTTTTCAAGGAGTTCCGATGATCCCCCGCACCCTGTCCGTGTCGACCACCCGCGCCGCCGTGCGCCATCGCACTGGTGCCGTCCTGCTGGCCCTGGCGGCCGCCCTGTCGCTGGCCGGCTGCGGCCGCGAGCGCAGTGCCGAGTCTGTTGCGCCTGCCGCGCCGCCCGCGCCCATGCAAGCCACGATGGGCTATGGCGGCGGCGGGAACATGGGGAAGATGCAACGGCAGTACGCGCCGCAGGCAGAGGTTGCCTCATCGCGGTCCGACGAGGCGCAGGGCGGCGGCGAGACCGCGCTGCAGCGCTATCTGGCGGTGCGGCAGGACCTGAACGTGGAAGTGCCGGCCGAGCAGCTGGCCGACGCCTGGGGCAAGGTGCGCGACCTGTGCGGTACGCTGAAGTGCGAGCTGCTGTCGTCCTCGCTGCTACGCGAGACGCCGCAGCAGCCGGGCAATGCCCAGCTCGAAATGCGCGTGGAACCCGGCGACGTCGACAAGCTGCTCGGCGGCCTGGCCGACGTGGCGAATGTGGTCTCGCACACCACCACCAGCGAGGACAAGACCTCCGAGGTGATCGACGTCGAGGCCCGCATCAAGAACCGCACCGAGTTCCGCGACAGCCTGCGCGTCATGCTGCGCGACACCGTCACCAAGCGCACCATGGCCGACCTGCTGGCGATCCAGCGCACGCTGTCGGACACGCAAGCCGAACTCGACGCCATCGCCACGCAGCGCAAGGTGCTGGCGCAGCAGACCAGCAAGCAGCACATCCAGATCCAGTTCACGCCCAAGCGCACGCTGGTGAGCGGCAGCGACGGCTACAGCCCGATGATGCAGGCCCTGCGCAATGCCGGCGACGTGCTGGCCGAAAGCGTGGGCGCGCTCATCACCTTCGTGGCGGCGGCGCTGCCGTGGCTGCTGCTGGTGGTGCTGCCCGTGGGCTGGCTGGTGCGGGTGCTGTGGCGTCGTCGCCGCGCCAAGGTGGCGTGAGACACTGCGCGCCGGCCATGCCCGATGCAGGGCAGCCGCACGACATGGAGGAGGGCGCGCATGGTCGGTCGATTCCGGAAGTTTCTCGAGGGACTGGGCCTGGGAAAGGCGCAGGACGAGGCGCAGGTGCCCACACCTGCGTCAGCTGCATCTGAACCGGCACCACCGCCCGCAGCGCCTTCTGCACTGCGCTACACCTTCGACGTCAAACTCGCGCAGCCCATGGCGCGGCTGGACGCCGCCCCGTGGGCCGCGACGCCCACGAATCCGCCCGCACCACCCGTCGAAGATCCTCCGCCGCAGTTCGATGCGACACCGGATCTGCCGGTGCCCTTCGGCTACAAGACCTGCTGGTTTGCCGTGCGGGCCTCGGACCCTGCGGAGGTGCTCGACGTGCTCGGCTGGGCAGCGCAAGGGCAGGCCAACTGGACCACCGGCGTGGCTGCCGCCTACCACCGGGCGCCGGGCGCACAGGTCCCTTGGGTGTTCGCGTCACCGCCCGTCGACGGCTGGGTGCTGCTGGTCGGCGGTGGCCTGCCGTATCCCGTCGTGTATCCGGAAGACCGCCTCGACGGCATCGGGCAGGCTTTCGACACGATCTTCACGCGCCTGACGGACCACTTCGGCGAAGCGCAATTCTTCGGCAGCCACCGGGTGGCCGACTTCGTCGCCTGGGCGCGCGCGCGGCGCGGCGAGCCCGGGCGGCAGTTCAGCTACGTGGGCAGCAGCGGCGAGGTCCATGCCAATGTGGGCGCGCAAAGCGCCGAAGAAGCCGCACTCGGCTTTGCCGTGCTCGACGGGCTTGCACCGGTCGATGCACGCGACCGGCTCTCGGAGCTGCTCGAGGAAGAAATCGCCCGGGAGGACGCGCTGGTCGCATCGGGCATGTCGCGGCGCGACGCCGGCCGGCAGGTCCGTCCGCGCGGCCGCGGTGTCATGCCGGGTGAAGAAGACGTCACGGCGCTCGCCGCCGCGTGGAGCATCGACCCGACGCAACTGGAGATGCCGGATCGCGGCCATGTGCCGGGCGTGGGGTGGGTGGCCCGTCTGCCGCAGGACTTGGTGCGGGCCTGAGCGCAGCCGCAGGGCCTGCCGTCAGCCCACCACCACTTCGCTGATCTGCATCACCGGCGCGATGTCGGTGTAGTTCTTCACGTCGCCCATGATCTCCTTCACGTGCGGGCCGAAGGCCTTCTGGAAGGACTCGACCGATTCGGCGAACACGTGGCACATGCCGACGTAGGTGGGCGGTGCGCCCGGTGCGCCGCCGCCCAGGCCCTTGTCGATGGTGTACGAGAGGCAGGCGTCGCCCATGCGGGCCTTGAGCATCGGCATGTGCTGGTCGCGGTAGTAGTCGTGGTCGAACCGCGCGCCGGGGGTGTGGGGGTACATCACGCTGACTTTGATCATGGGAGGTGTCTCCTGAGTGGCTGAATCCGGTCGAGCATAGGAGATGGGGCGCTGCGCAACAAGCCGAGGGCCCCTAAGATCGTGCCCATGCGAATCTCCGTCTACCTCACCGACAACCGCCCAGAGCCCTGGATCGACGGCCTGAAGGCCGAACTCCCCGACGCCACCATCGAAGCCTGGACGCCCGGCGCGCCGCAGGCCGACCACGGCGTGGTGTGGGCGCCGCCGCAGCAGTTTCTCGACGAGCAGCCCGACCTGCGCGGGCTGTTCAACATCGGCGCGGGCGTCGATGCGCTGCTCAAGCTGAAGGTGCCCGCGCACACGCGCATCGTGCGGCTCGACGACGCGGGCATGTCGGTGCAGATGGCCGAGTACGTGTGCCACACGCTCATTCGCCACTTCCGCGAGTTCGACGTGTACGAGGCCGACGCGAAGCAGGGCAAGTGGAGCTACCGCAAGCCCAAGCTGCGGCGCGACTTTCCGGTCGGCATCATGGGCCTGGGCGTGCTCGGCGAGCGCGTGGCCAAGGCCGTGGCGCAGTTCGAGTTCCCGGTGCTGGGCTGGAGCCGTTCGCCCAAGACGCTCGACGGTGTGCAGGTGTTCAGCGGCGAGGCGCAGTTCGACGAGTTCCTGGCGTCCACGCGCGTGCTGGTCAATCTGCTGCCGCTCACCGAGTCGACGCGCGGCATCCTGAACCGCACGACGCTGGGCAAGCTCAAGCCCGAGGGCTACCTCATCAGCATCGCGCGCGGCGGCCACCTGGTGGAAGACGACCTGATCCCGATGCTCGACGCGGGCCAACTCGCGGGCGCCACGCTCGACGTGTTCCAAGTCGAGCCGTTGCCGGCCGACCATGCGTTCTGGCGCCATCCGAAGATCACCGTGACGCCGCACGGCTCGGCGCGTACGCTGCGCGAGGAGTCCATCGCGCAGATCGCCGGGAAGATCCGCGCGATGGAGCAGGGGCTGCCGATCGCCGGCATCGTCGATCCCGTCCGGGGTTATTGAGACGATGAGCGCGCCGCCGGTCGCACGCCATCTGACGGTGAGCGGCCTCGTGCAGGGCGTGGGCTACCGCTGGTCGATGGTGCAGGCCGCGCAGCGGCTCGGCGTGCGCGGCTGGGTGCGCAACCGGCGCGCCGGCCACGTGGAAGCGCTCGTGGCCGGCGAGGCCGCGGCGGTCGAGGCGCTGGTGCATTGGGCTCGGCAGGGGCCGGCCGGTGCGCGCGTGGATGCGGTCGATGTGGCCGATGCGGGTGCAGACAACCTGCCCGAGGGCTTCGAACAGCGCGCCACCGTCTAGCGGTTCCCCGGGGCCAGCGGTTGGCACCATTTGCAACCCCGCAGGCGCGCATTGCTACCTTCCGCGACTTCTGTACCCAGCAGGATCGGGCCATGTGGCGGACAATCGAACCCGGTTTTTCATCCTCCCGCCACCCGCCGCCATCCTCCCGCGGCAGCGACACAAGAGACATCCCATGAAACTCCCCGCCCAGGTCAAGCTCGTCGACGTCGGTCCGCGCGACGGCCTCCAGAACGAAAAGCAACCCGTGTCCGCCGAGGTCAAGATCGGTCTCGTGCACCGCCTGCAGGACGCGGGCCTGAAGGAGATCGAGGTCACCAGCTTCGTCTCGCCCAAGTGGGTGCCGCAGATGGCCGACAACGCCGAGGTGATGCACGGCATCCAGCGCAAGCCGGGCGTTCTCTACTCGGTGCTCACGCCCAACATGAAGGGCTTCGAGGCCGCCATTGCCGCGCCGCGCGAAGAGTGGCCTGACGAGATCGTGGTGTTCGGCGCCGCGAGCGAGGCCTTCAGCCAGAAGAACATCAACTGCTCGATTGCCGAGAGCATCGAGCGCTTCGCGCCCGTGGTCGAGGCCGCGCGCGCCAAGGGCATCGCCGTGCGCGGCGCCATGTCGTGCACCGTGGGCTGCCCCTACGAAGGCGAGATCGCGCCGGCCAAGGTCGGCTATCTCGCGCAATTGATGAAGGGCATCGGCGTGCAGCGCGTGGACGTGGCCGACACCATCGGCGTGGGCACGCCGCGCAAGGTGCAGGCGGCCATGGAGGCGACGCTGGCGCACTTCGAGGTCGACGCCATCTCCGGCCACTTCCACGACACCTACGGGCAGGCGCTGGTCAACACGTTGGCGGCGCTCGAACTGGGCGTGTGGAACTTCCAGTCGTCCTCGGCCGGCCTGGGCGGCTGCCCCTACGCCAAGGGCGCGACGGGCAACGTGGCGACCGAGGACGTGGTCTACATGCTGCACGGCATGGGCATCGAGACTGGCATCGACCTGGACAAGTTGATCGACGCGGGCGTGTACATCAGCGAAGCGCTGGGCCGCGAACCGAATTCGCGCGCCTCGAAGGCGATCCGCACCAAGCGCGCGGGCTGACGCGAACGGGCTGCGTCCTTCTTCTCAGCGCCCGAAGGCGCGCAGCCCCAGCAGCACGACCACCGCCGCGGCCAGCAGCACGGTGGTGCATTGCCAGAACAGCACAGGCCGGCGCTCGATCAGCGGCGGCATCCGCGCGCTCAAAAATTCAGGGCCCGGCGTGCGCAGGTCGTGCACGAACTCCGACACCGCCTGCTGCCGCTTCGCGGCCTGCGGATGCAGCGCCTTCTGCAGCACGGCATCGACCCAGGCGGGCAGCTCGGGCCGCAGGTGGCGCACCGGCACATAGCGCAGTCGCCCTGCGTCGGCGGGCGAGCGGATGCGCGACACCTGCAGGCCGTAGGGCAGCTGCCCGCACAGCATCTGGTAGACGATCGCGGCCAGCGAGAACAGGTCGGAGCGCGCGCTGCCGCCGTGGCCGGTGAAGTATTCGGGGGCGGTGTATTGCAGCGTGCCTTCGATGGCGAGCGCGCGGGTGTCGCCGCTGCCGTCGGCCAGGCCCGCCACGTGGGTCGAGGCCAGGTCGATGATCTTCACGGTGCCGGCGCGGTCGATCATCACGTTCTCGGGCCGCAGGTCCTGGTGCAGCATCTCCTTGCCGTGCAGCGCCTGCAGTCCGCGTGCGAGCTGCGCGACGATGCCGCGCACGCTGTCCAGGTCGGGCCGGGGGTGGTCGACCATCCATTGCGCGAGCGTGTGGCCGTCCACGTACTCCATGGCCACGTACAGGTGCGCGCGCGGGCGCTCGACGGCGCTGGCCTTGAGCACGTGCGGGCTGTCGATGCGCCGCGCCACCCATTCCTCGAGCACGAAGCGGTCGAGGTAGTCGGGGTCGTCGCGCAGGTCGACCGACGGCAGCTTCAGCACGGCGGGCTGGCCGGTGGCGTCGTCCGTGGCCAGGTACACATGGCTGCGCGAACTCACATGGATCTCGCGCACGAGGCTGAAGCCCTCGAAGCGGGCGCGCGGTGCGAGCGCGGGCGGCATCGCCAGGCCCTCGCGCTGCAGCTGCGCGGGCGGTGCGTCGGCGTCGGGCAGTTCGTCGATGCGCAGCAGCTGCACCGTGATGTCGTCGGTGCTGCCCCGGGTGCGCGCGGCTTCCGCGAGCCAGTGTGCGGCCGCATCGAAGTCGTCCGCGTGCAGCGCCAGCGCTTCATGCACAGCGGCGGCGTCCAGGTGCGTGTAGGCGCCGTCGGTGGCCAGCAGGTAGACCTCGCCCACCTCGGCTTCCCAGCAGCGGTGGTCGATCTCCACGTGGGCGCCCGCGCCCAGCGCACGCCCGAGGTACGACTCGACCGACGACACGCGCACGCGGTGGTCTTCGGTGAGCTGTTCGAGCGCGCCGGCATGCAGCCGGTGGATGCGTGCATCGCCCACGTGCAGCAGGTGCGCGTCGCGGCCCTTGAGGATCAGCGCGCTGAAGGTGCAGACGTAGCCGCTGTCCTTGTCGAAGCGCGCATCGCTGCGCTGGGTCTGCGCATGCAGCCAGGCATTGGTGGCGCCCAGCACGCGCTGCGCCGCGCGCTGCACCGACCAGGTGTCGGAGGTGGCGTAGTAGTCGTCGAGAAAACCGCGCACGGCCGCCGCGCTCGCCACCTGGCTCACGCGGCTGGAGCCGATGCCGTCGGCCAGCGCCACGGCGATGCCCTTGGACACGCGCAGCGCGCCCTCGGGCAGCATGGCGCCGTGGAAGTCCTGGTTGACCGGCGCGTGGCTGCCCGCCAGCGAGTGCTGGCCGAGCGTCACGCGCAGCTGCTTGCGCGGCGGCGCGGGCATGCGAAAAGCGATGTGGCTGCCGCGGCTCAGCCGAGGACGCGCTTGGCGGCGGTCTTGTAGTGCGTGGCGTACAGCGTGAGGCCCACGAAGGTCAGGCCGCCGACGAGGTTGCCGACCACGGTGGGCAGCTCGTTCCAGATCAGGTAGTCCATGAAGGTGAACTTGCCGCCCAGCATCAGGCCGGCGGGGAACAGGAACATGTTGACGATCGAGTGCTCGAAGCCCATGTAGAAGAAGACCATCACGGGCATCCACATGCCGATGGCCTTGCCCGACACGGTGGTCGACATCATGGCCGCGACCACGCCGGTCGAGACCATCCAGTTGCACATCACGCCGCGGATGAACAGCGTGAGCATGCCGGCCGCGCCGTGCGCCGCATAGCCGACGGTGCGGCCTTCGCCGATGTGGCCGAGCTTCTCGCCGATGGCGTTGGGCGCCTCGCTGAAACCGAAGGTGAAGATGATCGCCATGAACACCGCCACCGTCAGCGCGCCGGCGAAGTTGCCGATGAACACGAGGCTCCAGTTGCGCATCACGCCGCCCCAGGTGGCGCCGGGGCGCTTGTCGAACACCGCGAGCGGCGCCAGTGTGAACACGCCGGTGAGCAGGTCGAATCCCAGCAGGTACAGCATGATGAAGCCGACCGGGAACAGCATCGCGCCGACCAGCGCGTTGCCGGTGTTCACGGTGATGCTCACGGCGAAGGCCGCGGCCAGCGCGAGGATGGCGCCGGCCATGTACGAACGGATCAGCGTGTCGCGCGTGGACATCAGCAGCTTGGATTCACCGGCGTCGACCATCTTGGTCACGAATTCGGCAGGGGCGAGGTAGGCCATTCGGAGTCCTTGGAGAGAGGCTGAAAAAAGATAGGGGGCGGCGTCAGGCGAGCGCGACGAGCACGCGGCCGTCCTCGACGCGCACCGTGTGCGCGCGCACCGAGTGCTCGGGCGCCTCGATGCATTCGCCGCTGCGCAGGTCGAAGTGGTTCTTGTAGAGCGGCGAAGCCACCACGATGCGGTCGCCCAGGCTGCCGACCAGCCCACGCGACAGCACGCTGGCCTTGGCCTTGGGGTCGACGTTGTCGATGGCGAACAGCGTCTGCTCATGGCCCACGCGGAAGATGGCGACATGCACGCCGTCGACCAGCGCGCACACGCCGGTGTCGGGGAGGATGTCGGTGGCGGCGCACACGGCGGTCCAGGCGGTGGTGTCTGTGGTCATGGGGTGTTCCTCTGTGTTCTTCGGTGTGGTGTGCTTCAGGCCATGGAGGCTTCGCCGCGCTCCTGCACGCTGGCGGGGCGGATCTGTCCTCGCTCCTGAACGAAGACGATGTGCTCGTCGGGCTTCTCGCTGTTCACGAAGGAGCGGAAGCGCTGGCGCGTGGCGGGGTCGGTCACGGCGGTCTTCCATTCGCACTGGTAGGTGTCGACCACGTGCTGCATCTGGGCCTCGAGCTCGGCGCCCAGGCCCAGCGTGTCCTGCAGCAGCACGCCCTTGAGGTAGTCGAGGCCGCCCTCGAGGTTCTCGCGCCAGGTGCTGGTGCGCTGCAGGCGGTCGGCCGTGCGCACGTAGAACATCAGGAAGCGGTCGATCATGCGGATGAGGTCGACCTTGGAGAGGTCGCTCGCCAGCAGCTCGGCGTGGCGCGGCTTCATGCCGCCGTTGCCGCACACATAGAGGTTCCAGCCCTTGTCGGTGGCGATGATGCCCACGTCCTTGCCCTGCGCCTCGGCGCACTCGCGGGTGCAGCCGGATACGCCGAACTTGATCTTGTGCGGCGCGCGCAGGCCCTTGTAGCGGTTCTCCAGTTCGACGGCCAGGCCCACGCTGTCGTCCACGCCGTAACGGCACCAGGTGGAGCCCACGCAGCTCTTCACCGTGCGCAGCGACTTGCCGTAGGCATGGCCCGACTCGAAGCCGGCCGCGATGAGTTCTTCCCAGATGGACGGCAGCTGCTCCACGCGCGCACCGAACATGTCCACGCGCGCACCGCCGGTGATCTTGGTGTACAGGCCGTACTTCTTGGCCACCTGGCCCACGGCGATCAGGCCCTCGGGCGTGACCTCGCCGCCGGGCATGCGCGGCACGACGGAGTAGGTGCCGTCCTTCTGGATGTTGCCCAGGAAGTAGTCGTTGCTGTCCTGCAGGCCGGCCAGGTCTTTCTTGAGCACGAATTCGTTCCAGCACGAGGCGAAGATGCTCGCGGCCGTGGGCTTGCAGATGTCGCAGCCCAGGCCCTTGCCGTGCTTGGCGAGCAGGTCTGCGAAGCTGCGGATCTCGCCCACGCGGATGAGGTGGTACAGCTCCTGGCGCGAGTAGGGGAAGTGCTCGCACAGGTGGTTGTTCACGGCCATGCCGCGCTTGGCCATTTCCATCTTCATGACCTGCGTGACCAGCGGCACGCAGCCGCCGCAGGTGGCGCCGGCCTGGGTGCAGGCCTTCATCTCGGCGGGCGTGCACACGCCCTGGCCCACGGCTTCGCAGATCTGGCCCTTGGTGACGCTGTTGCACGAGCAGATCTGCGCGCTGTCGGGCAGGGCGTCCACGCCCAGGCCGGGCTTGGCCTTGCCGTCGCTCGAGGGCAGGATCAGGAACTCGGGCTCGTCGGGCAGCGCGATGCCGTTGAGCGCCAGTTGCAGCAGCGTGCCGTACTCGGCGGCGTCGCCGACCAGCACCGCGCCCAGCAGCTGCTTGCCGTCTTCGCTCACGACGATCTTCTTGTAGACCTGCTTGCGCTCGTCGATGTACTGATAGGCGCGCGACTTCGGCGTCTTGCCGTGCGCGTCGCCGATGCTGGCGACGTCCACGCCCATCAACTTGAGCTTGGTGCTCAGGTCGGCGCCGGTGAAGGCCGCGTCGGCCTGGCCGGCGATGTGCCGGGCGGCCACGCGCGCCATGTCGTAGCCCGGCGCGACGAGGCCGAAGGTCTGTTCGTTCCACGAGGCGCATTCGCCGATGGCGTAGACGTTGCGGTCGCTGGTGCGGCAATGGCTGTCGATGGCCACGCCACCGCGTGGGCCGACGGCCAGCAGGCATTGGCGCGCCAGCTCGTCGCGCGGGCGGATGCCGGCGGAGAACACGATCATGTCGGTCTCCAGGTGCGTGCCGTCGGCGAACACCATGCGGTGCCGCGCGCTTGCGCCGTCGGTGATCTCCACCGTGTTGCGGCCGGTGTGCACATGCAGGCCCAGCGCCTCGATGCTGCCGCGCAGCGCACGGCCCCCGCCTTCGTCGACCTGCACCGCCATCAGGCGCGGCGCGAACTCGACCACGTGCGTTTCCAGGCCCATGTCGCGCAGTGCCTTGGCGCATTCCAGGCCCAGCAGGCCGCCGCCCACCACCACGCCGCTGCGCGATTTGGCGCCGCAGGCCTTCATCGCATCGAGGTCCTCGATGGTGCGGTAGACGAAGCAGTTCGGCCGGTCGCGGCCCGGCACGGCCGGCACGAAGGGGTTGGAGCCGGTGGCCAGCACCAGCTTGTCGTAGGCGATCACCTCGCCGTCGGCCGTGGTGACGGTGTTGTTGCGCCGCTCGACGGCCACTGCGCGCGCGGCCAGGCGCAGCGTGAAGCCGCTGCGCTCGAAGAAGCCCGGCTCGACCAGCGACAGGTCGTCCGCCGTCTTGCCGGCGAAGTATTCGGACAGGTGCACCCGGTCGTAGGCCGGGCGGGGCTCTTCGCACAGCACGGTGACCTGTGCGTCCGGGAGGCCGAGCGTGTGGAGTTGCTCGAGGAACTTGTGGCCGACCATGCCGTGGCCGATGACTGCGATCTTCATTGGGGGTCCTGCACGCAACCGGCCCTGGAAGGCGCCCCCGCGGCCGCTGTCGGAACAGACAGCGTCGTTGGGGCCCCCGCGACGGAACGGATGCGAAATGGGTTGGAGCAGACGAACCGAGGGCGGGCGGCCTTCGGTGCGCTTGAACCCCGCCGTCGTTAGCGGAGGCACTGCGAACCCGCCGCAGGGGCCGGCGGGGTCGCCACCCTGTTCAGCAATAAGCGTGCCGCGTCCGAAAGCCCGTGTGGCGCCCGTGTCGCCGGGCTCATCGGCCGGTGGCGCACCGAAATCGGACCGGCGCCGGCGCGCCGCGCACGGGCGTCGTGCGCGGGTGCTCTCCGCATTGGTGCGCCGGGGCTGAAGGTCGCAAGAGGGCGGCGGCGCCGGGGCGCGGGGCTTTTCCGTATGCTCGGGGGCTGCAACGCGGGGCCCACGCCCCCACGAACACAAGAACCTCGCCCAGAACCCTGTCATGTGCGGCTCCGAACTCCATTCCCTTCCTGAAGGTGTCCAGCGCGTCTCCCGCGTGCTGCAGGACGCCGGCCATCCCCATGCGCCCCGCATGCTCGACGACGCCTGCCGCACCGCGCAGCAGGCCGCCGATGCGCTCGGCATCTCGGTCGGCCAGATCGCCAAGAGCATCATCTTCCGCCGCAAGAGCGACGAGGCGGCGGTGCTGGTCATCACCTCGGGCGACAAGCGGGTCGACGAGAAGAAGGTCGATGCCATCGTCGGCAAGACCGGCCGCGCCGACGCCGACTTCGTGAAGGCGCGCACCGGCTTCACCATCGGCGGCGTGTCGCCGGTGGGCCATGTGACGAAGCCTGTGGTGCTGATCGACCGCGAGCTGTTCCGCTTCGAGGAGATCTGGGCTGCCGCGGGCCATCCGCACGCCGTGTTCCAGTTGCACCCGAACGACCTGGAAAAG
This sequence comes from Acidovorax cavernicola, assembly GCF_003581445.1. Taxonomy (NCBI): domain Bacteria; kingdom Pseudomonadati; phylum Pseudomonadota; class Betaproteobacteria; order Burkholderiales; family Comamonadaceae; genus Acidovorax; species Acidovorax cavernicola. Next base: position 282,156 of record NZ_QXMN01000003.1, on the reverse strand, counting down.
CTCACCGGCGCGCCGGTGGCCGACGTGGTGTGAACTTCGACGAAGCGAACGCCCTTGCCGAACGCGCCGGGACCGTGCAGCGCATGGACGGCGAGGTGCCGTCGCCATGCTCGTCGGTGTGCCGCATGGACCGCCTGAGCGGCTTCTGCGAAGGCTGCCTGCGCACCATTCCCGAGATCGCCGGCTGGAGCAAGATGGAAGACGAGACGCGGCGCCAGGTGTGGCGAGCGATCGAACTGCGGGCCCAGGCCGGCATCTGGCGCGTGCCCGAACCCACCACAGGAGACCACGACGCATGAAGCACATCGATTTCTACCTCGACTTCATTTCGCCCTACGCGCACCTCGCGTTCGAGCACCTGCCCGAGGCGCTCGAAGGCCTGAGCGTCAGCGTGGCCTACAAGCCGGTGCTGCTGGGCGCGCTGCTCAAGCACCACGGCCAGCTCGGCCCCGCTGAAATCCCTTCCAAGCGCAGCTGGACCTATCGCCACGTGCTGTGGCTGGGCCACGCGCACGGCCTCCCCATCGAGATGCCGGCCTCGCATCCGTACAACCCGCTGCCGCACCTGCGCCTGGCGGTGGCCACGAGCGACGACGGCAGCATCAGCCGCCTCGCGGCCGAGACGATCTTTCGCCACGTGTGGCGCGGCGGCGAAGAAGCGGGCGACGCCACGCGGCTGGCTGCGCTCACGGCGCAACTGCAACCGAAGCGCGATGTGAACGGCGACGAGAACAAGGCCCTGCTCAAGCGCAACACCGACGAGGCCGTGGCACAGGGCGTGTTCGGCGTGCCGTGCTACGTGGTCGACGGGCGCCTGTTCTGGGGCTTCGACGGCCTCGCGTTGCTGCGCGCTTACCTGCAGGGCGACGCCTGGTTCGACGGTCCGCAATGGACCGGTGCCGACCAGCGGCCTTCCTTGCTGCGCAGCAGCAAGAGCTGAGGCAAGGGATCAAGGTCTCTTGCTGCTTCGCAGCAAGGGCTGAGGACAAACCCGCGCAGGGTCTCCGTTTCTTACAAGCTGAAACGAGCAGCGCGGGTTTCACCCTAAACCGTAAGCGCCGGTTCAGTTTCGCGAAAGCCTCGGGTCAGTCGCGCCTCCAAGAATGCCTCACGGTCCCGAATGCCGGGAACCGACGAACGCATACATACACACCAGGAGACGACGATGGCAGCCACGCTAGATTCAAGGGGAGTGCCGCATCCGGCCCCCCGGCCCATGTCCGCCGAGGAGAAGAAGGTCATCTTCGCCTCCTCGCTCGGCACCGTGTTCGAGTGGTACGACTTCTACCTTTACGGTTCGCTCGCCGCGATCATCGCGAAGCAGTTCTTCAGCGGCCTGGATGCGGGCGCGGCCTTCATCTTCGCGCTGCTGGCGTTTGCCGCCGGCTTCCTGGTGCGTCCGTTCGGCGCCATCGTGTTCGGCCGCCTGGGCGACATGATCGGGCGCAAGTACACCTTCCTGGTGACGATCCTGATCATGGGCCTGTCGACGTTCATCGTCGGCCTCTTGCCCAGCTACGCGACCATCGGCGTCGCCGCGCCGGTGATCCTGATCGCGCTGCGCATGCTGCAGGGCCTGGCGCTGGGTGGTGAGTACGGCGGTGCGGCCACCTACGTGGCCGAGCACTCGCCGCACGGCAAGCGCGGTGCCTACACCTCGTGGATCCAGACCACGGCCACGCTCGGCCTGTTCCTGAGCCTGATCGTGATCCTGGGCGTGCGCACCTGGCTCGGCGAGCAGGTGTTCGGCGAGTGGGGCTGGCGCATTCCGTTCCTCGTGTCGATCCTGCTGCTGGGCATCTCGGTGTGGATCCGCCTCACGCTGAGCGAGTCGCCCGCCTTCCAGAAGATGAAGGCCGAGGGCAAGACCTCGAAGGCACCGCTCGCCGAATCCTTCGGCCAGTGGAAGAACCTGAAGATCGTGATCCTGGCGCTGATCGGCCTCACCGCCGGCCAGGCCGTGGTCTGGTACTCGGGCCAGTTCTATGCGCTGTTCTTCCTGACGCAGCAGCTCAAGGTCGATGCGACCACCGCCAACCTGATGATCGCCGCCGCGCTGCTGCTGGGCACGCCCTTCTTCGTGGTGTTCGGCACGCTGTCCGACAAGATCGGCCGCAAGCCGATCATCATGGCCGGCTGCCTGCTGGCCGTGGTCACGTACTTCCCGGTCTTCAAGATGCTGACCGAAGCCGCCAACCCCGACCTGGCCCGCGCGCAAGCCACGGCCGGCGTCACGGTGACGGCCGACCCGAAGACCTGCTCGTTCCAGGGCAACCCGGTGGCACGCGAGATCGACTTCAAGAGCTCCTGCGACATCGCCAAGCGCTACCTCGTGCAGAACTCTGTGAGCTACGAGAACGTGGCCGGCGCACCCGGCTCCGCCGCCGTGGTGAAGATCGGCGACAAGACCGTCGAGGCGCCCACCGGCGTGGTCGCGAACTCCAAGTTCGACGAAGCCAGCGTCAAGGCCATCGCCGCCTTCAAGAAGGGCGTGGCCGAAGACCTGAAGATCGCCGGCTACCCGGCCAAGGCCGATCCCGCCAAGATCAACAAGGTGCTGACCATCGTGCTGCTGTTCTGGCTGGTGCTGCTGGTGACCATGGTCTATGGCCCGATCGCCGCGATGCTGGTCGAGATGTTCCCCACGCGCATCCGCTACACCTCGATGAGCCTGCCGTACCACATCGGCAACGGCTGGTTCGGCGGCCTGCTGCCGACCACCGCCTTCGCCATCGTGGCCTCCACCGGCAACATGTACAACGGCCTGTGGTACCCGATCATCATCGCGGGCGTCACGCTGGTGATCGGCACGCTGTTCATCCGCGAGACCAAGGACGTGGACATCTACGCCAACGACTGATCCGTGGCGCACCAGGAGGGGGCCGCGCCGGCCACCCTCCGTTCAACAAAGAGGCTTCATGCCCGCGGCATGAGGCCTTTTTCTTGAACCTTGCGTATCCTCTTCTTCAGCCTCTTAACCTTCTCAGGAGACAGTACCCATGTGGAAAATCGTTGTCGGCTTCGTCATCTTCGCCGCCATTGCCCTGTATGTGATTTCGAAGGGCGGCGACAAGATCGACATGTCCGGCGAGAAGCACGGCGGCGACACGACGCACGCACCCGCCACGCCAGCACCGGCAGCCGCGCCGGCGGCCCCGGCCTCCGCTGCCGCCTCGGCACCGGCTGCCGCGGCTTCCGCCGCGAAGTAACGCAACCGGTTCGCGTCAGCGCTTGAAGCGGCCTTCGCTGATGATCGCGAGGTCCGCGAAGTCGATGCCGCTGTGGTCCTGCGGCGAGTAGCTCACCTCGAGTCCGCCGCCCAGGTCGTAGCCCTTGAGGCTCTCGAGCGCCGCGAGCACCTTGGCGCGCGTGGGCTTGGGGCCGGCGCGGCGCAGCGCTTCCACCAGCACCTTGGCCGAGGCGAAGCCCTCGAGCGCGGCCGGTGACAGCTCCGCCTGGCCCTTGGCCTTCGCGAGCGTCAGCGCCTCCTTCACCATCGGCTGGCCCAGCGAGCGCTCGCTGGGGAACACCTGCGTCACGATCACGCCGCGGCTGGCGTCGCCCAGCTGCTTGATGAAGCCCGACGAGGCGTTGTTCGACAGCGTCACCACCTGCGCCGCCGAGCCCGCGGCGCGCAGCGCCTTGATGCCGTCGACCACCGCCACGCCCGAGCCGATCCACACCACCGCCTGCGCGTCGGCTTTCTTGATGGCGGGCACGATGACGCTGTAGTCGGGCTTGTCGCGGTCGGCGGGAATGGTGGCGATCGGCGTGGCCTTGCCTTTGGTGAAGCCCGTCATCGCGCCCTGGAGCGCATCGGCGCCGAACGAGTCGGTCACGTGGACCACGGCGACGCGCGTGAGGCCGATGGTCAGCAGGTGCTGCACCGCCTTCTCGGCCTCGCGCTGGTAGGTGGCGCGCACGTTGAACACGTGCTTCTGCAGCGGCTTGTGCAGCACCATCGCACCGGTCGAGGGGCCGATCAGCGCCACCTCGTTCTTGTCCAGCCACGGAATGATGGCCTGCGAGTGCGGCGTGCCGCGGCTCATGAAGAGCGCGAGCACCTTCTTGTCCTCGATCAGCACGCGCGCGTTCTCGCCGGCGCGCTTGACGTCGAAGGCGTCGTCCATGCGGATCACCTCGATCTTCTCGCCGTGGACGCCGCCCTGGGCATTGGCCGCGTCGATCACCAGTTGCGCGCCGCCGATGGTCTCGTTCACGCTGGCCGCCACCGAGCCGGTCATGCCGGCAGTCTGGCCGATCACGATCTGGGCGGAGGCGCCCGTGGCACACAGCGCCAGCAGGGCGGCCACGGCGAGGGCGTGCCGCGAACCTGCCACTTTCTTCTTCGTCATGAAAGCCTTTCGGCGCCTTCCGCAGACGCGCTGAACAATTGTGAAAAATAAACGTCGCATTTGTTACTCAAAGTGTCTAAATTGCCATCCAGACAAACCCCTGCGCGGGCGCCGCCCATGCGCCGGGGTGGGGCGAAGCGTCACGGAGCACTCCCTAGAATGTTTGCCCCACCCCTCAAGGCACTCATGACACAGGGCTCCATCCGGATTCGCGGCGCGCGCCAGCACAACCTCCAGAACCTCGACCTCGACATCCGCACCGGCGAGATGACCGTGGTCACCGGGCCGAGCGGCTCGGGCAAGTCCAGTCTCGTTTTCGACACCCTCTACGCCGAAGGCCAGCGGCGCTATGTGGAGACCTTCTCCGCCTACGCGCGCCAGTTCCTTGACCGCATGGACAAGCCCGCCGTCGACAAGGTGGAGGGCGTGCCGCCCGCCATCGCCATCGACCAGACCAACCCGGTGCGCTCCTCGCGCTCCACGGTCGGCACGATGACCGAGCTGAACGACCACCTGAAGCTGCTCTTCGCGCGCGCGGCCAGCCTGTTCGACCGCGAGACCGCGCTGCCGGTGCGCCACGACTCGCCCGACAGCATCTACGCGCAGATCGTCGAGCGCGCGGCGGCGGCGGGCGATCCGCGCCTTGTGGTCACCTTCCCGGTCGAGCTGCCCGCGAGCACCACGGCGGAAGAAGTGACGCAGTGGCTGTCGGCCAGCGGCTTCACGCGCGTGCAGGCCGAGCGCGAGGTGGCCACGCCCACCGGTCCGCGCAAGGTGCTCGACGTGGTGGCCGACCGCTTCCGCGCGTCGAGCGCCGAGCGCTCGCGCGTGGTGGAGGCGATCGAGGTGGCGCTCAAGCGCGGCAGCGGGCGGGTCACCGTGCATGCGACCGGCGCTGATGAAAATGCGCCGACCGACGTGTGGAAGTTCTCCACCGGCCTGCACTGCCCTGAAAGCGACATCCGCTACACCGACCCCATCCCGTCGATGTTCTCGTTCAACTCGGCGGTGGGTGCCTGCGACACCTGCCGGGGCTTCGGCCGCGTGATCGGCGTCGACCTGGGGCTCGTGATTCCGAACGACAAGCTCACGCTGCGCGCCGGCGCCATCAAGACCATCCAGACGCCCGCCTGGAAAGAGGCGCAGGACGACCTCATGCGCCACGCCGAAGCGGCTGGCATTCCGCGCGACACGCCGTGGAACAAGCTCACCGACGAGCAGAAGCACTGGGTGATCGAGGGCACGCCCAACTACAAGGAAGGCAACTGGAACAAGCAGTGGTACGGCGTGCGCCGCTTCTTCGGCTACCTGGAGAGCAAGGCCTACAAGATGCACATCCGCGTGCTCTTGTCGAAGTACCGCAGCTACACGCCGTGCCCCGTCTGCAGCGGCGCGCGCCTGAAGCTTGACCCGCTGCTGTGGCGCATCGGCAGCAAGGACGACGCCGACGCCGTGCTCGAACCCGCCAGACGCTTCATGCCGACCGGCGTGAAGTGGACGCGCGCGCAGCTCGAGGCGCTGCCGGGCCTGTGCCTGCACGACCTGATGCTGCTGCCCATCGAGCGGCTGCGCAAGTTCTTCGATCGCGTCGAGCACCACGGCAACGGCACGCCCGCCAGCGAGGGCGAGGCGCAGGCATTGAAGCTGCTGTTCGAGGAAATCACCACCCGCCTGCGCTACCTGCACGACGTGGGCATCGGCTACCTCACGCTCGACCGCCAGAGCCGCACGCTCAGCGGCGGCGAGGTGCAGCGCATCAACCTCACCACAGCGCTGGGCACCTCGCTGGTGAACACGCTGTTCGTGCTCGACGAGCCCAGCATCGGCCTGCACCCGCGCGACATGAACCGCATCACCGAGGCCATGCTGCGCCTGCGCGATGCCGGCAACACGCTGGTGGTGGTCGAGCACGACCCCGCCGTGATGCTGGCCGCCGACCGCGTGATCGACATGGGCCCCGGCCCCGGCGCGCGCGGCGGGCAGATCGTGTTCGACGGCGGCACCGACCACCTGCGCGACGCCGACACGCTCACCGGCCAGTACCTGGGCGGGCGCAAGAAGATCGGCATGGGCTTCAAGCGGCTCGTGAGCGAGAACACGCACCGGCTCATCCTCGAAGGCGTGCGCGAGCACAACCTGAAGAACATCACGGTCGACTTTCCGCTCGCGCGCCTCGTGTGCGTGACCGGCGTGAGCGGCTCGGGCAAATCGACGCTCATCCAGGACGTGCTGGCGCCCGCGCTCATGCGTCACTTCGGCAAGGCCACCGAGACGCCGGGCGCGCACGACCGCATGCTCGGCGCCGATCACCTGGGCGACGTGGTCTTCGTCGACCAGTCGCCCATCGGCAAGACCGCGCGTTCCAACCCCGCGAGCTACGTGGGCGCATGGGACGCCATCCGCGAGATCTTCGCCACCGCGCCGCTGTCGCGCCAGCGTGGCTACACCGCGAGCAAGTTCAGCTTCAACTCGGGCGACGGGCGTTGCCCCACCTGCGGCGGCTCGGGCTTCGAGCACGTGGAGATGCAGTTCCTGTCGGACGTGTACCTGCGCTGCCCCGACTGCGACGGCAAGCGCTACCGGCCCGAAATTCTCGAAGTGAAGATCGTGCGCAAGGATGCGAGCTACAACGTGGCCGATATCCTGGAGCTCACCGTGGCCGAAGCCGCGGCGCTGTTCGACGCCGACCGCGAGGTGGTGCGCGTGCTGCAGCCCATCGTCGACGTGGGCCTGGACTACGTGAAGCTCGGCCAGCCCGTGCCCACGCTCTCGGGCGGCGAGGCGCAGCGCCTGAAGCTTGCCGGCTTCCTGGCCGAGGCCGCCAAGAACGCCACCGCCAGCAGGCAGTCGGTGGCCCGCAAGGGCACGCTGTTCCTGTTCGACGAGCCGACCACCGGCCTGCACTTCGACGACATCGCGCGGCTCATGCGCGCACTGCGCAAGCTGCTCGACGCGGGCCATTCGCTGATCGTCATCGAGCACAACCTAGACGTGATCCGCGCCAGCGACTGGCTCATCGACCTCGGCCCCGAAGGCGGCGACGCCGGCGGCCAGGTGGTGGCCGAGGGCACGCCCGAGCAGCTGCGCGAGAACCGCGCCTCGCTCACCGGCGCGGCGCTGGCCGACTACGAACTCGCCATCGGCCCCGGCGCCTACAAGGTGGCCGAGCGCGCCGCGCGGCGCTACATCGCCAACGCGCAGAAAGAAAAGGCACCGGGCGCCGACGCGGTGCAGATCGTCAATGCGCGTGAGCACAACCTGAAGAACCTCAGCGTCGACATTCCGCGCGGCAAGTTCAGCGTGGTGACGGGCGTGAGCGGCTCGGGCAAGTCGACGCTCGCGTTCGACATTCTTTTCAACGAAGGCCAGCGCCGGTACCTCGAATCGCTCAACGCCTATGCGCGCAGCATCGTGCAGCCCGCGGGCCGGCCCGAGGTGGACGCGGTGTATGGCATTCCGCCGACCGTGGCCATCGAGCAGCGCCTGTCGCGCGGCGGCCGCAAGAGCACGGTGGGCACCACCACCGAGGTCTGGCACTTCCTGCGCCTGCTGTACGTGAAGCTGGGCATCCAGCACTGCGTGCACGACGGCGCCGCCGTGCAGCCGCAGACGCCCGACAGCATCGCCGCGCAGCTCATGCGCAACTTCAAGGGCCAGCACATCGGCCTGCTCGCGCCGCTGGTGAGCAACCGCAAGGGCGTGTACACCGAGCTGGCCGACTGGGCGCGCCCGCGCGGCTTCACGCACCTGCGCGTGGACGGCGACTTCCTGCCGACCACGGGCTTCCCGCGCATCGACCGCTTCAAGGAACACAGCATCGAGCTGCCCGTGGCCAGCCTCGACGTGCTGCCTTCGCAGGAGAACGAACTGCGCGCGGCGCTCACCAAGGCGCTGGAGCACGGCAAGGGCGTGGTGCATGTGCTGAGCGAACTCGACGGCCTGCGCGCCGCGATGATGGCCGGCGTGTCCGCCGCGGGCATCGGGCGCGTGAGCGTGTTCTCGACGCTGCGCGCCTGCCCGGTGTGCAGCACCAGCTACGCCGAGCTTGACCCGCGCCTGTTCAGCTACAACAGCAAGCACGGCTGGTGCCCCGACTGCGTGGGCACGGGCGTGAAGCTGAGCAAGGACCAGCGCAAGGTCTTCGACGACTCGATCCGCGACGACGACAACAAGGGCCGTGAACAGACCTTCGCGGAACCCGAGATCGAAGACCTCGCCGACGTGGTGTGCCCGACCTGCGAGGGCACGCGCCTGAACGCCACCGCGCGCGCCGTGGGCTTCGGCACCGCGGCCGACGGCTCGGGTGGCATCGGCATCACGCAGCTCGCGCGCATGAGCGTCACCGAGGTGCGCCAGTGGTTCGAAGGGCTGGTGCTCAACGGCCGCGAAGCCGAGATCGCGCGCGACCTCGTGCCCGAGATCAGGAGCCGCCTCGAATTCCTCGAAGAAGTGGGCCTGGGCTACCTCACGCTCGACCGTGGCGCGCCCACGCTGAGCGGCGGCGAAGCGCAGCGCATCCGCCTGGCGGCGCAGCTGGGCAGCAACCTGCAGGGCGTGTGCTACGTGCTCGACGAGCCGACCATCGGCCTGCATGCGCGCGACAACCAGATCCTGCTGAACGCGCTGCACAAGCTCGGCGAGAAGGGCAACACACTGGTGGTGGTGGAGCACGACGAAGACACCATCCGCCGCGCCGACCACATCATCGACATCGGCCCCAGCGCCGGCAAGCGCGGTGGCCGCCTCGTGGCCGAGGGCTCCGTGGCCGACATCCAGAAGGCCGGCGATTCGCAGACCGGCCGCTACCTGCGCGACGCCATCCGGCACCCGCTGCAGGCCCGCCGCCCGATTCCCTCGCCCGACCCGAAGGCGGAGGACAGCGGCAACTGGCTCACGGTGCACGGCGCCGACCTGCACAACCTGCAGGACGTGACCGCCACGCTGCCGCTGCATCGCCTCGTGGTGGTCACCGGCGTCAGCGGCTCGGGCAAGTCCACGCTCGCGCGCGACGTGCTGCTGGCCAGCGTGCAGGGCATCGTCGTGCAGCGCATGACCAAGGCCGGCCGCGATGCCGATGCCGCGGGCAAGCGCCCGGCGTGGGTCGGCTGCCGCGGTGTCGACGGCTACGAGGTCATCGACCGCGTGCTCGAGGTCGACCAGACGCCGATCGGCAAGACGCCGCGCAGCTGCCCGGCCACCTACATCGGCTTCTGGGACACCATCCGCAAGCTCTTTGCCGACACGCTCGAAGCCAAGGCGCGCGGCTACGGCCCGGCGCGCTTCAGCTTCAACACCGGCGAAGGCCGCTGCCCGGGCTGCGACGGCGCGGGCGTGCGCACCATCGAGATGAGCTTCCTGCCCGACGTGAAGGTGCCTTGCGAGGTCTGCCACGGCGCGCGCTTCAACCCCGAGACGCTGGCCGTGAGCTGGCGCGGCAAGAGCATCGGCGACGTGCTGAAGATGGAAGTCGACGAGGCGGTGGAGTTCTTCGCCAGCATGCCCAACATCGCGCATCCGCTGCAGCTGCTGAAGGACGTGGGCCTGGGCTACCTCACGCTGGGGCAGCCGTCGCCCACGCTGTCGGGCGGCGAGGCGCAGCGCATCAAGCTGGTGACCGAACTGAGCAAGGTACGCGACGACATCACCCGCCGCGGCCAGAAGCCGCCGCACACGCTGTACGTGCTCGACGAGCCGACCGTGGGCCTGCACATGGCCGACGTCGAGAAGCTGATCCACGTGCTGCACCGGCTGGTGAACGGCGGCCATAGCGTGGTGGTGATCGAGCACGACCTCGACCTGATCGCCGAGGCCGACTGGATCCTCGACCTCGGGCCCGAGGGCGGCAACGCCGGCGGGCGCATCGTCGCCGCGGCGCCGCCGGAGGAGGTGGTGCGCTTGGCTACCCATACCGGCGTAGCTCTAAAGGCCGTGTTGGCACGTTGACGCGCACAGGCGCACAATGGCTCGAACCCTTGGCGCAGGCGCATCCTGAATCAGCCATGGTGGAGTAAACATGTGAGGGGATGAAGCGCCGTGCCGGGCTACGCAAGGAGCCATGTCATGACCCGCTTCATCGATGTTCACAGCCTGGTTCGCCTGGTGGATGAGACCGGCGTCCCGGAATTCCTCGTCACGCTGGCCGACGCGTTGCGCGACGACTTCCTGCGCTGGCGTGAGTTCGACAAGAAGGCGCGCGTGGCCAGCCATTCGCACCTGGGCGTGATCGAGCTGATGCCGGTGGCCGACGACGGCGCCTACGCCTTCAAGTACGTCAACGGCCATCCGCACAACACGCAGGTCGGCCTGCCCACGGTCATGGCCTTCGGCGTGCTGGCCGAAGTCGACACGGGCTACCCGGTGCTCCTGTCCGAACTCACGCTCACCACCGCGCTGCGCACGGCGGCCACCTCAGCCATGGCTGCCAAGGCGCTGGCGCGGCCCGATGCGCGCAGCCTGGCGATCATCGGCAACGGCTCGCAAAGCGAGTTCCAGGCACTGGCCTTCCATGCGTTGCTGGGCATCCAGCAGGTGCGCGTGTTCGACATCGACCCGCACGCCACCGACAAGCTGGTGCGCCACCTCGCGGCCTGCACGTCGATGGAGATCATTCGCGCCGGCTCCACCGCCGAGGCGGTGCGCGGCGCCGACATCGTGACCACCGTCACCGCCTACCAGGGCCATGCGACCGTGCTCACGCCCGAGATGATCGAGCCGGGCATGCACATCAACGCCGTGGGCGGCGATTCGCCCGGCAAGACCGAGCTGCATCCCGACGTGCTGCGCGGCGCGCGCGTGTTCGTCGAGTACGAGCCGCAGACCCGGATCGAGGGCGAGATCCAGCAGCTGACGCCCGACTTCCCGGTGCACGAGCTGTGGCGCGTGCTGCTGGGCGAAGTGCCGGGGCGCGAGCGGGCGGAGCAGGTCACGGTGTTCGACTCGGTCGGCTTCGCGCTGGAGGACTACACGGCGCTGCGCTGCATCCAGCAGCTGGCGCTGGAGCGCGGCGTGGGCCGGCAGATCGCGTTGGTGCCCGAGCTCGACGACCCGAAGGACCTGTTCGGTCTCACCGCCTCGGGGCGGCGCCGGGCGGTGCTGCGGCGTGCGGCATGATGGCAGGCCCTGTCGTCACGCTTTTCGCTGCTTCATGCTCACCATCTACAACGACCAGCACGCACTGCACCAAGGCAAAGTCGAAATGTTCCGGGGCGAACTGGTGCCCTGCTTCGAGGTGCCCGCCCGCGTCGATCACGTGAGGCACGCGCTCGAGCAGCGCGGCCTCGGCCCGCTGCAGTCACCCGACGCATTCGACGACGCGCTGCTGGCAAAGGTGCACACGCCGCGTTACCTCGACTTCATCGCGCATGCGTGGGACGAGTGGGTGGCGCTCGATCCGGCCAATGCCACGCGCGACGCGCTGCCGTCGTACTGGCCCACGCGCGGCATGCGCACCGACGTGCTGCCCAGGAGCTTTCCGGCGCGCATGGGCCTGTTCTCGTTCGATGCGGGCACGCCGCTGATGGCCGGCAGCTGGGCCGCCGCGCGCCACGGCGCGGCGTGTGCGTGGACTGCGGCGCAGCGCGTCATCGGTGGCCAGCGCAGCGCCTTCGCGCTCACGCGGCCGCCGGGTCACCACGCGGGCGCCGATTTCTTCGGTGGCTACTGCTTCATCAACAACGCTGCCGTCGCCGCACAGGCGCTGCGCGACGCGGGCGTGGAACGCGTGGCCGTGCTCGACGTCGACTACCACCACGGCAACGGCACGCAGGCCATCTTCTACGAACGCAGCGACGTGCACTTCGCCAGCCTGCACGGCGACCCGTTCACCGACTACCCCTACTACCTGGGCCATGCCGACGAGCGCGGCGCGGGTGCGGGCGAGGGCTTCAACCACAACCTGCCGCTGCCGCGCGGCACCGGCTTCGCGGCCTGGCGCGCGGCGCTCCAGACCGCGCTCGACGGCATCGCGAAGGTCAAGGCCGGTGCGCTCGTGGTTTCGCTGGGTGTCGACACCTTCGAGGGCGACCCGATCTCCGGCTTCAAGCTGCGAAGCGACGACTACCTGCGCATGGGCGAGGACCTCGCGCGCGCGGGCCTGCCGACGGTGTTCGTGTTCGAGGGCGGCTACGCGGTCGCCGAGGTGGGTGTGAACGCGGTCAACGTTCTCGAGGGCTTCGCGCAGGCCGCAGGCTGAAAGCGGCGTTCCGCAGGCGACAGCAGTCGGGTGAGCCCCGATTGCTGCACGGGGCGGGGCAGGGCCCAATGCGCGGCTCGATCCACGCTTCAGGAGCCTTTCCGCCATGTTGTTCCGCCGTTCCCTTCTCCGTGCCGCCACGCTGGCCGCCTGCGGCCTCGCCGCGCCGATGGCGGTGTTCGCACAGGCCTTTCCCGCGAAGCCCATCAAGCTCGTGATCGCGTTCCCCGCCGGCGGCCCGACCGACATCACCATGCGTCAGCTGGCCGACAACGCCAGCAAGATCCTTGGCCAGCCCGTGATCGTCGACAACAAGCCCGGCGCCGGCGGCACGCTGCCCGCGCAGGCGCTGCAGACCGCGCAGCCCGACGGCTACACCGTCGCGCAGATTCCGCTGGGCGTGTTCCGCCTGGGCTACACCACCAAGATCAACTGGGACCCGCTCAAGGACATCACCTACGTGCTGAACGTCACCGGCTATGCCTTCGGCATCGTCGTGCCGGCCGACAGCCCCTTCAAGACCTGGGCCGACTTCGTCGCCTACGCCAAGGCCAACCCCGGCAAGCTCACCTACGGCTCGACCGGCAACCTCACCAGCCCGCACCTCACGACCGAGATCGTGGCGCAGAAGGCCGGCATCACGCTGCAGCACGTGCCCTACAAGGGCAGCGCTGATCTGATGCTCGCGGTGGTCAGCGGCCAGCTCATGGCCGCGGCCGACAGCACCGGCTTCGCGCCGCAGGTCGAGGCCGGCAAGCTGCGCGTGCTCAACACCTGGGGCGAGAAGCGATTGGCCAAGTTCCCCGACGCGCCCACGCTGAAGGAGCTGGGCTACGACGTGGTGCAGAACTCGCCCTTCGGCATCGGCGCGCCCAAGGGCACGCCGCCCGAGGTCGTGAAGAAGCTGCACGACGCCTTCAAGCAGGCGATGGAAGAGCCCAGCTACGTGGCCTCGCTCGGCCGCTACGACATGCTGCCCAACTACATGAGCTCGGCCACGTACACCAAGTTCGCGCAGGACACGGTGGTGCGCGAGAAGGTGATCATCGACAAACTGGGGCTGGCGAAGGAGAAGTGAGGGCCGGCCGACAGGCGCGGAAGGGGTGGGGCGCGAGCGGCGCCTACCCCGATTTGCGATGGGTGTCCCGAACTCACCCCCTATGCCCCTCTGTAATCTAGGCGTTAACCCTATGTAATCTTTTTGTCTTCCAGCACGGGAAAACTCGGACCCAGTCTCGCGGCGGCATCGCCCGGACGTCCCACTGTCGCGCCCGGTTTCGGCGCAGCGGCTTTCCCCTCCTGGAGTGACACAAATGAAAAAATCCCTGCTTGTTCTGGCTGCCATGGCGGCCTGCGGCGCCGCGTCGGCGCAATCGACCGTGACCCTGTTCGGCGTGGTCGATGCCGCCTACCGCAACGTGTCGAACAAGAGCGTCTCGACCAACCCCTTCACGCCCGGCCTCAGCGTGAAGGCCAGCCGCACCGAGCTGGCCAACTCGGGCCTGAGCTCGAGCCGCCTCGGCTTTCGCGGCGTGGAAGACCTGGGCGGCGGCCTGTCGGCCAGCTTCTGGCTCGAAGCCCCCATCACCAACGACGACGGCGCCACCGGCGTGTCGAACTTCACCCGCCGCTCGACGGTGAGCCTGGCAGGCAGCTTCGGCGAACTGCGCCTGGGCCGCGACAAGACCGCGACGGTGATGAACGAAGAGCAGTTCGATCCGTTCGGCGACACCGGCATCGGCGGCTCGCTGATCATCGACGCCAACGAAGCCACCGTGTCGGGCAGCGGCTACGGCAGCAACGGCACCTACAAGCGCGCCAGCAACATGGTGCAGTACTTCCTGCCGCGCCTGGGCGGCCTGTACGGCAACGTGGCCTACGGCCTGGCCGAGCAGACGCGCCTGTCGCCGGACACCGCAGCCAGCACGAACACCGGCCGCCACATCGGCGGGCGCCTGGGCTACACGACGGGCCCGTTCGACATCGCCGCCAGCTACGCGCAGAACGACACCAGCTTCACGTCCGGCAGCGGCGCCGCCGCCGTGGCACGCCCGGGCAAGATCAAGATCTTCAACCTCGGCGCGACCTACGACTTCGGCGTGGCCAAGCTGTTCGGTGAAATCTCGCGTTCGAAGGACGAGCGCAACGCACTGAACATCTTCACGCCAGGCCAGGACGTGGACCTCACCGGCTACCTGCTGGGCGTGACCGTGCCGATCGGCCCGGGCGTGATCCGCGCGTCGTATTCGCAGGTCAAGTACGACTTCAACCGCGTGCCGGTCTTCGGCGTGAACAACGCCGACCCGAAGGCCAGCAAGCTCGCGCTGGGCTACGTGCACAACCTGTCCAAGCGCACTGCGCTGTACGGCACGGTCGCGCGCGTCAGCAACAAGAACGGCGCGGGACTCACGGTGGGCGCAGGCCCGTCGTACCCCACCACGTTCAACCGCTCGGCGCTGCAGGCCAAGAGCTCGATGGGCTACGAGTTCGGCATCCGCCACACGTTCTGATGTTCTGACTGACGGGTCGCGCGCCGCGCGACCCGCACCCCTGCAAGTTTCTCCAAGGGTCGTTCAACCGGTCCATTCGGCCCGCCTCGTGCGGGCCTTTTTTTCGTGCGTGGCTCAGCGGGCCGACAGCACCGCGTGCGCGGCCTGCGCGAAGCCCGTGCCGCGCTCGCCCTGCGTCACGTAGCGCGGCAGGTGCTCCAGCTGCGGCACGAAGCGCGCGACGTTCGCCACGCCGATGCTGTGCGCGAAGCTGCGGAACATGAGCTGGTCGTTGGTGGAGTCGCCCACGTAGGCCCAGCGGTCCATCTCGTCGTCGAGCGTGCGGCCCCAGAGTTCGCGCACGATCCAGCGCGCCCCCTCGAGCTTGTCGTTGTCGCCGTACCAGCCGTTGATGTGGATGCTGCTCACGGTGGCGTGCATGCCTTCGCCGCGCATCAGCGCGACGACGCGCGCGATGGTGGCCTCGTCGAGCGTCACGAACTCGCTGTGGTCGATGGCGATGTCGGTCTCGCGCCCGGGCGAGTCGGTGGCGCGGCCCGCGCCCGGAATCTCGCTTTCGATACGCGTCAGCACGGCCTGCATGCGCGCGAAGTTGGCGGCGCGCGTGGCGGCGTCCTGCTGGTAGCGCTTCTCGACCCCGTCGCCATTGCCGTCGGTCGCGGGCAGCAGCGCCACGGCGCCGTTCTCAGCCACGATCGCATCGACCGGCCAGCTGTTCACAAAAGGCAGGCTCCAGCCCACCGGCCGGCCGGTGATTGCGACCACCGCGAGGCCCGCGGCCTTCAGGTCCGCCAGCGCCTGCAGTGCATCGGGCGTGATGGCGCCGTCGGTGGTGAGCGTGTCGTCGATGTCGGTGAACACACCGGTCAGCGTCGCGCGCGCGTCGGCGGGCCAGCGTGCGAGCGGCAACAGGTGATGGGGCGAGGCGGGCAGGGGAGGCGAAGACATGGACGGGATTCTCGGGAAGGCCCGTGATCGTACCGGCGCTTTCGTGTAGCATCCCGCCCCCCGCCGATCTCCAGGGCCGGCGCGACGCTCTCCACCATGCCTCACATCCTCGTCGATCACCTCCGCAAGACCTACCGGGTGTCCGAGCGCGACCCCGGTCTGCGCGGGGCGCTGCGCGGCCTGCTGCAACGGCGCCACCGCACGGTGGAGGCGCTGTCGGACGTGTCGTTCGCGTTGGAGCGCGGCGAGCTGCTGGGCTTCATCGGGCCGAACGGCGCGGGCAAGTCGACCACCATCAAGATCCTCTCGGGCATCCTGCGGCCCGACGGCGGGCGGGTGGAAGTCGATGGCCGCGACCCCTTTGCCGACCGCGAGCGCCACGTGGCGCGCATCGGCGTGGTCTTCGGCCAGCGCACGCAGCTGTGGTGGGACCTGCCCGTGGGCGACGGTTTCGACCTGCTGCGCGACATCTACCGCGTCGATCCGCAGCGCTACCGCCGCACGCGCGACGAGCTGGTCGCGCTGCTGCACCTGGAGCGCGTGCTCGACCAGCCGGTGCGCCAGCTCTCGCTGGGCCAGCGCATGCGCGCGGAGATCGCCGCGGCGCTGCTGCACGAGCCCGACATCCTGTTCCTCGACGAACCCACCATCGGCCTCGATGCGCCTTCAAAGCTCGCGGTGCGCGACTTCGTGCGGCGCGCCAATCGCGAGCGCGGCACCACCGTGCTGCTGACCACGCACGACATGCACGACATCGAGGCCCTGGCTCAGCGCGTGATCGTGATCGGCCATGGCCGCGTGCTGGCCGACAGCCCGGTCGAGGCGCTGCGCGCGCAGGTGATGGCCGAGCGTCGGCTGGTGGTCGATTTCGCGCAGGACGCCACGCTGCCCGCGCAGGTCGAGGGCGCCACCGTGCACTCGCGCGACGGCCAGACGCTGGTGCTCGACTTCGATCCGAAGCAGACCCCTGCGCCCGCGCTCATCGCCCGCATCGCCGGCGCGCACGCGGTGGAGGACATCCGCCTCGAAGGCCTCGCGATCGAAGCCGTCATCGCGCGCTTCTACGCCATGCACGGAGCGGCCGAGGCGTGAGCACCTCGGCCACCTCGGGCCTGCGCGATCTTGCCCGGCCGTACGTCGCGGCGTTCGTCTCGCGCTTCCTGCAGATGCTGCAGTACCGCACGGCGGCGCTCGCGGGCTTTGCCACGCAGTGCTGGTGGGGCGGCATCAAGGTGATGGTGTTCGCCGCGTTCTACGGCGGCACCGCCATCGCGGGAGCGGCCTCGTCGATGTCGCTGGCCCAGGCCATCACCTACACCTGGCTCGCGCAAGGTTTGCTGGTGCTGATGCCATGGCTGGGCGACCCCGAGGTGGCCCAGGCCGCGCGCACCGGCGCGGTGGCCTACGACCGGCTGCGCCCGGTGGACGCCTACGCGCTGTGGTTCGCGCGCACGGCCGGATGGATCGCGGCGCGCCTGCTGCCGCGCGTGGCGCTGATGGCGGCCTTCGCGGCGGTCGTGCTGCCGCTGGCGGGGCTGGGCGACTGGGCCTGGCAAGGGCCCGCGAGCGCCGTGGCCGGCGCGGCATTCCTGCTGTCGGCGGTGCTCGGCCTGCTGCTCTCGACCGCGATGGTGATGCTGCTCAACGTGGCGACCACGGCGGCACTCAACGAGCGCGGCATCCAGGCGGTGGCGACACCGGTGGTCATCGTGTTCTCGGGCAACCTGCTGCCACTGGCGCTGCTGCCCGACGCCTGGCAGACGGCGCTGCTGGTACAGCCGCTGGCAGGGCTCATCGATATTCCGGCGCGGCTGTACTTCGGGCAGCTCGGCGGCTGGCATGCGCTCGCAGGGCTGGGCCTGCAGTGCTTCTGGATCGTGGCGCTGGTCGCGTTCGGACGGCTGACGATGGGGCGCACGATGCGCAGCCTGCAGGTGCAGGGTGGCTAGGGTGAGCGCACTTTCCCTCTTCTTCCGCCTCATGGCCGCCTCGATCAGCGGCCAGGCCCGATACCCCGCGTCGGCCTTGCTGCTGACCCTGGGCCAGTTCCTCGGCACGGGCATCGAAATCGTCGCCGTCTGGGCGCTGTTCCATCGGTTCGGCGAGGTGCAGGGCTGGGGCATCGGCGAGGTCGCGCTGTTCTACGGCCTGGTGAACTGCATGTTCGCCCTGGCCGACGCGCTGGGTCGCGGCTTCGACGTGCTGGGCACCGAGTTCCTGCGCACCGGCACCTTCGACCGGCTGCTGCTGCGTCCGCGTCCGCTGGCGCTGCAGCTCATGGGCCACGACGTGCGCATCAGCCGCCTGGGCCGCTTGCTGCAAGGCGTGCTCGTGCTGGCCTTCGCGACCGTGCAGGCCGACATCGCATGGACCCCGGGCGCCGTGGCCGTCGCGCTGTTCGCCATGGCCGGCGGCATCGCGCTGTTCCTCGGCATCCTGGTGCTGCAGGGCACGTTGTCGTTCTGGACGGTGGAGAGCCTGGAGATCGCCAACGTGCTCACCTACGGCGGCGTGCAGGCCGCGCAGTACCCGCTGGCGCTCTATGCGCAGTGGTTCCGCCGCGTGCTGACCTTCATCGTGCCGCTGGCCTGCGTGGCGTACTACCCGGTGCTGGCGATTCTCGGCAAGCCCGATCCGCTGGGCGCGCCGGCCTGGGTGGGCATGGTGTCGCCGCTCGCGGGCTTCGTGTTCCTCGCGGCGGCGTTCGGCGCGTGGCGCATCGGGTTGCGCCACTACACCTCGTCGGGCAGCTGACGCGCCCGACGGTCGATCCGTCGATCAGCCCGCGCTTTGCAGCGCCAGCCCCGCGTGCTCGCGCAGCGGATGGAAGTGGATCTTCGGAAAACGCTCCTGCGCCAGCCGCACGTCGTACGGCGAGGTGCACAGGAAGGCCAGCGTGTCGGCCGCGTCCTTGGCCATGCGCACCGGGTAGGCGTTGATGAACTCGCGCAGCTCGCCCGGGGTATCGGCCGTGATCCAGCGCGCGCCCGTGTACTGGCAGCCTTCCAGGCGCACGTCGGCGTCGTACTCGGCCTTCAGGCGGTGCTGCACCACTTCGAACTGCAGCTGGCCGACCGCGCCCAGCAGCATCGGGCCGCCGACCTCGGGGCGGAAGACCTGGATCGCGCCTTCCTCGCCGAGCTGGGCCAGGCCCTGCTGCAGCTGCTTGGTGCGCAGCGGGTTCTTCAGGATGACGGTCATGAACAGCTCGGGTGCGAAGAAGGGCAGCCCGGTGAACTGCAGGTTCGCGCCGTCGGTGATGGTGTCGCCCAGTTGCACGCCGCCGTGCGTGGTGAAACCCACGATGTCGCCCGCGTAGGCCTCTTCCACCGCCTCGCGGCGCTGGCTCATGAAGGTCACGACGCTGGTGGGGCGCAGTTCCTTGGCGGTACGCTGCACCTTCAGCTTCATGCCCGGCGTGTACTTGCCCGAGGCCATGCGCACGAAGGCGATGCGGTCGCGGTGGTTGGCGTCCATGTTGGCCTGCACCTTGAAGACCACGCCCGCGAAGTCCTTGTCCTCGGGCTGGATCTCCTTGACCACCGGCTGGCGGTTGACCAGCGTGGTGCTGGTGCGCGACTGCGGCGAGGGGGCCAGGTCGACCAGCGCGTCGAGCACTTCCATCACGCCGAAGTTGTTCACGCCCGAGCCGAAGAACACCGGTGTCTGCTTGCCGGCCAGGAAGGCCTCGCGGTCCCAGGTGGGGGAGGCGCCGGTGGCCAGCTCCATGCTTTCCATGGCGTGCTCGAAGTCGGCGCCGAAGCGCTTGACCAGCGTGTCGCGCTCGGCGAGCGGAATGGTCTCGAAGTCGTGCGGCAGCCGCTCGCTGCCCGACTCGAACACCGTCATCGCCTGCGTGCGCAGGTTCATGATCCCGCGGAAGCTCTTGCCCTGGCCCACGGGCCAGGTCATGGGCACGCAGGGCATGCCGAGTTCGCGTTCCACCTCATCGAGGATGTCCAGCGGCTCGCGCACTTCGCGGTCCATCTTGTTGACGAAGGTGATGATGGGCGTGTCGCGCTGGCGGCAGACCTCGATCAGCCGGCGCGTCTGCGCTTCCACGCCGTTGGCCGCGTCGATCACCATCAGCGCCGAGTCGACGGCGGTGAGCACGCGGTAGGTGTCTTCCGAGAAGTCCTTGTGGCCGGGCGTGTCGAGCAGGTTGATCACGTGCTCGCGGTACACCATCTGCATCACCGACGAAGCCACCGAGATGCCGCGCTGCTTCTCGATTTCCATCCAGTCGGAGGTGGCATGGCGCGAGGCCTTGCGTGCCTTCACCGAGCCGGCGATCTGGATCGCGCCCGAGAACAGCAGCAGTTTTTCGGTCAGCGTGGTCTTGCCGGCGTCAGGGTGGGAAATGATCGCGAAGGTGCGACGGCGGCGGGTTTCGGCGAGAAAAGACAAGGTGGGCAATCTGCAGGGGAATCCCCCGATTTTAGGAGGGCGCCTCGCAAGCCCCCTCAACCCCCCGCCTATGGGCCTAAAACGCCTCCGTCACCCCATACGCCCGCATCTGCGCCTCGACCTGTGCCGCGTCCTGGCTCAGCATCACGAGGTCGTGCGCCTTGCCCTCGCGGTCCTTCACGTGGCGCGTCAGCAAGGCCTCGGGCCGGAAGCCCAGGGCCTGGAAGACGGCGATGGCGCCGCGCTGGTCGACGGTCATCTGGGCGACGATCTTTTCCTGCCCGTGCGCGAAGGCCAGCGCGCAGCCTTCCTGCGCCAGCTGCTGGCCCAGGCCGCCGCCGCGCAGCGCGGGCGACACCAGCACGCGCAGCTCGGCGACGTGGCCGGACCACGAATGCGGGTCGCGAATGACGGCCGCGCAGCCCAGCACGGCGCCGTCGCGCACGGCCAGCACGCTGTCGATGTCGCCGCGCTCGATGGCGCGGACCCAGGCGGCCATCACCTTGGGCTCGGTGATGTCGCGCGGCAGGAAGAGCAGGTCGTGCGCCGGCAGTGCCTGCGCGAAGGCCAGCACGGCGGGGGCGTCGGCGCCGCTCATGAGGCGCAGGGTGATCTCGCCGTCCGCATGGGCGACGGTGCGTGGGTAGGTGCGTGAAGCGATCATCTTCATCTTGCCGTGGTTGTTGGGTCTTCGTCAGGTGGAACGCACGCCCAGCCACTCGTCGAGCTTGGGCCACAGCCGCCGCACGGCATTGGTGCCGGCCGCCAGGCTGACGTGGCCGCCCTTGAGCACCACCTCTTCCTTGTCGGTGGAGCCGATGCCGGCGATCAGCGGCTGCCCCGCTTCGTAGGGCACGATGTGGTCGTGCTGCGCGAGCGCGTGCAGCACCGGCACGGTGATGTTCTTCAGCAGCACCTTGCGCCCGCCTAGCACCAGCTCGCCCTTGTGCAGCTTGTTGTCCCACATGAGTTCCTTCACCGTCTGTCGGAAGTACTCGCCGGCCAGCGGCAGCATCTCGGCACCCCAGCGGTCGAACATGCGGTACGACTTGACGAACTCGTCGTTGGCCATGTTGTCCCACAGCTGCACCAGCCCGGCGCCGCGCCCGGCGGGGCGCAGCATGTCGAAGGAGGCGAACAGCATCTCGGGCGGCACGTTGCCCACGGTGTCGATGAGACGGTCGACGTCGAAATAGCGCCGGTCGGACCACGCATGAAAAAGCTTCATGCGGCTGAAGTCGATCGGCGTGGTGAAGAGCGCCAGGTTCTTCATCGGCCCGCCGGGATGCAGCGCCGCGTACAGCGTGGAGAGCACGCCGCCCATGCAGTAGCCGGCGACGGTGACGTCTTCTTCGCCCGAGTCTTCCTGCACGCGGCGGATCGAATCGGGAATGAAGTCGAGCACGTAGTCTTCGATGCGCAGGCGCTTCTCGTCGGGGCGCGGCGCGTTCCAGTCCATCACGTAGACGTCGTAGCCCTTGAGCAGCAGGTACTCGACCATGCTCTGGCCCGGCGCGAGGTCGAAGATGTAGGCGCGGTTGGTGGTGGCCATCACCATCAGCACCGGCACGCGGTAGATCTCGTCGACCATCGGACGGTAGTGGTACAGGCTCAGCGTGCCGCGCCGGTGGATCTCGTCCTTGGGCGTGAGGCCGACGGCGGGCGCGGTCGAGGTGAGGAAATCCAGCCCCTTGATGTTGCGCTGGATCGTGCGCTCGATCTCGCCGCGGATGTCGGGCAGCTGGAAGGTGTCGGCGGGCGCGCTCATGGGCGGCGCTTTCCGGCGGGGCGTTTCTTCGGGGCGGCTTTGGCTGCCGGGGCAGGCGCCGCTGCGGGCGGCTGCTTGGTGCGTCGCGGCCGGGGCGGCGCGGTGGCGGCATCGGCAGTTTGCGCGGTCCGTGGGGTCGTGCCGGCCTCGCCTTCCAGCGCGCGGCGGATGCCGGCCAGGTGGTCGTCGATGCGGTGCAGCTGCTCGCCCAGCGCCTGCAGGTCGGCGCGCGTCGGCAGGTTCAGCAGCGTGAGGTAGCGCGCCATCAGGTCGCCCAGCGCCTTCTGCGCGGTGAGCGAGGCGTTCATGCCGCCGTGCATGCCCTGGCGGAACGGGTCCGAGGACATGGCCTCGTTGGCGAATTCGTTGGTGCTTTTCTCCCACTGGGCCGTGAGCTCGCGCCACATGGCCATGGGATCGAGGGACGGAAACTGGCTCATGAAAGACCTCCGCCTGGGTGTGTTGTCTCGTTGTCTACGGTGGTGTTTCCCGCGGTCGTCCGGCCGCGTGGCCCGGGCAACGGCGAACCGCTGCCACTTGGCCGTCCTGGTTGTCTTCCTGCTACTTGCGCTGCAGCAGCTTCGTCACTTCGTCCACGTTGGCCTGGACGCGCTGGCGCACCACGTCGAAGGCGTCCGCCTGCGACTTGGCGGCGAGGTCGGCCAGTTCCTTGATGTCGTCGATGGCGCGCTGGAACGACTGGCGGCCCAGCTCGTCGAGCTTGGCGAGGTTCTCTTTCGGGTCCTTGCCGGGCATGGACTTGGCGGCCGTCTGCCATTCGGCGATGGCGCTCTTGATCATCTCGGTCTGCCGCTGCACCACGGTCTGCAGGCCCTGGTAGGACTTCTCGTTGGCCTGCATCAGCGCCTGCAGGTCCTTGCGGCCGCTGTCCAGCAGCTTGCCGGCGCCGCCGGTCAGGTTCAGGCTCTGCAGGCGGTCGGCCATGCCCTTGAGGTTCTTCATCGGATTGAGCATGTCCGCGGCGCTGGGCGCCGCCTGCTTCGCGCCGGCGCTGCTGGCGGTGGTTTTCTTCGCGGCGGCTTTCTTGGCAGTGGCCATGGTGCGGAATCTCCTGTGTCGGGTGATGAAAACAATCGAACGGGTGAAGGCAGGCAGCGGCCGGGCGGCCGGGGCCCGCCGCCACGATACGCCGCGCCGGTGCGCCTCAGGGCGTTGGAAGCGCGGATTTGCCTGCGGAGTTTCCCGGGGTGGTCCACGCGACGAGGAGCATCCCGCGCTTTCCGCGATGTGGGATGTCCGGGCCGATTGGCGGGTGGAACGGCCCCGACTACAATCCGGCGCTCCGAGGAGCGTTGCAGCGCCGTCAGGCGTGAGGCTCGGACCACATCGCAACCACGCTCACCCGCTGTTCTCGCGGTGAGTCTTTTTCTTCCCCGTACGCAGTGGCATCTTTCAAACCAGTTTTGGAGTTCTCATGAGCGCTGTTCTCAAGCCCACCCCCGTCTCGACCGCCGACCAGGCGATTGCCGACCTGTCCCTTGCCGCCTGGGGCCGCAAGGAAATCAAGATCGCCGAAACCGAGATGCCCGGCCTGATGGCCATCCGTGAAGAGTTCTCGAAGGGCCAGTCGCTCAAGGGCGCGCGTATCACGGGCTCGCTGCACATGACCATCCAGACGGCCGTGCTGATCGAGACGCTGCAAGCCCTGGGCGCGCAAGTGCGCTGGGCCTCGTGCAACATCTTCTCGACGCAGGACCACGCCGCCGCCGCCATCGCAGCCGCCGGCACGCCGGTGTTCGCCATCAAGGGCGAGTCGCTGAAGGACTACTGGGACTACACCCACGCCATCTTCGACTTCGGCCCCAAGGGCTCGAAGGGCGAAGGCCCGAACATGATCCTGGACGACGGCGGCGACGCCACGCTGCTCATGCACCTGGGCCAGCGCGCTGAAAAAGACCTGGGCGTGCTCGCCAACCCGACGAGCGAAGAAGAACGCATCCTCTTCGCCGCCATCAAGGCCAAGCTGGCCGTCGACGACACCTGGTACACCCGCAAGTCGGCCGAGATCATCGGCGTGACCGAAGAGACCACCACCGGCGTGCACCGCCTGAACGAAATGTCGGCCAAGGGCACGCTGCTGTTCCGCGCCATCAACGTGAACGACTCGGTCACCAAGAGCAAGTTCGACAACCTGTACGGCTGCCGCGAATCGCTGGTCGACGGCATCAAGCGCGCGACCGACGTGATGATCGCCGGCAAGGTGGCCTGCGTGGCCGGCTACGGCGACGTGGGCAAGGGCTCGGCCCAGGCCCTGCGCGCGCTGAGCGCCCAGGTGTGGGTCACCGAGATCGACCCCATCAACGCTCTGCAGGCCGCGATGGAAGGCTACAAGGTCGTGACGATGGAATACGCCGCCGACAAGGCCGACATCTTCGTGACCACCACGGGCAACAAGGACGTGATCCGCCACGAGCACATGGCCGCCATGAAGGACCAGGCCATCGTCTGCAACATCGGCCACTTCGACAACGAGATCGACGTCGCGTCGATCGAGAAGTACGAGTGGGAAGAGATCAAGCCGCAGGTCGACCACATCACTTTCCCGGACGGCAAGAAGATCATCCTGCTGGCCAAGGGCCGCCTGGTGAACCTGGGCTGCGGCACGGGCCACCCGAGCTTCGTGATGTCGTCGTCGTTCGCCAACCAGACCATCGCCCAGATCGAGCTGTTCACCAAGCCCGACGCCTACCAGGCCGGCAAGGTCTACGTGCTGCCCAAGCACCTGGACGAGAAGGTCGCGCGCCTGCACCTGAAGAAGGTCGGCGCCATGCTCACCGAGCTGACCGACGCTCAGGCCGCCTACATCGGCGTGGACAAGAACGGCCCTTACAAGCCGGACACCTACCGCTACTGATCCGCGTGCGCGCCGATCAATTGTTGGTGGAGCGCGGCCTGGCCGCCTCGCGCTCGCAAGCCGTGCGGCTCATCGCCGGCGGCATGCGCTGGCGCGATGCGGGCACGGGCGACGCGTGGCGCAACGTCGTCAAGAACAAGGACGAAGTGCCCGAGTCGGCCGAGCTCGAACTGGCCGATGCCGCCGAGGCACGCTACGTGTCGCGCGGCGGTCTCAAGCTCGAAGGCGCGCTGAAGGTCAGCGGCGTGGACGCGACCGGCAAGCTCTGCCTGGACGTCGGCCAGTCGACCGGCGGCTTCACCGACTGCCTGCTGCAGCACGGCGCCGCCCGCGTGGTGGGCGTCGATGTGGGCCACGGGCAGCTGCACCCGCGCATGCGCGAGGACGAGCGCGTCGTCGCCATCGAAGGCGTCAATGCGCGGGCGTTGTCGCCGGCCGACCTGCAGGTGGACGATGACGAAGATGCAGAAGCTGGCGAGGCCCAAGAAGCGGTTGAAGCGATCGAAGCCCCGGCCGAGCCGCGCTTCGACCTCATCGTCGGTGACCTGTCGTTCATCTCGCTCACGCTGGTGCTGCCGGCCGTGGTGCCCTTCCTGGCCGACGACGGCCAGTTGCTGATGCTGGTCAAGCCGCAGTTCGAACTGCAGCCCGGCCAGGTCGGCAAGGGCGGTATCGTGCGCGACGAGTCGATGTACGCCGTGGTCGAGAAGCGCCTGCACGACGCCTGCGCGGCGCTCGAGCTGAAGGTGCTGCGCTGGTTCGACAGCCCGATCGCCGGGGGCGACGGCAACCGCGAGTTTTTCATTCATGCCGTTCGTGCCGATCGCGCGAGCGACGCTTCCTGAGGAGACGCAGGTGCGCCTTCCGCTGAGTTTCGAATTCTTTCCGACCAAGACGCCCGAAGGCGCGGTCAAGCTGCGCGCGGTGCGCCAGCAGCTGTATGTGCGCAAGCCGCAGTTCTGCTCCGTCACCTACGGCGCGGGCGGCTCCACGCACCAGGGCACCTTCGGTGCGGTGCAGGAGATCCTGTCCGAAGGCGTGGACGCCGCGAGCCACTTCTCGTGCATCGGCGCCACGCGCGCCACCGTGCGCGAACAGCTCGCCGAGCTGAAGGCGATGGGCGTGAAGCGCCTCGTCGCGCTGCGTGGCGACCTGCCCAGCGGCTACGGCATCGGCGGCGAGTTCCAGTACGCGAGCGACCTCGTCGCCTTCATCCGCGAAGAGACTGGGCGCGACTTCCACATCGAGGTGGCCTGCTACCCCGAAATCCATCCGCAGGCGCGCTCGCCCGAAGCCGACCTGCAGGCCTTCGCGGCCAAGGTGAAGGCCGGTGCCGATTCGGCCATCACGCAGTATTTCTTCAGCCCCGAGGCCTACTTCCGCTTCGTCGACGACGCGCGCAAGCTGGGGCTCGACACGCCGATCGTGCCCGGCATCATGCCGATCACGAGCTCGACGCAGCTCATGCGCTTTTCGGACGCCTGCGGCGCTGAGATCCCGCGCTGGATCCGCCTGCGGCTGCAGGGCTTCGGCGACGACACGGCCTCGATCAAGTCCTTCGGCCTGGACGTGGTGACGGACCTGTGCGCGCGCCTGCAGGAAGGCGGCGCACCCGCGATCCACTTCTACACGATGAACCAGTCGGCGGCCACGCTGGCCATTCTGGAGCGCCTGGATTGAGGGGGCTGCGCGCGGTCGCCGTCGCGGTCTCCTGCGTGCTCGCAGGATGCACCATGCCGCCTGCCACGCAGGAAAAGGACGCGGACACTGCCGCTGCCCCGGCGTCGTCCGCCAAGCGGCTGCAGCCGCTGGGGCGCGGCCTGGCCGTGCCGCCTGGTGCCGCAGCGCGCTCGAACGTGCCGTCGGTGCGCTACGACCTCGCGGTGTCGGGCACCGGCGAGGCGCTCGATGACGGCGTGCCCGGCGATGAACCGCGCGAGATCTTCGAGCGCGGTGGCGCCTCGTGGTACGGCATCCAGTTCCACCAGCGCAAGACCGCCAACGGCGAGCGCTTCGACATGGGTGCCATGACGGCGGCCCACAAGACGCTGGCCTTCAACACGCGCGTGTGCGTGCGCAGCCTGGTCAACGGCAGCGAGGTGCTGGTGCGCATCAACGACCGCGGGCCCTTCACGCCGGGCCGCATCATCGACCTGAGCCGCGCCGCGGCCGATCGTATCGGCCTCACGGGGCTGGGCATCAAGCAGGTGGCGTTGTCGGTCATCGACCGCGAAGGCATGCGCTGCGGCGGCGAGACCGTGGCGGCGGACGACCTGCAGGCCGCGCCGGAAGCGCCGACGTCGCGCGCCCGTGCGCCGGCACCCGCGCGCAAGCGGGCGGCCGTGCCGCCCCGCAAGCGCCGCTGAGCGCCTTTCTTCTCCGTTCTAGCCGCCGCTCTCGAGCGAGTACGACGCGTTGCGGTCTTGTGCCAGCCGCTCGGCCAGCTGCGGCAGCGCCTCGGCCAGCAGCGGCTTGAGCGTGTAGGGCGGGTTGATCAGGAACATCCCGCTGGCCGGCAGGCCCGGGCGTTGCGTTTCGCCCGAGGCGGCGTCCTTCGTGATCTTGCTCGACTTGATGGTCAGCGTGGCGTGCAGCCACGACTTGCCGGCCTTGGTCGCCAGCGTCTTGAGGCGGCGCGGCAGGTCGTGCGCTTCGGGGCGCGGAATGATCGGGTACCAGACGGCATAGGTACCGGTGGCGAAGCGCTTGAGCGCCTCGGCCGCGAAGTCGAGCACGCGGCCGTAGTCGGTCTTCATTTCGTAGCTCGGGTCCATCAGCACCAGGGCGCGGCGCGACGGCGGCGGCAGGAACTTGGTGGCACTGCCGAAGCCGTCCTCGCGCAGCACGGCGATGCGGCGGCCGGCCTCGAGCTGGGCGATGTTGGCGTCCAGCGTGCGGGCGTCGGTCGGGTGCAGCTCGAACAGCTTGAGCTTGTCGTGGTCGCGCAGCAGGTGCTGCACGATGAACGGCGAGCCGGGGTAGACGCGGGCGCCGCCCTTGGGGTTGAAGTCGTGGATCACGCTCAGGTAGCGCGCGATGGCCTCGGCCAGCGGTTTCTCCGCGGCGGGGGCTGCGGTCTTCTTGGCGGCTGGCTTCGTACCCGGGGCGGGCGTGTCGGGTGCCTTTTCGGGCTCGGCGAGCAGGCGCAGCACGCCCTCGGCCGCTTCGCCGCTGGTGCCGGCGTAGTCGCCGTCGAGGCGGTACAGGCCGGCGCCGGCGTGGGTGTCGACGACGGTCAGCGCGGCTTCTTTTTCAAGCAGGTGGTCGAGCGTGGCAATCAGCACCGTGTGCTTGAGCACGTCGGCGTGGTTGCCGGCATGGAACGCGTGGCGGTAACTGAACATGGAATGAGGCCTGAAAGAGTGGAAAGGGGAGCGCTAGACTCGCGCCGCGCTACATTGATTTACAAACAAACAACGAGGGGCAGCAATGCGAGGAGCCGGATGGCGATTTTGGGGCCTGTGCGTCGGCGCGGGTGTTTTGTCTATTTTGACGGGCTGCGCCTCCGTGACCCACGGGACGACGCAGAACGTGAAGGTCGAGACCCTGTCGCCTGAAGGCAAGGTCGTCGACGGCGCCCGCTGCAGGGTCTCCAACGACCGCATGGACGCCGTGGTGCGCTCCGGCCTGACCTTGCCGGTGCGGCGCTCCGGCGACAACCTGAACATCGAATGCACCCAGCCCGGCCAGCCGCCGGCCCGCGGCCAGGCCATCTCGCGCGCCAACGTGGGCCTGGTCGGCAACGTGATGATCGGCGGCCTGATCGGCGTGGCCATCGACTCGGGCACCGGCGCGGGCTTCAACTACCCGAACTGGATCCAGCTGATCTTCGGCGAGGTGCGCAGCTTCGACCGCAACTCGCAGACCGGTGACGAGGCGACGGCCGGCATGAAGATCGGCACGACCGAGATGGCGGCTGCTCCGGCGCCGAAGACGGCCGCAGCTCCCGTGCCCGCGCCCGCGCCGGCCGTGATAGCGCCTCCGCCGCCGCCTCCCGTGGCGGTCGCACCGGCCGCTCCAGCGCGTCCCGCGCCTGCAGCGCCGTCCGCTGCGCCCGACGCCCGGGTTTCGATGGACGACCTTCGCGGCCTGCTGCCCCCCAAGCCGTGAAGCCGATGACCCACCCTGCACCTCGGCTGCGCGCCGCGGGCGCCTTCCTGGCGATCGCTCTGGCCGGCGGCAACGTCGCCGCGCTGGAGCCGGACGCCCTGTTCGCCAAGCTGACGGGCAGCGTCTGGGCGGTACGCACCTTCGACGCCCAGGAGCGCCCGCTGCGCGCCGGCAGCGCCGTGGTGATCGCGCCCGGCCGCCTCGTCACCAACTGCCACGTGCTGGCCAAGGCCAGCAATTTCGTGGTCAAGCGGGACAACGTCACCTACGGCGCCACGCTCGAATACCCGGACCCGACGCGCGACCTGTGCCAGATCAAGGTCGCCAACTTCACGGCGCCGCCGGTGACGCTGGCGCCCGCCGGCACTGCGCGGGTGGGGCAACGCGTGTATGCCATCGGCAATCCGCGCGGGCTGGAAAACACCCTGAGCGAAGGCCTGCTGTCGGGTCTGCGCGGCGGCGACGGCGAAGCGCGGCTGCTGCAGACCACGGCGGCCATCGCTTCCGGGTCGAGCGGCGGCGGGCTGTTCGACAGCGACGGCCGGCTGCTGGGCATCACCACCTTCGCCGTGCGCGACGGCGGCAACCTGAATTTCGCGATGCCGGCCGAGTTCCTGGCGGAATTGCCGGCTCGCGCCCAGGCGCAGCTGGCGGCGCGTGCCAACGAACCCGAAGGCGCCGCCCGCCGCCGCATCGGCGTGGCGCTGGCCGAACCGCTGCGTGCCGGTGACGCGCTCGAATACGTGCGCACCGACCGGCTCACCGGCAACCGCACGCCGGTGATCTACCGGGTGGACCGGGTCAATGGCGATGAGCTGTCGTTCAACGCCGGCAGCCGGGTCGAGAAGGCCAATGGGCAGGTGGTTTCCCTCACGTCGGCGGCCGGCGGCCTGTTCGACAGCGCGTCGCCGCCGGGCGGCTGGGCGCCGAAGGACGAGGTCCAGCCCGGCATGCGCTGGCACCTGGACTACGTGACGACCACCGACGACCGGCTGCGGCACGAGCTCAACGCCTCGGTGGGCCCCGAGCACACGACGCGCGTGGACGGCGTGGAGCTCAACGTGGTGCCGATCCGCTACGAAGGCTGGATCTACGTCTCCTATGGCACCGGCGCGGCGCCGGTTGGCACGCCATTCAAGGCAGCCGTCCTGTACAGCCCAGACCTGAGGCGGATCGTCAACTTCGAGGCCATGTACCGACGCGGCTACACCGCAGTGACCAGCGAGACCCTGGAACTCGTTCGCATCCAGCGCTGAGCCCGCGCCCAAGCCCCTTGGAAGGCCGGAAATTGGCCGTTTGGCCATTTCTTCATATAATCGCGGGCTTCGCAGCGTTTTTGTGGCCCCGCGGCGAAGACTTTGAACCCACCTAAGAGATTCCCACCAGAGGAACGCCGACCGTGGAAAAGGGCCCGCCAAACCCTCTATCAAGAGAAAAACTCATGACCAAAACGTTCAGCGCCAAGCCCGCTGACGTGACGCACGAGTGGTTTGTGATTGACGCGACCGACAAGGTCCTCGGACGAGTAGCCAGCGAAGTTGCTCTCCGTTTGCGCGGCAAACACAAGGCCATTTACACGCCTCACGTCGATACCGGTGACTACATCGTCATCATCAACGCCGCGCAACTGCGCGTCACCGGCGCCAAGTCGCTCGACAAGGTGTACTACCGTCACTCGGGCTACCCGGGCGGTATCACGGCGACGAACTTCCGCGACATGCAGAACAAGCACCCGGGCCGCGCCCTGGAAAAGGCTGTCAAGGGCATGCTGCCCAAGGGCCCGCTCGGTTACGCAATGATCAAGAAACTCAAGGTCTACGGTGGCGCTGAGCACCCGCATACCGCCCAGCAGCCCAAGGCGCTGGAAATCTAAGGAGCCTTGAGAATGATTGGTGAATGGAACAATGGCACCGGCCGTCGCAAATCCAGCGTCGCCCGCGTGTTTCTGAAAAAAGGCACCGGCAAGATCACGGTCAACGGCAAGGACATCCAAGCGTTCTTTGGCCGCGAGACCTCGATCATGATCGCCAAGCAGCCCCTCGTGCTGACCAACAACCTCGAAGCTTTCGACGTGATGGTCAACGTGAACGGCGGCGGCGAATCGGGTCAAGCTGGCGCCACGCGCCACGGCATCACCCGTGCCCTGATCGACTACGACGCTTCGCTGAAGTCCGTCCTGAGCCAGGCCGGCTACGTCACGCGCGATGCACGTGAAGTCGAGCGTAAGAAGGTCGGTCTGCACTCCGCCCGTCGCCGCAAGCAGTTCAGCAAGCGCTGATACCTGTTCGTTGCGAGACAAGAAGCCGCCCTCGGGCGGCTTTTTCGTGGCCGCGCCGCCAGGATGCCCTTGGCGGATGCGGTGCCCGACCCCACTCGCGATGGGTGCTCGCCGCGTGCGGCCTGCCGAAAATGCGGCATTGCAGTAGCATCCCGTCCATTGGCCGCGCAGTCGGCCCCCCAAGGAGTTTCACCCCATGAGCGCTGTTGCCGAAAACATCCAGACCCAGATGCCCGAGCCGATCGTCTTCACCGACAGCGCGGCTGCCAAGGTCGCCGACCTGATCGCCGAAGAAGGCAATCCCGACCTGAAGCTGCGCGTGTTCGTGCAGGGCGGCGGGTGCTCCGGCTTCCAGTACGGTTTCACCTTCGACGAGATCACCAACGAAGACGACACCACCATGACCAAGAACGGTGTGTCGCTGCTGATCGACGCCATGAGCTACCAATACCTGGTCGGCGCCGAGATCGACTACAAGGAAGACCTGCAGGGCGCCCAGTTCGTGATCAAGAACCCGAACGCCACCAGCACCTGCGGCTGCGGCTCCAGCTTCTCGGCCTGATGCCTGGATGCTGCTGACCCGGCCCCCTCGAAAAGCCGCCTCCGGGCGGCTTTTTGCTGCCCGTCGTCTTTTCCCCTTGAATCCGTGCTCCGCGCCAGTCCGATGAATTCCGAAGCCGCCGTCCCCGTCGACCCCTCCCGCAAGAGCCTGTTGTGGCTCGTGGCCGTCGGCTTCTTCATGCAGACGCTGGACGCCACCATCATCAACACGGCGCTGCCCGCGATGGCCACCAGCCTGGGCGAGAGCCCGCTGCGCATGCAGTCGGTGGTGGTGGCTTACGCGCTCACGATGGCGATGCTGATCCCGGCCTCGGGCTGGATCGCCGACCGCTTCGGCACGCGGCGCATCTTCTTCTGCGCCATCGTGCTGTTCGCCGCCGGCTCGGTGCAGTGCGCGCTCTCGCAGGGGCTGGGGCCGCTCGTGGCGGCGCGGGTGGTGCAAGGGCTCGGCGGGGCGCTGCTGCTGCCCGTGGGGCGGCTGGCGCTGCTGCGCACGGTGCCGCGCGCCGAGTTCCTGCAGGCGATGAGCTTCGTGGCCATTCCGGGGCTCATCGGGCCGCTCCTGGGGCCCACGCTGGGCGGCTGGCTGGTGCAGTACGCCTCGTGGCACTGGATCTTCCTGATCAATGTTCCGGTGGGGCTGGCAGGCTGCATCGCCACGCTGCGCTACATGCCGGACCTGCGCGGCGCGATCCAGAAGCGCTTCGACAGCGTGGGCTACGCGCTGCTGGCCTTCGGCATGGTGACGATCTCGCTGGCGGTCGACGGCGTGTCCGGACTCGGGCTGCACCAGGGCGGGGTGATCGTGGTGCTGATCTTCGGCTTCGCCAGCGTGGTCGCCTACTGGCTGCGCGCGGCGCGCACGCCCGAGCCGCTGTTCTCGCCCGCGCTGTTCGGCATCCCGACGCTGAGCATCGGCCTGCTCGGCAACCTGTTCTCGCGCCTGGGCAGCAGCTGCATGCCCTTCCTGGTGCCGCTGCTGCTGCAGGTGTCGATGGGCTATTCGCCGGTGCGCGCCGGGCTGATGATGCTGCCGGTCGCGCTGGCCGGCATGGCGATGAAGCGCTTTGCCACGCCGCTGATCACGCGCCATGGCTACCGCCGCGTGCTGGTCGCCAACACGGTGCTGGTCGGCTGCACCATGGCCAGCTTCGGCCTCACGGCGCCGGGGCAGCCGGTGGCGCTGCACCTGCTGCAGCTGCTGGTGTTCGGCGCGGTCAATTCGCTGCAGTTCACGGCGATGAACACCATCACCCTGAAGGACCTGGACGGCAGCATGGCCAGCAGCGGCAACAGCCTGCTGTCGATGGTGCAGATGTTGGCGATGAGCCTGGGCGTGGCAGCTGCCGGCGCGGTGCTGGCGGGCTACAACGGCGTTTTCGGCACGGTGACACCGGTGCAGACGCTAGATGCGTTCCAGGCTACGTTTGCCACCATGGGGCTCATCACGGTGGCTTCTGCGTTGATCTTCTGGCATTTGCCTGCAGAAGTGCGGGCGGCTCAGCCTGCGCAGCCGGAAGTGTCCGGCCAGGGCTGACCGGGCGGGCGGGGCTCAGGCGGGGTAGATCGCGCCCAGCACCCGCGCCCCGCGCGCGCCTGTCACGCTCGCGAGGTTGCCGGGTTCGCGTCGGAGGGTGCGGCGGGCCAGCCACGCGAAGGCGGCAGCCTCGACCTGCTGGGGCGGCAGGCCGTGTTCCGACGAGGCCTGCACCTGCACGCCGGGCAGCAGAGCGCGCAGGCGGTCCATGAGGTGGCCGTTGAGCGCGCCACCGCCGCAGACGATCAGCAATTCGCTCTCTTTTTGATAGCTTTGCAGCGCCGCCGCGCAGGTGCTGGCGGTCAGTTCAGCCAGCGTGGCCTGCACGTCGACTGGCGCCCACGTGGCGGTGCCCAGATGGCCGGCGAGCCAGTCCGGATGGAATAAATCGCGCCCCGTGCTCTTCGGCGGCGCCTTGGCGAAATACGGCTCGGCCTGCAGGCGGGCGAGCAGCTCGGGCAGTACGCGCCCGCTGGCGGCCCACCGGCCGCCCTTGTCGAAAGGCTGGCCGAGGTGGCGCTGGCACCAGTGGTCCATCAGCGCGTTGGCGGGGCCGCAGTCGAAGCCCAGCAGGGTGGCCGTGCTTGCCGGCGCGCGGGTGGCGGGCAGCAGGCTCAGGTTGGAGATGCCGCCCAGGTTCAGCACGGCGACGGGCGCGTCGGGCCGGGCGAACAGCGCCTGGTGAAAGGCCGGCACCAGCGGCGCGCCCTGGCCGCCGGCCGCGAGGTCGCGGCTGCGGAAGTCGGCGACCACGTCGATGCCGCTCAGTTCGGCCAGCAGCGAGGGGTTGTTGATCTGCAGCGTGTAGCCGGTGCCGTCGAATTCGAGCGGCCGGTGGCGCACGGTCTGGCCGTGGGCGCCGATGGCGGCGACGGCGTCCGGGGCGGTGCCGGTGTTGGCCAGCAGCTGCGCGACCACGCCGGCATAGAGCCGCGCCAGGCCGTTGCCGGCCAGGGCCGCGCGGTGCAGTTCGTTGTCGCCGGGGGTGTTGAGCGCCATCAGCTCGGCGCGCAGCGGGGCGGGAAAGTCGGCGCTGGCGTGGCCGATCACCGCGAGGCGGCCGTCGTCGGAAAAATCGGCAATGACGCCGTCGACCCCGTCCAGCGAGGTGCCCGACATCAGGCCGATGAAGCGTTGGTGCGGCTGCTGCGTTGCGGCGGCCATGCCGGGAACGCCGAGGCTCAGTCGGCGCTGGCCTGGATCACCGAGAAGGCGGCTGCCAGCTCGGTGCGGGCGCCCACGGCGATGCGTTCGAAAGCCGGACGCATGGCGGCGGTGATCGGTGCGCCGCCTTCCTGTGCGATGGTGGTCGGGTCCTGGTAGGCCCCGCCGACGCGGTATTCGAAGTGCAGGTGCGGACCCGTGGCCCAGCCGGTCGAGCCGACGGCGCCGATGGTCTGGCCCTGGCTCACGCTTTCGCCGGCCTTCACGTTGATGCGGCTCAGGTGGGCGTAGGCCGTCTGCTGGTTGTTGCGGTGGTTGATGATGACGATGTTGCCGTAGCCGCTTTGCGTGCCGGCGAAATCGACCGTGCCGTCACCGACCGTGCGCACCGCGGTGCCCGTGGGCGCCGCGTAGTCGATGCCGTTGTGCTGGCGCCAGCTGTTCAAAATCGGGTGCATGCGCATCGCGAAACCGCTGGACACGCGCGAGAACTCGACCGGCGAGGCCAGGTAGGCCTTGCGCAGGCTGTCGCCGTTCGGGCGGTAGTAGCTGCCCTTCTGGCCTGCGCCCGGGGGCTGGAACCAGACGGCCTGGTGGACCTTGCCGTTGTTCTCGAACTCGGCCGAGAGCACGCGGCCGCTGCGCAGCGCCTGGCCGTCGGCCTCGAAGGTCTCGTAGACCACGGCGAAGCGGTCGCCCTTGCGCAGCGAGCGCACGTCGACGTCGCCCGCGAAGATGTCGGCCAGCTGGCTGGCCACGGCGTCGGGAATGCGCGAGTCGTCGGTGGCGGCGAACAGCGAACTGCGGATGGTGCCGCTGGCCAGGCGCGTGCCCGGCGTGAGCATGTCGCGCTCGGTGCGGGCGACGAAGCCGGTGGGCGTGCGCTCGATGACGAAACGCTTGAAGCCGCCGTCGGCGTCGGGAATCCAGCGGGCGCTGAGCCTTTCGAGCTGGTTTTCCTGCGTGGCTTCGGCCGTCACGGTGCGACCGACGCGCGCGAACAGCGCCATGCGCGCTTCGGCGTTGCCACGCACGAAGGCGGTGGCGGCGGGGTCGGAAATGCCCAGGCGCTTCATCAGCGCCTCGGCCGTGTCGCTGGAGCGCGAGACGTCGGTGCGGAACAGCGTGAAGCTGAAGTTCTCGAGCGACGCCGACTGGTCGGCGAAGGACACCGGCGCGGTGGCTTCGAGCACTTGCTGGACGGGGAGGTCGGACGCGTCGGGACCGAGCGAGGCCACCGCGAGGGTGCCGGCGCTGAGCAGCATCGCAGCGATCGCTGCGGTGATCTGCTTGGGGTACGTCCGGAATGTGTAGGCCACGCGGGAAGCGAGAAGCTCCTCGGCGGCAAGAATGCCGTTGATCAAACTGTGGATTCCAACTCAGGTTCTGCAGGTCCGTGCTGCAAGGCCCAGTGCGTTCAGGGCGGCAGGAGACGGTGCGGAAAAAAGCGCCGCTTAGAATCCGGCGCTTGAAAAGTCGGGCTGAGTATAGCTTCGGCCACTGGAAAAACCGCCAAAAAAGCCCATGAACGCCGAATCTGTTACATCCACCAGCCTCTCCGATGGTGTAAGACAAGCCCTCGAAATATCCCTCCGCGGCGCTGACGAACTGCTGCCGCAGGACGAGTGGGTGAAGAAGCTCCAGCGGGCGGAAGCCAGTGGCAAGCCGCTGCGCATCAAGCTGGGCCTGGACCCGACCGCCCCGGATATTCATATCGGACACACGGTGGTGCTCAACAAGATGCGCCAGCTCCAGGACCTGGGGCACCGGGTGATCTTCCTGATCGGCGACTTCACGTCCCTGATCGGCGACCCGTCCGGCCGCAACAGCACCCGCCCGCCGCTCACGGCCGAGCAGATCCGCGCCAACGCCGAGACCTACTTCGCCCAGGCCAAGCTGGTGCTGGACGAGTCGAAGACCGAGATCCGCTACAACTCCGAGTGGAGCGACCCGCTGGGCGCGCGCGGCATGATCCAGCTGGCGGCCAAGTACACGGTGGCGCGCATGATGGAGCGCGACGATTTCACCAAGCGCTTCAAGGCCGGCCAGTCGATCTCGGTGCACGAGTTCCTGTACCCGCTGATGCAGGGCTACGACTCGGTGGCGCTCGAGAGCGACCTCGAACTGGGCGGCACCGACCAGAAGTTCAACCTGCTCGTGGGTCGTCATCTCCAGCAGGAATACGGCCAGGAGCCGCAGTGCATACTTACTATGCCGCTGCTTGAAGGGCTCGACGGCGTCGAAAAGATGTCCAAGAGCAAGGGCAACTACATCGGCATCAGCGAAGACGCCAACAGCATGTTCGCCAAGGTGCTGTCGATTTCCGACACGCTGATGTGGCGCTGGTACACGCTGCTGAGCTTCCAGTCGGTGGCGCAGATCGAGGCGCTGAAGGCCGAGATCGCGGGCGGCCGCAACCCGAAGGACGCCAAGGTCGCGCTGGCCAAGGAGATCACCGCGCGCTTCCACAGCGCGGCGGCGGCCGATGCGGCGGAGCAGGACTTCATCAACCGCAGCAAGGGCGGCGTGCCCGACGAGATTCCCGAAGTGGCGCTGACCGGCGCCCCGCTGGGCATCGGCCAACTGCTCAAGCAGGCCAATCTGGCGGCGTCGTCCGGGGAAGGCAACCGCCTGATCGACGGCGGCGGCGTGCGGGTCGACTCGGTCGTGGTGTCCGACAAGGGCCTGAAACTGCCTGCGGGCAGCTACGTCGTGCAGGTCGGCAAGCGCAAGTTTGCGCGCGTGACCCTGAGCTGACCAAGAAAAAAGGCCCCTCGGGGCCTTTTTCAATGGGGGCGGCGTGGCGCGGGGGTCAGCGGACCTCGATGGTCACGCGCCGGTTGCGCGGCTCGTCCACCTCGTCGGCGGTCGGCACGGCCAAGTCGCGTTCGCCACGGCCCACGGCCTCGATGCGATTCGCCGGGAACTGGCGTTCCACGAACAGCTGCACCACTTCCTGCGCGCGCCGGCGCGACAGCTGGTCGTTCTGCTCGCCCGCACCCTTGGTGTCGGTGTGGCCGGTCACCACGATGTCGCCGCCGCTGCGGGCCAGCGCGGCGGCCAGGGCCTCCGTCATGATCTGCTGGGACGCCGCCGTCAGGGTGGTGGTGCCCACTTCGAAGAACACGGTGTAGCGCTGCGGAAGCGGCGGACGCATGTCGAACAGGGGCTTGTTCTCGGCCTGGACCTTGGCCGCATCGGCCTGGTCGACCACCGGTGCGCCGCTCGCGCCCACCGCGGCCGTGGCGCGCTGGTAGGGCTTGGAGAGCACTTCTTCGCCGTCCTTGGCGCGCACCACCACGGCCGAGGGCGTGCCGTCGGCCTGGGGCAGCAGCACCACGCGCGTACCCGGGGTGGAGCAGGCGGCAAGGAACACGGCGACCCACGTGGTCGCAAGAAGAAGGGAAGAGCGGCGCAAGGGTGTCTGCATGAGGGTCAGGGTTGGCCGTCGGCTTGCACGATGAAGTCCGTGCCCCGAATGCCGATGGTGGCGGTCTGGGTTTCGACGCGCACGGCGTCGGGGTTGGTCTTGCCGATGAGGCCCGTGATCATGCGCATCGAGCCGCGCAGCAGCGACACCAGGATGCCGCCGTCGCGGGTGGTGCCGTCGAAGTGGAATTCCTTCAGGTCCATGCGCGAGGACGGGCCGACCATCAGCGTGGTGTTGTCGCGCAGCACGACGGCCGCCGAGGAATCGGGGCCGGTCACGATGCGGTCGACCGCGCCCAGCGCGTCGCCGGGGGCGGCCGTGCGCGTGGCGCCGGCGCCGTCGAGCAGCTGGACGCTGCCGCGCACCGACTTCACGAACCCGGCCTGCAGGGCGGGGGCCGCGGCGGCGGCGGCCGTCTGGGCTTGCGCGGCCTGGGCCAGGGCGGCCGTACCCACGATGGCAAGGCCGATAACAGTGGTCATCAATTTCTTCATCATTTGCCTCTCTGTGACTGATTGCTCCGCAATGAGTGCAAATATTAATGCGAAGGCGTTACATATGGTCACGCAGCTGATAATTCAGTCGATTACCGCGACGTAATGCCCGCTCGCACGGGGCCTTTTTACCTGATCTTGTTCCTTCTGCATGACGTTGACCCCTAAAACGCTCCTTCGCGTGTCCGTCGCCGTGGCCCTGGTGACCATCGCCCTGAAGGGGGGGGCCGGCTACCTGACGAACTCGATGGGCCTGATTTCGGACGCCATGGAGTCCTGCGTCAACCTGGCCAGCGCGATGTTCGCGCTGGCGATGGTGACCATCGCCGAGCGCCCGGCCGACGAAGACCATCCCTACGGCCACCACAAGGCCGAGTACTTCTCGTCCGGCTTCGAGGGCATCCTGATCGTGGGCGCCGCCATCGCGATCCTGTGGGTGTCGGTGCTGCGGCTGCTGGCGCCGCAGCCGCTGGAACAGCTGGGCTGGGGCCTGGGGCTGTCGCTGGTCAGCTCGGGGTTCAATGCGGCGCTGGCGCTCGCGCTGTTCCGCGGCGCCAAGGCGAACCGCTCCATCGCGCTGGAGGCCGACGGGCGCCACCTGATGACCGACGTCTGGACCTCGGTCGGCGTGCTGGTCGGCATCGTGGCCGTGCACTTCAGCGGCTGGCTCTGGCTCGACCCGCTGATCGCCATCGGCGTGGCGCTCAACATCGTGCGCGAGGGCTTCAAGCTCGTGTGGCGCTCCTCGCAGGGGCTGATGGACGAGGCGCTCGACGCCGAAACGCTGGCCACCGTGCATGCCACGCTCGACGCCTTCACGGCGCGCCATGCCCAGGGCGACCGCGTGCGCTTCGACGACATGGTGACGCGCGGCGCCGGCCAGCGCCGCTTTGCCGACCTGCACATGCACGTGCCCGGCGACTGGACCCTGCAGCACGCCGCGAACCTGCGCGACGAGCTGGAGCAGTCGCTGATGGACGCCGTGCCCGGCCTGCGCGTGACCATCCAGTTGCTGCCGCTCACCATGGAAGCGCGCGCCACCCGACTCGAGGACCACCACCCATGAATCACCCATGAAAGCCGTGCTCCAGCGCGTGGCGCACGCGCGCGTCGACATCGGCGGCCAGACCGCCGGCGCCATCGAGTCCGGACTGCTGGTGCTGCTGTGCGCCGAACGCGGCGACGCCGACACCGTGGCCGACCGCCTCCTCGCCAAGATCCTCAAGCTGCGCATCTTCTCGGACGAGGCCGGCAAGATGAACCGCAGCGTGCAGGACATCGGCGGCGGCCTGCTGGTGGTGAGCCAGTTCACGCTGGCGGCCGACGTGAGCGGCGGCAACCGCCCCAGCTTCACGCTCGCGGCCCCGCCCGACGAGGGCCGGCGGCTCTACGAATACTTCGTGGCGCAGGCGCGCGCCGCGCATCCCGTGGTGGCGACCGGCGAGTTCGGCGCCGACATGCAGGTGCACCTGCTGAACGACGGGCCGGTCACGATCCCGCTGCAGATGACGGTGTGAACGGCGCAGGCCGAAGCACC
The DNA here is from genome assembly GCF_003581445.1 of Acidovorax cavernicola. Taxonomy (NCBI): domain Bacteria; kingdom Pseudomonadati; phylum Pseudomonadota; class Betaproteobacteria; order Burkholderiales; family Comamonadaceae; genus Acidovorax; species Acidovorax cavernicola. The sequence continues at coordinate 241,991 of NZ_QXMN01000003.1, read as the reverse complement.
GCCTCCCACGCCACCTTCGGCGCGTCGTAGCGCAGCACGCGCACCTCCTCGAGGTGCTGCAGCGTCCAGCCATCGGCAAACAGCCGCTCGACGGCGGTGCGGTCGAAGAAGCGCTTGGGGATGCCGTCCACCGTATAGAAGACATCTTCGTCCCGGCCGCTCGCCGACGGCCCGCGCGCGCCGTGGTGCAGGTCGTTGACCGAATTGAGCCGGCACAGCAGCACGCCACCCGGACGCAGCACGCGGTGGATGCGCCGCACCAGCGCCAGCGTTTCGTCCCAGGCGAAGTAGTGCAGCGACAGGCTCGCGAGCACGACGCCGACCGTGGCACCGTCCGCCAGCGGCCAGGCTTCGCGGAAATCGCCGCAGTGGAACGTCGCCCCTGTCGGCACGCGTTGCCGTGCCTGCGCCACGGCGTCGGACGACAGCTCGACCGCCGTCACCCGCAGTCCGGCCTCGACCAGCGTGGCGGTGTCGCGGCCGGCCGCGCAACCCAGTTCGAGCACCGGAGCGTCGCCGGCGCATTCGCGCAGCAGCGGCAGCCAGCGTGCCAGCCAGGGATCGGTGTCGATCTCCGTGGTCACAGCGGTGTGTTCAGCGCCCGTACGGGCTGCGAATGCCCAGGCCCGCGAGGATCTCGATTTCGTACGCTTCCATCTCGTCCGCGTCGGCCTCGCTCGTCTCGTGGTCCCAGCCTTGCGCATGCAACGTGCCGTGCACCAGCAGGTGCGCGTAGTGCGCGGCGAGCGTCTTGCGGTTTTCCTTCGCCTCGCGCGCCACCACGGGCGCGCACAGCACCAGGTCGGCCATCACGACCGGGCCCTGCGCATAGTCGAAGGTCAGCACGTTGGTGGCGTAGTCCTTGCCGCGGAATTCACGGTTCAGGCGCTGGCCTTCCTCGGCATCGACGATGCGCACGGTGATCTCGCCGTCGATGTCCAGGGCGTGGCGAATCCAGCGCGTCACGCTGTGGCGCGCCAGCGCGGCGCGATGGCGCTCCACGCCCTTGAAGCGGCCGAACTGCAGCGACAACGACAACGCCGGGAGCTTGGACGCTGCCATCTCAATGTCCCCCGGTCCGCTTGCGCTGCCCGTCGTAGGCATCGACGATCTTCGCCACCAGCGGGTGGCGCACCACGTCCGCGCTCGTGAAGTGCGTGGTCGCGATGCCGGCCACGCGCTTGAGCACGCGCTCCGCGTCGATCAGGCCGCTGAGCTGCTGCTTGGGCAGGTCGATCTGGCTCACGTCGCCCGTCACCACCGCCTTGGCGCCGAAGCCGATGCGGGTGAGGAACATCTTCATCTGTTCCACCGTGGTGTTCTGCGCCTCGTCCAGGATCACGAAGGCGTTGTTCAGCGTGCGCCCGCGCATGAAGGCCAGCGGCGCGATCTCGAGCACGTTGCGCTCGAAGGCCTTCTGCACCTTCTCGTAGCCCATGAGGTCGTACAGCGCGTCGTACAGCGGACGCAGGTACGGGTCCACCTTCTGCGTCAGGTCGCCCGGCAGGAAGCCCAGCCGCTCGCCTGCTTCCACGGCCGGGCGCGTGAGCACGATGCGCTGCACCGCCGCGCGCTCCAGCGCATCGACCGCGCAGGCCACCGCGAGGTAGGTCTTGCCTGTGCCGGCCGGGCCGATGCCGAAGGTGATGTCGTGCTTGGCGATGTTGTCCAGGTAGATCGCCTGCGTGGGCGTGCGCGCGCGCAGGTCGGCGCGGCGCGTGACCAGCATCGCGGCGTCGTCGTCGACCATCGAGCCGTCACCGGCCAGCGTGAGCTGCACCACGGCCGGGTCGATCGAGCGCTGGGCGATCTCGTACAGCGCCTGCAGCACGTCCATCGCACGCTGCGCCTTGGCCTTGGGGCCGTCGACCTTGAACTGCTCGTGGCGGTGCGCGATCTTCACGTCCAGCGCTTCCTCGATGCGCCGCAGGTGCGCATCCAGCGGGCCGCACAGGTGGCCCAGGCGCGAGTTGTTCAGGGGGAGGAAGGTGTGTCGCAGAATCACGCCGGACATTTCAAGGAAAAAGGGCACCCATGATAGGCAAACTGAGCGGCACGTTGGCAGAACGGAACCCCCCCCAGGTGGTGGTGGACTGCAACGGCGTCGGCTACGAGGTCGATGTGCCGATGAGCACGTTCTACAACCTGCCGAACGTCGGCGCCAAGGTGACGCTGCTCACGCACTTCGTCGTGCGCGAGGACGCGCAGATTCTCTACGGCTTCGGCACCGCCGAGGAGCGGGCGGCCTTCCGCCAGCTCATCAAGATCACCGGCGTGGGCCCGCGCACCGCGCTGGGTGTGCTCTCGGGCATGAGCGTGGGCGAGCTGTCGCAGGCCATCACCACGCAGGAGCTGGGCCGGCTCGTGAAGATCCCCGGCATCGGCAAGAAGACCGCCGAGCGGCTGCTGCTGGAGCTCAAGGGCAAGCTGGGCGCCGACATCGGCCTGCCGGCGCATGCAGCCTCCGACGCGCAGGCCGACATCCTGCAGGCGCTGGTGGCGCTGGGCTACAGCGACAAGGAAGCCGCGCTCGCGCTCAAGGCGCTGCCCAAGGACGTCACCGTGAGCGAAGGCATCAAGATGGCGCTGAAGGCCCTGGCGAAGTGAGCTGGCGCGAGGCGTGGTCGCGCGCGCAGGCGCTGCGGCACGAGTCGGACGAGACCAACACCGTGCTCATGCGCGCGGGCCTGGTCATTTCGGTGCCGATCATCTGGCTCTACGGCTGCGTGGGCGTGGCCTACGGGCAGCTGCCGATGCTGACGCCGGCCGGCTTCGTCGACATGCCGGGTGCCTGCGCATGGCTCACGTCGCTCATGGCCTTCGCGGTCGCGATCTTCATCGTCGACTGGCTGGTGCACGGCGAGCTGCCGCCGGCACCGGTGCCGCCGTCGGTCGTCCTGCGGCACTGGCAGTCGGGGTGGCCTGCGTCACCGGCGTTGCCGCCGCAGCCGGATCAACAAAGCCTTCTGCCGTCCGGCCCTCTTACGCTGCGCAATGTGTGCTTCGGCGTGGCGGTGGTGGCCTGCGTGTCCGCGCTGGTGGGCAGTGGCCTGGACACGCTGGGCTGGCGCGCCTTCGCAAGGCCGGGCGGCCTGGCGCCGCGCGCCGAGTGGCCGCTGTACCCGTTGCCGTGGATCTGGCCCTGGCTGCTGCCGTTGGCGCGCCAGTCCTTCGCGCTCGGCACCGTCATCGTGGGCGCGGTGCTGTTCGTCGCGGCGCTTCTCATGCGCTGGCGCCGGGTGCGCGGCGCGTGGTTTCCGTTCTTCGTGGCGCTGCCCATCCTCGTGGTGCCGCACTTCCTGGCGGCCGCGGGCTTCGACTACGCCGCCGCGCGCGGGCTCGGCGGCCTGAACGAACCTGCGCTGGTGAATGAACTGGCGCAGCACCCGGCGCGCTACAACGTCTACACTTTTCTGAGCCTGTGGTGCGGCATCGGTACCGGCACGGTCGGCCTGATCCTCGGTTTCGCGTTCGGCCGCTCCAAGGTCATGGACGAGGACTGAGCACCGTCCGATCTCTCCGATCCAAAAGCCCTGCAAGGAGACAACCCTGTGAGCGCTTCCTTCTTCGATTCGCCCGCGCGAATGACCGGCGGCCCCCTGATGCCGTTGACGCCGCTGATGCGCGCCGAGATGCCCCTGGAGCTCGTCGCCCCGCGCCTGCAGGCCGTGTGCGGCAATTTCACGCCCGTGCCCATGCCGCGCCAGCGGACCGTGTCGGGCGGCATCGAGGTGCGGCGCGCCGGCGGTGTCGACGTGGCGCTCATCGGCCAGAACCTGCAGCGCGTGCACCGCGATGCGCAGGCCATCCGGCGCGACGACCGCGAGCATTTCTTCCTCGTGTTCCAGGACCACGGCGGCGCGCTCATGTCCCAGGGCGGGCAGCACATCGCGGTGCAGGCCGGCGACATCGTGCTGATCGATTCGGCGCGGCCCTCGGAATTCGTCTACGACGGCGCCAGCGCGCAGCAGGTGTCGGTGCACCTGCCGCGCGCCGACATGCTCGCGCGTTTCGGCCCCACGCTGCAGGGGGGCGTGTGCGTGCGGCGCGGCGACGCGCTGGGCTTCGCGATGCGCGCCATCCTCGCGCGCCTGCTCGACAGCGGGCAGTCCGACGATGCGCACCTCGTGGAAGCGTTCCTCGGCGTGTTCGGCTCGGTGCTGGTCGAACGCGCGCGGCAGGCGCCCGCGCTGCTGTCGCGCAACGCCGGCGAAGGCGTGCTGCGCCGGGCGATGGACCACGTGGCGCTGCAGTTCCACGACCCGGCTTTCCACGCGGGCGAACTGGCGCGGCACCTGGGCGTGTCGCCGCGGCTGCTGCAGCGGGCCTTCGAGGCGCTGGGCGTTTCGCCGAGCCGCCACATCCTCGACACCCGGCTGGCGGCGGCACGCGCCGCGCTCGATGCCGCGGCGCGGCATGGCGGCCCCGCGCCGGCCATCGCGGAGGTCGCCTACGACTGCGGCTTCAACGACCTGTCGTTCTTCTACCGCGAGTTCCGCAAGCGCTACGGCATGCCGCCGGGACGCCTTGCGCTGGGGCCGCTGCCGCATTGACTGACGCCTGAGTCCATTCGCTGACGTCTGGCTCCAAGACGCCGGCCCCTGCTTTTCCTACATTGACCTGGCGCCCCCGCCCTGCGGCGGCGCGTTCCAGCGTCAACCAACCAGGACAAGGCAATGCAAGAGACAAGAATGACGATCGGCGGTCGCGCGGTGCAGGGCGCGACTTCCTTCGAAGTACGCAACCCCGCCAACGGACAGGTGATCGGCACCGCGCCGAACGGCTCGCGCGACGATCTCGCCGCCGCCGTGGCCGCGGCGCAGAAGGCTTTCACGAGCTGGTCGCAGAAGTCGGACGACGAACTGGCCGCCGCCTGCCGCGCCGTGACCGAGAAGATCGGCGCGCACGCCGAAGAGCTGGCGCGCCTGCTCACGCTGGAACAGGGCAAGCCGCTGAACGGCCTGGGCTCGCGCTGGGAACTGGGCGGCGCGGCTGCGTGGGCCGGCGCCACCGCGGCGCTGTCGCTGCCGCCGCGCGTGCTGCAGGACAACGCGCAGGGCCACGTCGAGATCTTCCGCAAGCCCGTGGGCGTGGTCGGCTCGATCACGCCGTGGAACTTCCCCGTGCTGATCGCCGTGTGGCACGTGCTGCCGGCGCTGCGCACGGGCAACACGGTCGTCATCAAGCCCTCGCCGTACACGCCGCTGGCCACGCTGCGCTTCGTCGAGCTGCTCAACGAGGTGCTACCCGAGGGCGTGGTCAACAGCGTGAGCTGCGACGACCGCACCTCGAACCTCGGCGCCGACATGGCGACCGACCCCATCATCCGCAAGATCGTGTTCACCGGCTCCTGCGCCACCGGCAAGAAGGTGATGCAGTCGGCCGCCAGCACCATGAAGCGGCTCACGCTCGAACTCGGCGGCAACGACGCCGGCATCGTGCTGCCCGACGCCGATCCCAAGGCCATCGCCGAAGGGCTGTTCTGGGGCGCGTTCCTCAACAACGGTCAGACCTGCGCCGCCATGAAGCGCCTGTACGTGCACGCCAGCATTCACGACGACGTGTGCGAGCACCTCGCGGCCTTCGCGAAGCAGGTGCCGATGGGCGACGGCATGGACGAGAAGAACGTGCTCGGCCCGGTGCAGAACCGCATGCAGTTCGACAAGGTCGCGCGGCTCGTGGCCGATGCGAAGACCAAGGGCCAGCTGCTCACCGGCGGTGAGCCGGGCGAGGGCCTGTTCTTCCCTGCGACGATCGTCGCGGGCCTGAAGAACGGCGATGCGCTGGTCGACGAAGAGCAGTTCGGTCCCGCGCTGCCCATCATCCGCTACACCGATGTGGAAGACGCCATCCGCGCCGCCAACGACAGCGAGAACGGCCTGGGCGGTTCCGTGTGGTCGAAGGACATCGAGCACGCCAGGCGCATCGCGTCACGCCTGGAGTGCGGCTCGGTGTGGATCAACAAGCACGGCGCCATCCAGCCCAACGCGCCCTTCGGCGGCGTGAAGGCCTCGGGGCTCGGCGTGGAATTCGCCGAAGAAGGGCTGAAGGAGTACACCGACGCGCAGGTGATCTTCTCCTGACGCGCTGAGCGTGGCGTTCGCCACGCTCAGGCTAGGTGCGCAGCTCGGCGGTCAGTGTGCCGAGCAGCGCATCGGTCTCGACCAGGCTCGGCGGATGGATCGGCGCCGGCCATGTGCTGTGGATCGCGACCACGAGCCGTTCCTTCGGGTGGATGTAGATCTGCTGGCCGAAGATGCCGAGCGCGGCGAACAGTCCGCCGTCGAGCCCGGGCAGCGCCTTCGCGCCGGTCGGGAAGGTCCACCATTGATAGCCGTACCCCATCGGCTCGAAGCCCGGGAGCGTGCCGGGCGCGAGGTGGCTTGAAGCGTCGACGCGCGTGGCGTCCGCCACCCAGCCGTCGGGCAGCACCTGCTGGCCACCGGCCACACCGCCGCCGAGCACGAACAGGCCGAAGCGTCCGAAGTCGCGCAGCGTGGCGTTCACGCCGCTGCCGGTGAACTCCTGGCCGTCGACCGCGTCGAGCTGCCAGTAGGCGTCGGCCTCCATGCCGAAGGGGGCCCAGATCTTCTGCGACAGGTAGTCGCTGATCGGCCGGCGGATCGCGCTCGCCAGGATCTCGCCGACCAGGCAGGTCTCGCCGGTGCTGTAGTTGAAGCGGGTGCCGGCCGGCGCCACGCGCGGCCGCTGCGCCATGAACGCCAGCACGGCGCCCTTCTCGCCCGTGAGCTGGGCGCGCATCAGCTGCCGCCGGTCGGAGTCGGCGTCGAGGTAGTCCTCGTTCCAGGCCAGGCCCGAGCTCATCTGCAGCACCTGCTTCACCGTGACTTCGTCGTAGGCCGAGCCGCGCAGCGCGGGCACGTAGCGCACCACCGGGTCGTCGAGGCTGGCGATGTGGCCGTCCTTCACGGCCGCGCCGACCAGCGTGGAGGTCAGCGACTTCGCGACCGAGAACGACAGCCACTTCGTCGCCGCGTCGTTGCCCATGGCGTAGCGTTCGAGCACGACGTGGCCGTCCTTGAGCACCAGCAGCCCGGCCGTGCGGTTGCGCGCCATGAAGCCGTCGATGTCGAAGTGCCGGGCATCGACCGGCCGGCCCTCGGGCAGCGGATGCACGTGCGCGCCGCGCCGGATCGCGCGCGTCGCGTAGAGCCGGTCCATCTGGCGGTAGGTCGGCGCCTGCAGCGCAGGCGGCAGCGTCATCAGGTCGGCGTAGCGGCCGATGGCCTCGTCTTTCGCTGTCATTTCGCGGGCCGGTTCAGCCCCAGCGTCGGCGTCTCGTCGAAGAAGTTCCAGGGCTTGAGCAGCGCATGCACCCACTCGGTGGGCATGATCGGCCACTCCTCGGCGCGCGCGACGTGCGTGGTGCCGGTCGTGAGCCACACGACGTTGTCGGTGTTCACGATGTTCTGGTTGTCGGCCGTGAACTGGCCCAGGCCCGTGTCCTTGTTGGAGCGGTTGGGGTACTTGCCTTCGGGGAACAGCTCCTCGGGGTCGTAGCGCGTGACCCACAGCTGGCGGTCCATGAAGCTCAGGCGGTGGTTGATCCACTCGTCCTTCGCGAAGTTGGCGCCCTTGGCGATCGGGTGCGTGCCGCCTGCGTAGGGAATGAGCTGGAACGACACCGGGTTGCCGACCTTGTTCGACTTCGCCGTGTTGCTCAGCAGCCGGATGGTCGATGCATCGAACTTCTGCGCCGCCTGCTGCTCGGTCTGCACCGTGCGCTGCACCGTCTGCATGGTGCTGGTGCGCGGGCCGCCGCGCGTGTTGGGCAGCACCACCGGGTCGACCTCGGTGAGCGTGTTCTGCTCGCCGTCCACGTCCAGGTCGAGGCGGAAGTTGTAGATGTGCTGGTGCGTGGTGCCGACGATGTTGTGGTCGATCAGCGTGCCGTAGCGCGTGTCTTCGGCGGCGGTGGCGTCCTGCATGGTGCGCGACTTCACGCCCTTCACCGCCTCGATGCCGGTGGCGCCCGCGTTGATGCCGATGGTGCCGTTCTCGGCGAACACCCAGTCGAACAGGTAGTCGTAGTTGCCCACCGTGCTGATCCAGCGCACCACCAGCTCGCGCCGCTCGGTGCTGAGGTTGGGCTTGCCCATCTCCTGGTGCTTGAACTCGGGGTCGGCGTAGCGCTCGAAGACCGCGATGGCGCGCGGCACCTTGGCCGGTGCGCCGGTGTAGTCGGCCAGCGTGGCGTCCAGCAGCACGGCGTTCTGCGGCGCGTCCTTGTTCGGCTCGATGGGCGAGGTGAGCGTGCCCATGCCGTACTCGCCCGAGTCGAGGTAGGCCTTGAAGTACCAGCCGGTGTCGGGGTCGCCATAGGGCACGATCATGCCGCCCAGCGAACCTTCGTACATCACCTTGCGCTTGGTGCCCTTGTCGTTGTACGTGACGGTCGACAGCACCAGGCCCACGCGCGAATCGAGGCGCACGTGGAAGTCCCAGTTGCGCCAGTGCATCGTGTGGCCGGTGATCGTGTAGTTCTTGCCCTCGGGCTCGGTGATCTCCAGCGGCTTGGGCGCGGGCGTGGGCGCGCGGTCGCGCCCGTCGTACGGCGTGGGCTTGAGCGGCACGGGCACCAGGCCGCCGTCCTCGATCTTGATGACCTTCTTCTGCTCCAGGTCGACCACCGCCACCAGCCCCTCGATCGGGTGCGCCCAGTAGTTGCCGTCGCCCACGTCCAGGTAGCTCACCACCTTCAGCAGGCGGTCTTCCTGGCGCAGCGAATCCTTGCCGTCGAAATAGCCGACGGTGAGCGGCGTGGCCACCACCTTCTTCACGTCGGCGATGCCGCGCGTGGCGAGCGCCTTGGCGTAGTCGGGGCTGGCCTCGATGGCGCTTTGCACGGTGGCGAAGTCGTCCAGCAGCACCATGCCGTGCGCGCCCTCGATGGGCTTCCACGCGGTGAGCGTGCGCGCCGCGAGATCGACCGTGCCTTCGATGACCTTCTTGCCGTCCAGCGCCACGAGCGCTGCCTGGCGCGGCGCGCGCACGGGCTGGCCGGTGAGGGCGAAGTTCCAGACCTCGTCCTTGGGCGGGCGCTTCACGCTGATCTCGGTGAAGCGCAGGCCGGGCTTGTAGCGCCCGGAGGCCTTCAGCACGTCGAGCGCGGTCTGGATCTCGGCCTCGGTGAGCGGGTTCAGCGGGTTGGGCACGCGCTCGACCACGAAGGTCTTGTCCAGGCTCGACTGGAACACCTGGTTCACGAAGTCGTGCGGCACGTAGGCCGCGCCCTTGCGCATGACCACGGGAACGTCCAGCTGCATCGACTGGCCGTTGACCAGCGCCGTCTTCGAGCCGGGCTTCAGGCGCACCAGCGTGCCGTTGCGCGACACGGTGAACACGTTGGCGAAGCTGTCCCAGCGCAGCGTGCCGCCGAAGTCTTCCACCGTCTTCTTCAGCGGCACCATGTGGGCGGCGCCGCCGTGGGCCAAGGCCGGGTCAGCGCCCAGGGGGCCCAAGGCAAGTGCCAGGGCACAGGTGAGGGCGGTGCCCAAGAGGCGGCGTGCGGCCCCGTGGGGCGGCGTTGGGTGGTAGCTGCTGGGCATGGCGGCCTCCTTCTTCGCGTGTTGTTGTGGACGACAACCGCGAAGTTAAGAGCGCCGCCGGCGCGGGCGTTATCAAGATTTGGCAAACCACCGCGCGCGCGTGGCGGACGGCAGTTCGCCGAACAGGCGGGCGTAGTCGATGGCGAAGCGCGACAGGTGCCAGAAGCCCCAGCGCGCGGCGATGTCGCCGATGGTGTCTTCGCGGCAGGCCTGCATCTCGCAGCGCACGCGGTTCAGGCGCATCACGCGCAGGTAGGTGACGGGGCTCAGGTGCAGCACGTCCTCGAAGGCGTACTGCAGCGAGCGGCGCGACACGCCGGTGGCCACGCACAGGTCGGGCACGCTGATCGGCTCGTCGGCGTGCGCCTGCATGTACTCGCGCGCCTTCGCCACGATGTGGCGGCGCGCCGCCGTGCTGGCGGGCAGCCGGGCCTCGAAGGCGTCCGAGCCCAGGCAGTGCAGCACCGCGTCGGCCAGCGACAGCGACAGCATGTGGCGCGCGGCCGGCTGCTCCAGCTGCGCGAGGTTGTCACGCGCCAGCGACAGGGCGGCACCCAGCAGGCGGGTGAAGGCGGTCTCGTCGAAGCCGGGGTGCTGCACCGGCGCGGGCACTGGCATGCGCAGTTCGAAGTCGGGGCCGAACAGCGTGGCGGCCAGGTTGGCCAGCGGTTCGGTGTCGACGCACACGGCCATCAGGTCCATGCCGGCGCCGGCCAGCAGCTCGAACTCGCCCTGCGGCGGCAGCGCACTGAGCTGCCGGCCGCCGAGGTCGTGGCCGCAGTACCAGCTGCCCGGGGCGGACGCGTCGGTGAGCGCGAAGGCGATGGCGCCCGGCCGGCCGCGGCCGCGCTGCAGCACCGTCTGGTTGGCGCGCTCGTGGAAGACCTGGACGAAATCCAGGTGCAGGTCCTCGGCCAGTCCCTCGAAGCGGCCGTTCGACAGCTGTTCGTAGTGCTGGTCCCAGGCGCCCACGCCCGAGGCCTGCGCCTGGGCCTCGGCGGTGAGTTTCCGGGTGAAGTGAAGGAGCTCGGTCATGGTGCGCGCTGGCGCAGCCGCCATCGCCGAGCCGATGAGCAGAAACCGTGCCTGTCACGGCGCAGTGTGGGGGAGCCGCCGCCGGCTGACCATGTTGCTTACCCTTGGTCAGGCCGCTCCGGGCGCTCACACCTTGTCACTCGAGCGTCAGCCCGATGTCCTTCACCAGCGCGCCCCAGTCCCGCAGGTCGCTGCGGATGGTGGTGGCGAACTGCTCGGGCGTGTTCTGCGGCAGGTCGTTGAAGTTCAGCTCGTACATGCGGCGCACCACCGCGGGGTCGCGCAGCACCTGGTTCACGGCCTCGTTGAGCTTCTTCACGATGGCCGGCGGCGTCTTGGCCGGTGCCAGCAGGCCGTACCAGGCGTAGGTGGTGAAGGGGAAACCGCTCTCGGTCATGGTCGGCACGTCGGGCAGCATCGGGATGCGCGAGGGGCCGCTGTTGGCCAGCGCCCGGATGCGGCCGGCACGCACGATCTCCACGGTGGACGAGATGTCGGCGAAGGCCGCGTCCACCTGGCCGCCCACGAGGTCCTGCACGCAGGGGCCGCTGCCCTTGTAGGGCACGTGCGTCATCACCAGGCCGGCCTGCTTCTTGAGGCTCTCCATCGCCAAATGGCCGCCCGAGCCGTTGCCCCACGAGCAGTAGCTGAGCTTGTCGGGGCGCGCCTTGACGTAGGCGACGAACTCCTGGAGGGTCTTCACCGGCAGGTCCTTGCGCACCAGCAGCAGGTTGCCGCCGCGCCCGACCTGCGCGATCGGCATGAAGTCCTTGGCCGGGTCGTAGGGCAGCTTCTTGTAGAGGCTGGGGTTCACCACCATCGTCGCGGCGTAGGTGAACAGCAGCCGGTAGCCGTCGGGCGTGGCGCGCGCCACCACCTCGCTGCCGAGGATGCCGTTGGCGCCCGGGCGGTTGTCGACCACGAAGGGCTGCTTCAGGATCTTGCCGAGACCATCGCCGATCAGCCGTGCCATGGTGTCGGTGCCGCCGGCCGGCGCGGTGGGCACCACCAGCGTCACGGGCTTGTCGGGGTAGCTGTCGGCGTTGCCGGGCTGTGCATGGCTGGCGGTGGCCAGCGCGGCCAGGGTGCAGGCGGCCAGCAGCGTGCGCAGGCCGGGGCGGAAGGATGTTGTGGTTGTCATGGTCCGTGTCTCCGATGGAAAGGCCTCAGCGGATGCCGAAGCGTGCCTGCGTGCCCTGTTCGATCATGTCCGCGCCCACGCGATACAGGTTGCGCGAGACGTAACTGGGCACCTCGCGCGCCCGCTCGCGCAGCCATTCGGCCTTGAGCGAGCGCGCCTCCGCGATCTCGGGGGCGCCGCCCTCGGCGGTCGCCAGCAGGTCGATCACATGCAGCGCGAGCTGCCACTGCTTGCCTGCGGCCAGCGTGCGCGCCCGGTCGATCACGCCGCGCTTGTCGGTGATGGCATCGGCCACCGCGCGGCCGATGGCCTCGGGCGCGGCCGGATGCAGCGAGGTCGGGTTGCGGTCCCACCAGCCGTTCTCCGAGCGGTAGATGTCGCGCACGATGTAGCCGGGGTCGCCGTAGGTGGGCTTCATCCAGTCGACCGCGAACAGCTCGTCGGGAAAGCGCACGCGCGCCAGGATGTCGCGCTCGTTGAGCCCTTCGTTCATGAGCCGCACCACCTCGGCGCGCAGCCAGCGCAGCGCGCGGGCCGTGTGCGTGAGCACGTGCTGCACCTGCTCTTCGCCTTCGAGCGTGGCGCCGAATTCGCGCACCGCCTTGCGCGGTTTCAACGCCGCCAGCGCCTCCAGCGTGTCGGCCCAGCGCACTGTGTCGCGCATGGTGCGAAAGGGCGTGCCGATGTTGGGAATGGAGTCGATCAGCGCCGCGCCGCCGTACAGCACGCGCTGCGCCGGGCTCCACAGCGCGATCGCGTCGTCGGTTTCCGACGGCGCCCAGCGCAGCTCGATGCGGCGCTCGCCGCTGCCGATCTGCAGCACGTCGTCGAAGGTCTCGGTGGGCGGATGCGTCACCAGCCGGTGGTCGAAGAAGCCGGCGGGGCGGTTGAACTGGATCTCGGCCATGCGGTGTTGCAGGGCCATCGTCTCGCGGTAGCGCGCGAGGCGGCGCGGCACGTTGCGGTGCGCAATGATGCGCGGCGGCGCTTCGCCGCGCGCGGCGGCATGCGCCAGCCACATCGGCACGCCGGCGTTGTAGCCGATGTGGCCGTGGCTGAAGCACAGCGCATGCACCGGCGCGTCGCTGAGCTGGCGCAACGCATCGATCATCCCCTGCGTCACCGAGCCGCCAGGGCCGGCGTCGATCACGACCAGGCCTGCATCGGTCTCGGCCACGAAGGACTGTCCCTGTCCGCGCAGGATGTGCAGGCCCGGCGCGACGGTCTCGGTGCCGGTGCCGACGATGAGGAACGGCTTTTCTTCTTCCTTGTTTTCTGGTTTTGCGACGGTGGCGGTCATGTGGAATCCTTGGTCACGGTGAGGGGTGGCAGCACATAGCGGCCGTCGAGCAGTTCGGCGCGCGGCACATAGGCGCGCAGGCACAGGTAGAAGCTGCCTTCGGGCGCCGGCAGCCAGTTGGCGAATGCGGCCTCGCCCTCGGGGCGCGCGTGCTGGATGTGCAGCGTGAGCCCGCCGTCCGCGTCGCGCCGCAAGCCCGGCGTGCGGTCGCCGATGGCGTAGCGATCGATCGGGTTGTCGACCAGCATGTAGTCGCGCGTGTCGTACATCGTGAGCGACCAGAAGGCGTCGACCGGCGGCAGCGCATCGGGCGCGAAGCGCAGCGTGTAGCGGCGCTGGCCGGTGAGCGCCTCCCCTGCGGCGTCGTGCCAGGCCATGGGGTAGGTGGCCTCGCGGCTTTCGAGCATGCCGATGTACTTGAGCGCGATCAGCGCGCGCGCCAGGTGGTCGTCGCCAAAGCTGCCTTCCACGAGCGGCATCTGCACCCATCCCGAGGCCGTGGTGCGGCCCGAGTTCGCTTCGCGCAGTCGCGGCAGCACGGTGTCGAGCGCGGCTTGCAATGCGGCACGCTGGCTGTCGTCGAGCGGCTTTGCGCCGGGACCGATGCCGAGCGCCGCGTAGCGTGCGAGCCGCGCCGCATCGCCGGCCGGCGGTGCGTTGTCGTGCAACGCCGCGTTCACCTGCGCGGCGAAATGCTCCGCCGTGAGCGGCGCCTTCGGGTCGCAGGCCGGATCGAAGGCGCGCGGCGGCGAGGCGCGGCCGGCCTGCCAGTCGGCCAGCGTGCGCACGAGGAAGCCGTCCTGCAGCGCGTTGACGGCGGGCACGTCCTGCGGGCCGTCGACCAGCAGGCGCCCGATGATCCACAGCCAGCGCGTGGGCGCCTCGATGCGCGCACCCGGTGCGTCGAAGGCCGCGGGCAGCGTGCCGCGCCATCCCGGCGGCGTGAGCACGAAGGACCGCGCGGCCGTGCCCGTGAGGCGCTGCCCCAGGTGCGCGAAGGGGTTGGTGAAGAAGTCGAGCAGGCCCAGCACGTAGTAGCGCCCGGCGGTGTCGGGCACGTCGATCACGAGCGGGCCGTCGCCCAGGTCGAGCCAGGCGTTGGTGTAGAGCGTGTCGTTGTTCGGCGTGACGACGCGACTCTTGCCCGCGCGCAGCAGCTGGCGCGCGTGCGTGAACACGTTGCACCAGCGCTGGGGCTTGGGCGCCTCGCCGGCGGCATCGGTGCGCTGCGGCGAGGTGGCCGCGCGCATGCGGCACATCTCGTAGAGCGGGTAGGCGTAGACCACGGCCTCTTCGGCCACGGCGTGCAGGGTGTCGGTGTGCGGCTGCATCGCGCTCAGTCCTTTTTCGACTGCAGCGTCTGCAGCGCCGGAATGCGCCATCTCTGCACGCCTTCGCGCGGGTAGTACATGCGCAGGATCAGGTAGAAGCGCCCGGCCGGCGCGGGCAGCCAGTTGGCGATGTCACCGGCGTTGGCAGGGCGTGCGTGGCTCACCACCAGCTCGAGGCTGCCGTCGGCGCCGCGCTTCAGGCCGGGCGTGCGGTCGCCGATCGCATGGCGGCGGATGTCGTTGGGGTAGAGGAAGCGGTCGCTGTCGTACAGCGTGACCGACCAGAAGGCGTCCGCGGGCGGCAGGTCGCCGGCCTCGAAGCGCATCGCATAGCGGCGCTGGCCGTCCAGCGGCTCCTGGTTCGCGTCGTGGTGCGCGGCGGCGTACACGGCTTCGCTGGTGGCCAGCGCGCCCAGTCCCAGGTAGGCGGTGCGCGCGCGGCCGAGGAACTCGTTGCCGTAGCGGCCGGTGGCCGGCGTCATCGACCAGGGCTTGGGCCGGCGGTTGCGGCCCACCGCGCCGACCAGCTGCACGCCGTCGGCGAAGCCTTCGATCAGGCCTTCGCGCAGCGGTTCTTCCAGCGCGTCCCACGAGAACGCGGCGTTCGCCAGCAGCCCGCCCTGGCCGAACCACGCGACCAGCGCGCGGTCTTCCACGCGGCCTGGTGCCTCGGCCAGCGCATGGCACACGTTGGTGAAGAAGCGCGGCGCCACCTGCGCGGCGGGCTCGCCGTGCTCGAAGGCGGCGGCCATCGCGTCCTCGTGCGGGCCGGCCCACTGCTCGATGGCGGCCGGGCGGCCCTTCAGCACCGTGCCGGGGGCCGGCTTCAGCTGGATCTCCGACTGCAGCGCGCGCGCGGCCGGCCAGTCGCTTTCGTCGCCCACGAGGATGCGGCCGATGAGCCAGACGAGGTCGGTCGGGCAGCGCACCACACGGTGGGCTGCGAGCGATTCAGGCACCGTGCCGCCGGGGCCCACGAGCACCACGGTCTCGCCCTCGGGGTTGCAGTTGCGCGGCCCCAGGTTCTCGAAGTTCTCGGTGTAGGCGTCGTACAGCGGCAGCACGAAGTAGCGCCCCGGATGGCGCGACGACGCGGGCACCGTGAGCAGCATCGGCCCGTCGGCCAGGTGCAGCCAGGCCATGGTGTAGAGCAGGTCGTTGGCGGGCGTGACCACGTCGCGGTCCTGGTCGGTCGAGGGGCGTGGCGCGTGGTGCAGCGTGTTCATCGGCGCGCGCACGTCCGAACCCGCAGAAGCGCCGGCGCGGCGTTCCGCCCGCGGCGCGGTCTGCATGGCGCAGGTGCGGTAGGTCTCGGTGAGCGGATAGCCGTAGACGAAGGCGGCCAGGCCGATGGAGCGGGCGAGCGCCTTGCGGGCGACGGCAAGATCGGGAACGGAGGCGGGAGCGGAAACGGGAGCGTTCATGGGAAAGACCTCGGAGCTGGGGTTCGTGGAAGAAGGTGTGGGAAGACGGTTCAATCGAGCTTCACGCCCGTGGCCTGCGTGAGCTTCAGCGTCACGGGCAGGAAGGCCTTGTAGGCCGCGGCGGATTCGGCGGGCAGGTTGCCCACGGGCTCGGCGCCGAGTTCCTCGATGCGCCGGCTCACCTCGGGCTGGCGCACCACCGCGCTGACCTCGCGGCCCAGGCGCTCGACGATGGCATCGGGCGTCTTCGCCGGCGCCATCAGCGAGGTCGGGCCGGTCATCGTGTAGACCTCGTCGGCGTAGCCCTGCTCGGCGAAGGTCGGCACGTCGGGCAGCGCGCGGGCGCGCCGGGTGCCGGCCACGGCCAACGGGCGCAGCTTGCCGGCCTTGATGTACGGCTGCAGCGTGGTGGTGGTGCCGACCGTCATCTGGATCACGCCGCCGATCAGGTCGATCGCCATCGGGCTCTCGCCCTTGTAGGGCACGTGCAGCGTCTGCAGGCCGTAGGCCTTGTCCATGTAGACCTGGATCTGGTGCGGCTGCGTGCCCGGGCCCCATGAGCCCATCGAGTACTTGCCGGGCGCGGCCTTGGCGGCGGCGATCAGGCTCTTGAAGTCGGTGGCGGGGATGGACGGGTGCACCGCCAGCACGGTGCGCGTGGTGGCGATGTCCGACACCATGCGCAGGTCGGTGCGCGGGTCGTAGGGCAGCTTGCTGTAGAGCACCAGGTTCGCGGTGACGGGGCCCGGCACCGTCAGCAGCAGCGTGTAGCCGTCGGGCGCGCTCTTGGCGACGTAGTCGGTACCGATGATCCCGCCCGCGCCGCTGCGGTTCTCGACCACCACCGGCTGGCCCAGCCGCTTGGACAGCCCTTCGGCCACGAGCCGCGCGAGGATGTCGGTCGAGCCGCCCGCCTGGTACTGCACGATGATGCGCACGGGCTTGGAGGGGTAGGGCGCTTCCGTCGCTGCTGCCGCGCCGCCGGCCGTGAGGGCCAGCGCCACACCCAGGCCGAGTGCGCGCGAAAAGCCGTTCTTCGATGTCGTCGTCATGCGATGTCTCCGGTGGTTGTTGTTCGGGGGTGTTTGTCAGGGCGCGCGGCCGACGACCAGCGCGTCGACCGCCACGCAGCCGCCCTCGGCCTGCGGGCGTGCGATCAGCGGGTTGATCTCGGCGCTGTCGAGCGAGTCGCCCGCGCGCTGCGCGAAGTCGGCCAGTGCGCACAGCGCATCGGCGATCGCGCCGAGGTCGACGGGCGGACGGCCGCGTGCGCCGTTCAGGATCGCGAAGGCGCGCAGCTCGCGCACCATCGCCAGCGCGTCGTCGCGCGTGACGGGCAGCACGCGCAGCGACACGTCGCGCAGCGTCTCGACGTGGATGCCGCCCAGGCCGAACATCAGCACCGGCCCGAACACCGGGTCGCGGTGCACGCCCGCGATGCACTCGACACCGCCGGTCAGCATGCGCGCCACCAGCGCGCCGTCCAGTCGCGCATCGGGCCGCGCCGTGAGCGCGCGGTCGCGCGTGCGCTCGAAGGCCGCGCGCGCCTGCGCCCCGCCGCGCAGGCCGAGCGCCACACCGCCGACATCCGACTTGTGCGGGATGTCGGCGCTGACGATCTTCACCACCACCGCTTCGCCGAGCGCATCGGCAGCGGCTGCGGCCTCGTCGGCGCTGTGCACCACGCGGTGCGCGACCACGGGCACGCCGGCGTCAGCCAGCAGCGCGAGCGCGTCGGGTTCGGACATCGTGCCGGGGGCGAGCGTCAATGCCGCCTTGATCGACGCGGGCGCTGCAACCGCGGCCGCCGCAGGCTTCAGTCCCGCCAGCGCAGCGATCGTGCGGATGCCGTCCGACGGGTCGGCGAACACCAGGCAGCGCATCGCTTCGAGCTCGGCGCGGCGCTCCGGCGTGAGCAGCGTGCTCACCGCCAGCAGCGTGTCGGGGTAGGCCTCGCGCAGCGAGCTCACCAGCGCGCGCAGCACCGGCCAGAACGCGTCCGATGCGCCGGCCGCTGCCATGAAGCCCATCCACGACGCGAAGCCGCGGTCGTCCAGCATCACGCGGGCCGTGCGTTCCATCAGCGTCATGTCGTTGGTGACCTGCCCCGTGATGTCGACCGGGTTGCGCGGCGCGGCGAAGGGCACCCAGCTGCGCAGCGTGTCCTGCGCGGCCTCGCTCAGCGGCTGGACATCCAGGCCCTGCGCCGAGGCATCGTCGGCCATCAGTGCGCCGACGCCGCCCGAGACCGTGAACAGGCCGATCGAGCGGTCGCGCGGGCGGCCCGCCACGGCCGCGCTGTGGGCCAGGTCGAAGAACTCCGTGAGGTTGCGCGCGCGCAGCACGCCGTACTGGCGGAACACGGCGTCGTACACCGCGTCGTCGCCCGCGAGCGAGGCCGTGTGCGAGGCAGCAGCCTCGGCGCCGAGCGCGGTGCGCCCGACCTTGACCATCACCACCGGCTTGCCGTGGGCCTGCGCCAGGGCCAGCGCCGCGCGCAGCCGGGGGCCGTCGCGGCAGCCTTCCATGTAGGCCATGATCACGTCGGTGCCCGGGTCCTGCGCGAGCCAGGCCAGGCAGTCGGCGACCTGCACGTCGGCCTCGTTGCCGGTCGTGGCCCACAGCGACAGGCCGACGCCGCGTGCCCGCGCCATCGCGTACGCATAGGCACCGAACGCGCCCGACTGGCTCACCAGCCCGATGCGCCCCGGTTTCACGAGGCCCACGCCGGGGGCCGGCGAGAAGGTCGCATACACATGGCGCGCGACGTTCATGAAGCCCAGGCAATTGGGGCCGATCAGCCGCATGCCGGCGGCACGCGCCTTGTCGCCGAGCCGCGCCTGTGCAGCTGCACCTTCCGCGCCCACTTCCGCGAAGCCCGAAGAGAACAGCACCACGCCTTTCACGCCGGCTGCAATCGCATCGTCGAGCGCGCCGTCGACCAGCGCCGAGGGCACCGCGAGGATCGCCAGGTCCACCGGCTGGCCGATGGCGCGCAGGCTCGGGAAGGCCTGCAGGTCCTGGATGCGGTCGGCATTCGGGTTGACCGGGTAGAGCGCGCCCGCGAAGCCGAAGCGGCGCTGGTAGTCGACCGGGATGCCGCCGATCTTCTGCGCGTTGGACGAGGCGCCGACCACCGCGATGGAACGCGGTGCGAACAGGGCCGAGAGGGATTCGGTTTGCGAAGAGAAGAAATCCATGGGGAGAGAAGTCGGAGGTCGGGCGGGTGTCAGAAGTTGTGGCGGATGCCGGTGGCGAGCACGCGCACGTCGTTGCCGCTGTTGACCACCACGGGGATGGTCGCGAGCGAGGCCGAGGCGCCGTGCCGGTTCAGCAGGCGCAGCCAGCGCGCGTAGACCACGGTGCGCTTGCTCAGGTAGTAGTCGTAGCCCAGCGTCCAGGCCAGCTGAGAGCGGTCGCTCTCGGCCACCTTGCGCTGCGTGGCGCCGAAGATCAGGTTCGACGCGGGTGTCACGTTGTAGGTGGCACCCAGGTTCACGAGCTTGGCGGTCGGCACGTTGGGCAGGCTGGAGGCGTTGCGCACGTAGCTGGCGTACAGCTGCAGGCCGATCGACGGCAGCTCGTACGAGCCGGTCAGCGCCTGGTAGGTCGTGGTGGCGGGCGAGGCCACGGGCGCTGCCGCCGAGCCCGAGCGCGCGCGCTGGAAGGCGTAGGCGATGTAGTAGGGCTTGCGCGACCAGCCGAAGTTGCCGCCGTAGACGTTGCCGCTCTGGTGGCTCGGCGCGCTCGACTCGCCCGGCGCGTAGGCCACGTCGGCGAAGAACTCCATGCTGGCCGGCGTGCGGTAGCGCACCATGTTGCTGGCACGGGCCGCGAAGGGTGTCATGCCCGGCTGCGCGTCGGTGGCGGCCACGAGGTTGATGGGCGAGAACACCGAGTTCAGGCCGTAGGGGTCGGCCTTGAACAGCGCGTAGAACATCGGCGTGTACATGCGGCCCGCGTCGATCTGCCCCCACGGCGCCGAGAACCCCACGAAGGACTGCCGGCTGAACGACATCGCGGGGCCGGGCAGCGTGCCGTTGCCGGTGTCGGGCGCAAAGCCGCTCTCGAGCGTGAAGTGCGCGCCCAGGCCGCCGCCGAGGTCTTCGGTGCCGCGAAAGCCCAGGCGCGAGGCGGTCTGGCCGCCGTCCTCGAGCCGCGTCGACGAGGCGTTGCCTGATTTGGCGTGCGCCATGTACAGGTCGACTGTGCCATAGACGGTCACGGTGCTTTGCGCGAGCGCAAGGGCGGAAGCCGTCAGCGCGAGGCCGGCGGCGGCTGTCTTCTTCATGTGATGTGTCTCCAGGTGCGGTGTGCCGCCTGCGGGGGCAGGGCGGTGCCGCTTGTGTGCTTGTCGAGGTCCGGGGCTTACGATAGAAATGAAGACCCGCTGAATCTGTCAACGCTTTGACAGATTCATGAACATCAAGGCAGGGAGAACCCGCTGGCCCGATCGTCTGTTTCCACCGCCAAAGCCACCAAGGACGCGCAGGAGAGCGCCGAGCTGCTCGATCGCGGGCTGCGCTGGAACGAGCTGTTCCAGCACTGGCCCGACGCGCGCCGGGCCGAGCTGATGAAGTCGGCGCGGCTGGTGCGCTACCGCCGCCGCACGCAGGTGCTGGCGCGCGATCGCCACAAGCGCGAGCTGCTGGCGGTGGTGTCAGGCAGCCTGGAAATCAGCAGCATGAGTCCGGTGGGGCGCAAGTACGTCAACGCGCTGCTCGGGCCCGGGCAGGTGGCGCCGCTGGTGCGCCTGCTCGCGGAAGTGCCGCTGCCCTACGACTACCACGCGCACGAAGACTCGGTGATCGTCCACCTGCCCTGCGACGCCGTGATCGCGGTGCTCAACACCGAGCCCATGCTGTGGCGCGGCGTGGCCGAGATGGCCCTGCAGCGCCAGCGGCTGAGCGTGTCGCTGCTGCAGAACCAGATGCTGAACTCGGTGCGCGGGCGCGTGGCCGCCACGCTGATGAGCGTGATCCACTTCTACGGCATGCAGGTGAAAGCCGCCGCAAGCCTGCCCGTGCGCCTGTCGCAGAACGACCTGGCGGCGATGCTCGGGCTGTCGCGCCAGACGATCAACAAGGAGCTGGGCCGGCTGGTCGCCGAAGGCGTGATCGACATGAGCTACAAGCGCATCCGGATCGTCGACCCGGACCAGCTCAGGGCCATCGCGACCGGCACCGGGCCGCAGTGATTCCAGGCCTCACACCTTCTCAGGGGTGGATCTTCTCGCCCCTGGCCAGCATGTCGACGAACTGCGCGATGCGCCGGGCCCGTGTCTCGGGCTTCTTCGCGCCCTGCGTGCGAAACAGGATGGCGAAGCGGTTGCGCGAATCCAGCGTGGCGAAGAAGGCCTTGGCCTTGCGGTTGGCGTCGAGCGCGGCCTGCAGGTCGGGCGGCACGGTGGCCACGCTGGCGGCGTCGTAGGCCGCGTCCCAGCGGCCGTCGGCGCGGGCGCGCTCCATCTCGGCCAGGCCGCCGGCCTGCATGCGGCCTTCGTCGATGAGCTTCAGCACCTTGTCGCGGTTGATCTTCGACCAGGTGCTGCGCGCGGTGCGCGGCGTGAAGCGCTGCAGGAAGAACTGCGCGTCCTGGCTCTTGCGCTGGCCGTCGATCCAGCCGAAGCACAGCGCGATCTCCAGCGCTTCGGAGTGGTCGACGGAGGCGATGCCGCTGGCCTTCTTCGCAATGCGCAGCCAGACGCCGGCGTGGCTCGCATGGTGCTTCTGGTACCAGCGCAGCAGTGCGGCTGCGTCGGCGCATTCCAGCGGCGTGTCGTCGACGATGCGGTCGGCCTTGAGCGCCTTGCTTGCCGTCGTTTTCTTCGCCGCCGGACTCACGGCACCCACCAGTAGCGCAGCGCGTGGAAGTAGATCGGCGCCGCGAAGATCACCGAGTCGAGCCGGTCGAGCATGCCGCCGTGGCCTTCGATCATGGAGCCCCAGTCCTTCACGCCGCGGTCGCGCTTGATGGCCGACATCACGAGCCCGCCGAAGAAGCCCAGCAGGCAGATCATGAAGGCCATGAGCGCGGCCTGCCACGGGTTGAAGGGCGTGGCCCAGTACAGCGCCGCGCCCAGCGCGGTGGCGCTGGCCACGCCGCCGATCAGGCCTTCCCAGGTCTTGGAGGGCGAGAGTTCGGGCGCCACCTTGCGCTTGCCGAAGAGCTTGCCCCACACGTACTGCAGCACGTCGCTGCCCTGCACCACGATGACCAGGAAGGCGATCAGCAGCAGGTTGCGGCCCTCGAAGCCCGGGATCTGCAGCGTGAGCAGCGCCGGCACGTGGCTGATGCAGAACACGCACACCATCAGGCCCCACTGGATCTTCGAGGTGCGTTCGAGGAAGCGCTGCGTGTCGCCGCCCACGGCCGCCAGGATGGGCAGCAGCAGGAAGGCGTAGACCGGGATGTAGATCGAATACAGGCCGTACCAGTCGATCCAGATCAGGAAGTACTGGCCCGGCAGAGCGACGAAGAAGGCCAGCGCGATCGCGCCGTGGTCGCCGCGCCGCGTGTAGGCCAGGCTGATGAACTCGCGCAGCGCGTAGAACGAGATCAGGTAGAACAGCACGATCACGCCGCCCTTGCCGAAGGCGAAGGCCAGGCCGATCACCGCCACCATCACCCACCACGCGTTGACGCGCGAGTTGAGGTTGTCGATCACCGAATGTGGCTGGCCGTGCGCCACGCGCCACTTGAGCAGCGCGCCGATGGCCGAGGCCAGCACGAGCACGCCGAAGACGCCGCCGAAGAGCTTGAAGGTGGTCCAGGCGAAGGGGGACAGTTCGATCACGAGGCGGTCCCTCCGTTCTGGTTGTTGTTGCCGTTGCTGCCGTTGTTTCCGTTGGTGTCGATGCGGTCGTACTCGGGGCGCATGTCGAGCATCGCCGCGCGCGCGCGGGCCAGGAACGACACCTTGTCCTCGCCTTCTTCCAGCACGATCGGCGTGCCGAAGCGCACCGTGCAGGCCAGCGGAATCGGCACCAGCACGCCCTTGGGCAGCACGCGCTTGAGGTTCTCGATCCACACCGGCACCAGCCGCACATGCGGGCAGGCGCGCGCCAGGTGGAAGAGGCCGCTCTTGAGCGGCAGCAGGATCTCGTCGCCGGTGTTGCGCGTGCCCTCGGGGAACATGATGAGCGAGTCGCCGCCTTCCAGCGCCTCCTTCATCTGGTCAACCGGGTTGCCGCCCTGGCCGGAGCCGTCGCGGCGGATCATGAGCGCGTTGAACACGTCCTTGCCGATGAAGTTGCGCAGCTTCGAGGCCTCCCAGTAGTCCTGCCCGGCCACGGGCCGCGTGAGGGCGCGCAGGTCGGGCGGCAGCGTGGCCCACAGCAGCACGAAGTCGCCGTGGCTCGTGTGGTTGGCGAAGTACAGCGTCTGCTCGGCCTTGGGGCTCGTGCCCGACCAGATGGCGCGCACGCCGGTCAGCAGGCCCGCCGCGCCGATGATCAGCTTGCCCGCCACCACCGCGAGCCCGCGGCGCACGATGGCACTTGGGCGTGCGCTGTCGTCGCTGCTGCTGCTCTTGCTGTTGTCGTTCGTGTGGTTGCCGTTGTCGTTGTTCAAGCGAGTTCCTGTGTCATGAGGGCGAGCAGGAAGAGCGCGTTCTGGCAGGCGATCACGATGGCGTGACGCTGCATCAGTTGGCGGGTTCCCTGCACGCGGTCGGCGAGCGCGCGGGCGCTGGGGTGCGGCGGCGGGTCGCGCAGCCCGAGCACGGAGAGCGCGTTGTCCAGCGCACCCAGCGAGGCGATCTGGCCACTGGCCAAGCCTTCGAACAGCGCCTGGTCCAGCCGCAGCCGGAAGGCGAAGTAGCGTTCGAGCACGCCCAGCACCATCACCGAGGCGAAGGCCAGGATGGCGGTGTTCGAGAGCCCGCGCATGGTGAGCGCCAGCACCAGCGCGGCGATGCAGGTGAGCGCGAGGCCCCAGAAGGCGAGCACGGTGGCGGCGCGCAGCAGGCCGGCCAAGGCGGTGCAGGTGGCGCGTTCGTTGTCAGTCATGGCGCGAGGGGGTGTCAGGTGTGGGGGCGAGCGCGGCACGCCAGGCGGCGCGCAGCACGATCTGCGGACGTGCGCGTCGCACGGTGTCTTCGGCCTGCGCCAGGCCCTGGTCGCGGCCCAGCCAGGCGATCGTGGCGGCGGCGCTGCGCGAGAAGCCCAAGGCGCAGCAGACCCAGACCGTCGCGCCGTCACGCGCGGCGGCACGGCGCTGGCCTTCGATCACGGCCGCGGCGCGGCGCAGGCGCACGGGCGGCGGCACCACCAGGTCGAGCAGCGGCACGCAGCGCGCGTGCGTGGACCGCACGCCGGCCGGCAGTTGCAGTTCGGCGCACAGGCTCACGAGCCGGGGCTGGCCGGCGGCGAGCCATTCGGCGTGCGTGGGGCGCCGGCCGAGCCGCAGACCGGGTACGACCTCGACCGAGGCGGGCAGCCTGCGCGTCCATAGCCACGCGTTGACGGCCGCGCCCAGGCGATAGGGCGCGAACAGCCAGCGCGCCGCCCAGCCCATGCGGCCGTGGCCGTCCATCTGAAAGCCGCGCGCGCCGAAGCCGAGGTAGTTGAGCGCCACCAGCGCCAGCGCCGCCGCCGGCCATGCCAGCCACAGCGCCACGCCGCCCGTCGCCAGTGCGACGCCCAGGCACAGCGCCGCGCCCACGGCATAGAAGCCTGCGAGCTTCAGCCGCTGCGGATCGCGCGCAAGGCGCCATGCGCGCAGCATCGACACCTGGCGCGCCATCGGCCACAGCCATACGCAGAAGATGCCCAGCAGCGCGCCGGTCGGGATGTCGATGAAGTGGTGCTGCCAGGTGGTGAGCACCGAGGCGCAGATCGCGAAGGCCCATACATGCAGCACCCACCGTGCCCACAGCGGCCGGATGAACCGCCGGTACCAGTCCCACAGGATCACGGCCAGCGCGATGTGCAGGGAGGGCGCCTGGTTGTACGGCTGGTCGAAGCCGCGCAGTGCGTCGAACAGGAAGGCCGGCGCGCCCTCGACCGCCGGCTGGCCGAAGCTGAAGTGCAGCGGCCAGAGGATGAAGCAGGTGCAGGCGATGAGCGTGGCGCTCACCAGCCGCAACGCATGCCGGTCCAGCGTGTGGCGATCGCGCGCCAGGAACAGCGACAGCGCGTAGAAGACGTTGATGGTCCAGTACGGAAAGATCGTCCAGGCCCAGAAGGGCACCTGCCGCTCCCAGTCGAAGGCCATCGAGGGCACGCTGGTGCGCGTGGTGGCCCACCAGTTGGCGAAGCCGTAGGTCGCGTAGAACAGCGGCCCCAGGAACACCAGCCACGCGGCGGCGCGCTTCCAGGGCCGTTGTGCCAGCCAGCCGGTCATTGCGCGACGCGCACCGCCAGCGACACCGTGAAGATGCCCCACTCGTCGACCCGCTGGTCGATCTTGCGGAAGCCCGCTTCTTCGACCAGCTGGTCCATCTCGGCCTGCGTGCGCCGGCGCATCACCCAGGCTTCGCCCTGGCGGTGGCTGGTGAGCGCGCGCGCGATCATTTCAAGTTGCGGATGCCAGGGCTGGCCGGTGTAGACCAGGTAGCCGCGGTCTTCCACCGCGTCGCCCACGCCCGCGAGCGAGCGGCGCACCATCTCGTTGTCGGGGAACAGCTCGTACAGGCCCGAGACCACGGCCAGCGTGGGCCGCGGCGTGACGCTCGCGAGGCTCACGCGGTCGAAGGCGTCGGCCTGCACGAACTGGGCGACGTCTTCCAGGCCCTTCTCGGCGATGAGCGCCGTGCCGTCGCGCACGTTGATGTCGCTGTAGTCGCGCAGCAGGATCGAGCTGGCCTTCACCGGGCTGGCCAGCACGGCGTCGAGCACGTAGCGGCCGTGGCCGGCCGCGATGTCCATGACCCGCACTTCGCGGTGCATCTCGACCAGCCGCTCCATCGCGATGCGCAGCAGCTCCTCGACGTGGATCTTGCGCTGGCGGATGCCGCGCCAGCCGATGGAGTTCAGGTAGGTGTTGTCGACCGACCGGCCCAGCGCGCCCTTGCCCTGCGGCTGGTTGCGGTAGACGTAGTCGAGTGTGCTGCCCGAATCGAAGCCCGTGGCGTGGCCCAGCGCGATGCCGCTGGACAGCGCCCCGCCCACGCGCAGCCCGCCGCGCGTGATCGCCCAGTAGGCGCCGCGCGGCGACAGGGGCGAGAGCGGTTCGGCCAGCGCGCGCGATTCCTCGGCCGTGTGGCCGCTCAGGTGCGCCTCGCGCAGGTCGACCGGCACGGCCGGTTCGTCGAAACGCTGCAGGATGAATTCGCGGATCGATGCCACCGCGGGTGCCCGGTCCTTCTCGCCCAGCGTGTCGTGGAAGAAGCCCGGCAGCACCGTCTTCGTCTTGACCGCGCTGCCCAGCCGGTCGAAGAACTGGTGCTGCGGCTTGTGGTGCACCACCCAGTCCGCGCCGGAAATGAGCAGCTGCACCGGCAGCGTGATCGCGTTGGCGTCGGCCACCACGCGGTCGGCCGCTTCGTACAGGCCCAGCAGGATGTTGACGGCGATCGGGCGCGTGATCAGCGGATCGGTCTTGTAGCTCTCGATGCGCTCGGGGTCGTGCGTGAGGAACTTCGGTTTCACGTAGCTGTTGACGAAGAACAGCCCGCGCAGCTTCTGCATCAGCGCCAGCCCCGGCCGCGCGAACGGCACGTAGAGCTTGACCTTGAAGGCCGGCGAAGCCAGCGTGAGGCCGCGCACCTTGGGGGCGTAGTCGTGCGCCCAGGTGGCGATCAGCACCGCGCCCACGCTCTGCGCGACCACGTGGATGTCGTGCTCGGGTACGCCGTGCGCGCTGGCGATGTGCTGCACGAAGGTCTGCACGTCGCGCACCGAGGTGCCGAAGCTGGGGCTGTAGCCGCGCTGGCCTGGCGAGCGGCCGTGGCCGCGTGCGTCCCAGGCGAAGAAGTCGAAGTCGGGCAGGTCCAGTTCGTCGACCAGATGCGCCATGCGCGCGCCGTGCTCATGGCCGCGGTGGAACAGCAGCACGGCACCGCGCCGCGCGGCGCCCGTGGCCGGCCAGTGGCGGTAGAAAAGCGATTCGCCGTCGTGCGTGCGGAAGTGGTGTTCGGCGGCGACGCGGGGTGCGGAAAGGGTCATGAAGAGGGTTCTTCTTTATTTTGTATGGGGTTGTTTCAGGCGGCGGGGCGATCGACGCCGGTTTCGGCCTCGGCCAGCGCGCGGCGGATGCGGTTGACGACCGTCCACGCGACGAGCGCGGCCAGGAGCGGCATCAGGAAGGCGGTCCAGCCCGGCAGCGGCCCGCCGAGGGCCACGTACAGTCCCAGCGCGCCGAACACGAAGGCCCGGTCGCTCTTGCCCATGGGCCCGTCGTAGCGGCGCGATGCGCCCACCGTGGGGCCCAATGCGCCAGCAAATTCGCTCAGCCCGGCCAGCACGATCACCGTGCCGACCCAGAACGGCGCGAACGGCACCACCAGCACGAAGGGCAGGTAGAGCGCGGCGTCGGAGACCACGTCGGTCAGTTCGTTGAGGAAGGCGCCCAGCTTGCTCTGCTGGTGATGCTCGCGCGCCAGCATGCCGTCGATGGCGTTGAAGGCCATGCGCAGGAACATCCAGGCGGGGACCAGTCCGAAGGCCGCGAGAGAAGGCGCCGCGAAGAACAGCCACAGGCCGAGCACGACCGAGATCGCGCAGGCCGCCAGCGTGACCTGGTTGGCCGTGACCCCCATGGCATGCAGGCGGCCCACCAGTGGCCGCAGCAGTGCCTGGAAACGCGGTTTCAATTCGTAGATCGACACCTGTTGCCTTCCCCTCTTTCGTTATATGGCCGAAGCATTCTGCCAGTGAAGAATGGCCCCCACGCTCGGCACTTCGTGTCCTCGCTGCCCCCCGAGGGGGCCGCTCGCTTGCTTGGGGCGGCCCGGCGCGGCGCTCGGCACTAAACTCGCAACCGAAAACCCCGCCCATGACCATCCAGACCGACGATTTCGCACCCGCCCCGCAACGCGTGGTGTCCGCTGCCCCCGCTTCGCCCAACGAGGAGGCCATCGAGCGGGCCTTGCGCCCCAAGCTGCTCGATGAATATGTCGGCCAGGCCAAGGTGCGCGAGCAGCTCGAAATCTTCATCGGCGCCGCGCGCAAGCGCAAGGAGGCGCTCGACCACGTGCTGCTGTTCGGCCCGCCCGGCCTGGGCAAGACCACGCTGTCGCACATCGTGGCGGCCGAGCTGGGCGTCAACCTGCGCCAGACCTCGGGCCCGGTGCTCGAGAAGCCCAAGGACCTCGCGGCGCTGCTGACCAACCTCGAGCCGAACGACGTGCTCTTCATCGACGAGATCCACCGCCTGAGCCCGGTCGTCGAGGAAATCCTGTATCCCGCGCTGGAGGACTACCAGATCGACATCATGATCGGCGAGGGCCCCGCGGCGCGCAGCATCAAGCTCGACCTGCAGCCCTTCACGCTGGTGGGCGCCACCACCCGCGCCGGCATGCTCACCAACCCGCTGCGCGACCGTTTCGGCATCGTCGCGCGGCTGGAGTTCTACACGCCTGAAGAGCTCGCGCTCATCGTGCACCGCAGCGCCGGCCTGCTCAAGGTCGAGGCCGACCAGGCCGGTGGCTTCGAGATCGCGCGTCGCTCGCGCGGCACGCCCCGCATCGCCAACCGCCTGCTGCGCCGCGTGCGCGACTACGCCGAGGTCAAGGGCAACGGCCGCATCACGGCCGACATCGCGAACAAGGCGCTGGCCATGCTCGACGTCGACCCGCAGGGCTTCGACCTCATGGACCGCAAGCTGCTCGAGGCCGTGATCCACCGCTTCGACGGTGGCCCGGTCGGCCTGGACAACGTGGCCGCCAGCATCGGCGAGGAGCGCGACACCATCGAGGACGTGATCGAGCCCTACCTGATCCAGCAGGGCTACCTGCAACGCACGCCGCGCGGGCGCATCGCCACGCTCGCGGCCTACCGCCACCTGGGCGTGGCGCCGCCTTCGGGCCGCGCCGACGGCCCGGACCTCTTCGGAGCCTGAAGACCCCATGCACACCCATGACCTGAGCGCATGGCAGCACGACCACCAGTTCGGCGCCGGCAATGCCTCCGCCGAACGCAGCACGCGCCTGGTGATGTGGATCACCGCCGCGATGATGGTCGTCGAGATCGGCGCCGGCTGGTGGTTCAACTCGATGGCGCTCTTGGCCGACGGCTGGCACATGAGTTCGCACACGCTGGCCATCGGCCTGAGTGCCTTCGCCTACGCGGCTGCGCGCCGCTATGCGCGCGATCCGCGCTTTGCCTTCGGCACCTGGAAGATCGAGGTGCTCGGCGGCTTCGCGAGCGCGTTGCTCTTGCTGGGTGTCGCGGCGCTGATGGTGGTGGGCTCGCTGGAGCGCCTGTGGTCGCCCGTGGCCATCCACTACCCCGAGGCGATCTCGATCGCGGTGCTCGGGCTGGTGGTCAACCTCGTCTGCGCGCGGCTGCTGGGCCATTCGCACGACCACCACGGCCATGGGCATGACCACGCGCATCACGGGCACGACCATGGCCACGATCACGCGCACGGCCACGACCTGAACCTGCGCTCCGCCTACCTGCACGTGGTGGCCGATGCCGCCACCTCGGTGCTCGCCATCGCGGCGCTGCTGGGCGGCTGGTTCTACGGCTGGTCGTGGCTCGACCCGGTCATGGGCATCGTCGGCGCCGTGCTCGTCGCGGTCTGGGCCAAGGGCCTGCTGAAGGAAACCGGCAAGGTCCTGCTCGACCGCGAGATGGACCACCCCGTCACCGAAGAAATCCGCGAAGGCGTCGAGACCATGCTGGCCGATTCCGAGACCCGCGTGGCCGACCTGCACGTCTGGCGCGTCGGCCGGGGCGCCTATGCCTGCGCGCTGACCGTGGTGACGCACTCACCCACGCTCACGGCCGACGAGGTGCGGGCGTGCTTCTCGATGCACGAGGAGATCCGGCACTCGACGGTGGAAATCCAGCGCTGCGCTGACTAGGTTCGGGCCTTGCTCCTTTCTCCGCTGGGGGAGGGAGCCAGACAAAGCCAGGCAGCCGAGCGGCTGTGCCGCACGATCAGCATCTGCGCCACGTAGTACGTGGACAGCACCCACAGCGACGCCAGCGGCAGCGGCGACACGAACCGGTTGATCGCCAGCAGCGAATCGCTCAGCATGAAGAAGCAGGCGCCCACCGCCACCCAGAGCGCGGTCGGGTCGCGCGTGCGAAGAACGGCAGCGCGGCCGATGGCCTGGGCGGCCATGCAGGCGATCACCACCACGTAGAAGCCGACCGGAATGCGCAGCGCCGCCGGCAGGCCGCCTTGCCACAGAAAGGCGTACATGCCCGCGCCGATCAGCAGCGTGGCCGCCAATGCGCGCGGGCGCGGGAACAGCCCGACGCCGATGCGGAACAGCGCGATGTACGCCAGGTGCGCGAGCAGGAAGCACACGAGCCCGGGCACGAAGAGCTTGGCCGATCCCATCAGCAGCACGTCGCCCGCGAGCGAGAAGACCAGGCCGGTCAGCAGCAGGGCGTCGAAGCGCGTCATGCCGTCCGGCTGCTGCCGTGCGCGACGGGCCGCGAAGACGATCGCGATCGCCAGGGCCAGCGGCTTGAAGATGAAGTGCAGCCAGCCGATGCCCAGCGCCGCGCTCGCCGTGGCCAGCGCGGCCGCCTCGACCAGCAGCACCTCGGTGACCGACAGCCGGCCCTGCAGCACCGCGCCGACCGCCCACAGCCCGGCCGTCAGCGCGGCCAGCCAGGTGGCGGCCTGCGGCAGCGGCAGGGTGTCGGAGTGCCAAAGGAACACCGTCACGGCAGCGAGCAGCCCGAGGAACTGCAGGCCCGCGAACCACTGCACGCCCCGGCTCACCACGGGCTCGTAGCGCGTCACCTTCGCGATGTCGAAAGCCGGCTT
Organism: Acidovorax cavernicola; assembly: GCF_003581445.1. Taxonomy (NCBI): domain Bacteria; kingdom Pseudomonadati; phylum Pseudomonadota; class Betaproteobacteria; order Burkholderiales; family Comamonadaceae; genus Acidovorax; species Acidovorax cavernicola. The sequence goes on along the minus strand of NZ_QXMN01000003.1, from coordinate 211,299 downwards.
CGGGTAGCGCGCCGCCACGTCGTCCGGGCGCCAGCCGGGCGGCTTGAACCACACGCGCAGCTTGTCGGACCAGCGGCGCGCATGCCATGAGTCTTTCGCCAGCGCCCAGTACACCTCGGCGTTGGCCCACAGCGGGTCCCAGCTCTTGAGTTCGCCGCGCGTGCCGTAGACGCAGCGTTCGTCCTCCTCGCGGAAGGTGCCGAACAGGCGGTCCCACACGATCAGCACGCCGCCGTAGTTGCGGTCGAGGTAGCGGTCGTTCACCGCGTGGTGCACGCGGTGGTTCGAGGGCGAGCAGAACCAGCGGTCGAACCAGCCCAGCTTGCCGACCTGTTCGGTGTGGACCCAGAACTGGTAGAGCAGGTCGATGAGCGACACCACCACGAACACCAGCGGCGGCACGCCGGCCGCCGCCATCGGCAGGTAGAAGATCCAGCCCAGCAGCGCGCCGCTGGAGGTCTGGCGCAGCGCGGTCGAGAGGTTGTAGTGCTGGCTCTGGTGATGCACCACGTGCGCCGCCCACAGCACGGCCGATTCGTGGCCCATGCGGTGCAGCCAGTAGTAGCAGAAGTCGTAGAACACCAGCGCCAGCAGCCAGCCGTACCAGGTGGTCCAGAACTCGCGCGCCGCGTCCTGCGGAACGAGCGCGATCGCCGAATACACCGCGGTGTAGATGCCGATGCGCAGCAGCCCCGTGAGCACCGCGCTGATCTGGCTCAGCATGCCCAGCCCGATACTGTTCACGGCGTCGGCCAGGCGGTAGGTGTCCTGCCCGGTGCCGCGCCGGGCCCGCGCGCGGCCGACCGCGAACTCGATCGCGATCAGCAGGAAGAACACGGGGGACACGAGAACGATGATCTGGCCAGAGCGCATCGGCCGATTGTGGCGTTGCCGTGTCGCCACGCGTCACCGGGATGTCACGGAGTCGCCATCGCGCGGTCACGCGCGGGTGCGAACCTGCCGGACCATGCAACGCGACGACGCCTTCCTTCGCGCCTGGCGCGACACCGCGATCCAGCCTCCCGAGCCGGAGGACGACGATTCGGCGCGCCCGCCGATGCGCTTTCGCACGCTGTGGATCTCCGACCTGCACCTGGGCACGCCCGGCTGCCAGGCCCGGGCGCTGCTCGACTTCCTCAAGCACACCGAGTGCGAGACCCTGTTCCTGGTCGGCGACATCATCGACGGCTGGCAGCTCAAGCGCCACTGGTACTGGCCGCAGGCGCACAACGACGTGATCCAGAAGCTGCTGCGCAAGGCACGCAAGGGCACGCGCGTGATCTTCATTCCGGGCAACCACGACGAGTTCGCCCGCAAGTACCTGCACCACAACTTCGGCGGCATCGACGTGGCCGACGAATGGATCCACGAGACCGCCGACGGCCGCAAGCTGTGGATCATCCACGGAGACCTGTTCGACGGCGTGATCCAGTGCGCCAAGTGGCTGGCCTACGTGGGCGACTCGCTCTACGAGTTCACGCTCAAGCTCAACCGGCACCTGAACTCGCTGCGCGCGCGCATGGGGCTGCCGTACTGGTCGCTCTCGAAGTACCTCAAGGGCAAGGTCAAGCGCGCCGTGAGCTACGTCGGCGACTTCGAGAACGCCGTGGCGCGCGAGGCCCGCAACCGCGGTGCGCAGGGCGTGGTGTGCGGTCACATCCACCATGCCGAGATGCGTGACATCGACGGCATCCTGTACTGCAACGACGGCGACTGGGTGGAAAGCCTCACGGCGCTGGCCGAGCACGCGGACGGCACGCTGGAGATCATCGACTGGGCGAAGCACATGCCGGTGGCGGCCAAGGCGGCGCCGGTGCGTGAGGCCCGCGAAGCCCGAGAGGCACGCGAGGCCGTCGAGGCCTGACCCGTCTTCGCCCCGGACCGGTCCGGGGCCTGCATTGAGGCAGAAAGCGCTCACCGCCGCCGTGGCGGCGGCCACGTTCGTCCGATCCGACGATGCCGCGCAGGCGCGCGCGCCGCACACTTGCCGGGTGTGAACCCCTGTGAGACAACACCATGGCCTGGACCCTCAGCGCGGCAGAGACCGCGTTTCGCGACGAGGTTCGCGAGTTTCTTGCGCGCGAGCTGACACCTGAGCTGCGCGCCGCGGGCCGGCGCTGCGCCGGCATCTTCACCGACTACGACGAGGGCATCCGCTGGCACCGCATCCTGGCCGCGCGCGGCTGGAGCACGCCGAGTTGGCCGGTCGAGCACGGCGGCACCGGCTGGACGCCGATGCAGCACTATCTTTTCGCCAGCGAACTGGCCGAGGCCGACGCGCCGCCGCTCGCGCCCATGGGCACCGGCATGGTCGCGCCGGTGATCATCGCGTTCGGCACGCCGGAGCAGAAAGCGAAGTGGCTGCCCGGCATCCGCGCGGGCGACGACTACTGGTGCCAGGGCTACTCCGAGCCGCAGTCGGGCTCCGACCTGGCCTCGCTGCAGTGCAAGGCAGTGCGCGACGGCGACGACTACGTCATCAACGGCACCAAGATCTGGACCACCCACGCGCAGTACGCCAACCGCATGTTCTGCCTCGTGCGCACCGCCTCGGGCGGCAAGGCGCAGCAGGGCATCAGCTTCCTGTGCTTCGACATTCCCCGTGCCGGCCTGACGATCCGCCCGATCATCAGCATCTCGGGCGACCATGAGCTCAACCAGGTGTTCTTCGACGACGTGCGGGTGCCCGCGAGCAGCCTGATCGGCGAGGAAAACCAGGGCTGGACCGTCGCCAAGTACCTGCTGCAGCACGAGCGCGGCAGCGCCTGGGCGCCGCTCCTGCGGGCGCGCCTGCGCCGGGTGCGCACGGCGGCCGACACCGCCTTCGCCGCCGCGGGCGAGGCCGCTGCCGACGAGGCCCGCGAGATGGCGCTGCGCCTGGCGGAGCTGGACTGCGCCATCGACGCGGTCGAGGCCACCGAGCTGCAATCGCTGCGTGCCCAGGCGCGCGGCGAGCCGCCCGGCATCCGGCCCTCGATGGGCAAGGTGATGGGCTCCGAGCTGCGCCAGCGGCTGACCGAACTCGGCGTGGAAATCGCCGCCCACTACGCTGCCGTCAACCTGCCGCTGGACGACGGCCTGCAGGGCGCGCTGGCCGTGCCCGAGGACTCGGTGTACGCCATGTCGGCCTACCTCAACGACCGCGCCGCGTCGATCTACGCGGGTTCGAACGAAGTGCAGCGAAACATCATCGCGGCCCAGTTGCTGCAATCACGCTGAGGCCCGCTTGCCATGACCACCCTCACCGAACAAGAAGACACCCTCGCGATGCTGCGCGACAGCCTGGCGCGCTACCTCGACGACCAGCACGGCTTCGAGCAACGCCTGCATGCGCTGGCTGCCGCCGACCACGCGCCGCCGCCGTTCTGGCAAGGCCTGGCCCGCGACCTCGGGCTGCTGGGCGCGGCCCTGCCCGAATCGCAGGGCGGGCTGGGCCTCGGGCTGGCCGCGCACCTCGCGCTGATGCCCACGCTGGGCGGCGCGCTCGCGGCCGAGCCGTACCTTTCCACGCTCGTGATCGGCGCCGGTCTGCTGCAGCGCCATCCGGGCGCATTCGCCGATGCATTGCTCGCGCGCGTCGTCGACGGACAGGCCGTGCTGGCCTTCGCGCACGGCGAGCCGCACAGCCGCCATGCGCGCGACGACGTGCGCACGCGGCTCGTGCGCGAGTCGGATGGCCGGTTGCGGCTCGACGGCCGCAAGGCCGTGGTGCAGGCCGCGCCCTGGGCAAGCCATTTCATCGTCACCGCGCGCAGCGACAGCGGCCTCTCGCTGCTGGTCGTGCCCAAGGACGCGCCGGGCGTGCAGCTACGGGCCTACCCCACGCGCGACGGCGGCCGCGCGGCCGACATCGCCTTCGAATCGGTGCGCCTGGAGGCCGACGCGCTGCTCGGCACCGAAGGCGGCGCGTTGCCGCAGATCGAGCAGGCGCTCGACGAGGCCACGCTCGCGGTCTGCGCCGAGTCCATCGGCATCCTGCGCCGGCTGATGCGCGACACGCTCGACTACGTGCGCCAGCGCAAGCAGTTCGGCGTGCCGATCGCCAGCTTCCAGGTGCTGCAGCACCGGCTGGCCGACATGCACATGGCGCTGGAACAGGCCGACGCGCTCACCGCCAGCGTGGGCGAGGCGATGGCCACCACGACCAGCCCGCAGGCGCGCGCCCGCGCGGTGTCGTCCGCCAAGGTCGCGGTCGCCAAGGCCTGCCGCGCCGTGGGGCAGGGCGCGGTGCAACTGCACGGCGGCATGGGCATGACCGAAGAACTCGCCGTCGGCCACTACGTGCGCCGCGCCACCCTCATCGAAGGCCAGTTCGGCCCGCCCGCGTGGCACCTGCGCCGCGTGGCGCAGCTTCAACAACAGCAATAACTTTCGCAGCAGCAACCATGACAGCACTGGACGACCGCACGCCGGTCATCGTCGGCGTCGGCGAGATCACCCACCGCACCAAGGAGGCCGCCGAAGGCCTCGAACCCATCGAACTGATGGCGCGCGCCATGCGTGCAGCCGAACAAGACAGCGGCGCCGCCGCGCTCCTGGCCGGGCTCGATTCGCTCGACATCGTCTGCGAATACTCGTGGCCCTACACCGATGCGCCCGCGCTGCTCAATGCGCGTCTGGGTTGCAGCCCGGCGCGCAGCGTCTACGGCGAGACCGGCGGCGAATCGCCGGTGCGCTACATCCACGAGGCCGCGCTGCGCATCGCGCGCGGCGAGAGCAAAGTGGCGGCCATCACCGGTGCCGAGGCACGCTACACCGTCGACGCGGCCGCCAAGCAAGGCATCGCGCTCGACTGGACGCCGCGCGACGACAGCGTGAAGCTGGTGCGCGGCACCGACATCTGCCACCCGGTGGCGATCCGCCTCGGCGCGGCCATGCCGATCACCATCTACCCGTTCTACGAGAACGCCGCGCTCGCGCACTGGGGCCAGACGCCGCGCCAGGCGCAGGACGAATCGTCGCGCCTGTGGGCGCGCTACTCCGAGGTGGCCGCCGCCAATCCCTACGCCTGGCTGCGCAAGCCCTTCACGTCCGAAGACATTGCGCGCATCGACGCGGCCAACCGCCTCATCGCCTGGCCCTACACCAAGCACATGGTGGCCAACCCGGTGGTCAACATGGGCGCGGCCGTGCTGCTCACCAGCGTGGGCCATGCGCGCGAACTCGGCATTCCCGAAGACCGCTGGGTCTACGTGTGGGACGGCGCCGCCGCGCGCGAGCCGCGCGACTACCTGCAGCGCGACCAGTACCACCGCTCGCACGCGCAGGACCTCGTGATGGAGACCGTGCTTGCGCAGGTCGGCGGCGACGCCTCGGCCTTCGAGATGCTGGAGCTGTACAGCTGCTTCCCCATCGTGCCCAAGATGGCGCGTCGCACGCTGGGCCTGGCGCCCGAGGCGCGCATGACTTCCACCGGCGGCCTGAGCTTCTTCGGCGCGCCGCTGAACGACTACATGACGCACGCCGCCGCCGGCCTGGTGCGCGCGCTGCGCGAGGCGCCCAAGGGCAAGGCCGCGCTGCTCTACGGGCAGGGCGAGTACGTCACCAAGCACCATGCGCTGGTGCTGGGCTCCAGCCCGCCGCCGCAGGGGTTGCCGAAGGCCGACTACAGCGTGCAGGCCGCCGCCGACGCGCGACGCGGGCCGGTGCCGCCGCTGGCGCTGCAGTACGCGGGCGCCGCCACGCTGGAGACCTTCACCGTGGTCTACGGCCGCGACGGCCAGCCCTCGCAGGGCATCGTGATCGCACGCACGCCGGCCGGCGAACGGCTCATGGCGCGTGTCGAAGGTACCGATGCTGCCTCGCTGAAGGTGCTGACCGACCTCGATCGCAGCCCTGTCGGCTGCAGCGGCGCCGTGACCGCTGGCACCGATGAACTCTTGAACTGGAGCGTTGCATGACCGCCGTCACCCTTGAGCGCCTGCCGGGCCATGTCGCCCTCGTCACCATCGATCGCCCTGAGGCGCGCAACGCCATCAACGGCGAGGTCGCCGCGGGTCTCGAAGCCGCCGTCGACGCCACCGAGGCCGACGACGACATCCGCGCCGTGGTGCTCACCGGTGCCGGCCGAGAGGCCTTCTGCGCGGGCGCCGATCTGAAGGAAGTGTCGGCCGGCCGCGGTAGCGCGCTGCGCACCGAGCGCGGCGGCTTCGGCGGCTTCGTGTTCCGCGAGCGCAGCAAGCCGTGGATCGCCGCCGTCAACGGCAAGGCGCTGGCCGGCGGCACCGAGCTCGTGCTGGCCTGCGACCTCGTGGTGGCCGTGCGGCAGGCGGCCTTCGGATTGCCCGAGGTGCTGCGCGGGCTGATCGCCGCGGCGGGCGGGCTGTACCGGCTGCCGCGCGCCATTCCGCCGAATATCGCGCTCGAACTGATCCTCACGGCGGGCCAGCTCGATGCAGAGCGCGCGCACGGCTTCGGGCTGGTCAATCGCCTCGTGGACGATGTGGAAGGGTTGCGCGAAGCCGCGCTGGCACTGGCCGCCGAGATCGCACGCAATGCGCCGGTGGCCGTGCGCCAGAGCTTGCGCGTGGCACGCGAGGCGAACAGCGGGCTCGACGAGGCTGCGTTGCGTGCCCTCACGCGAGATGCCTTCGAACGCGTGGCCGCCAGCCAGGACTTCAAGGAAGGCCCGCGCGCCTTCATCGAGAAGCGTGCGCCGCGCTGGACCGGCCGCTGACATTGGGCTCGCCCCCGGGCTTCGCGCACTTCGTGTCGCTTCGCCTACCCCCTACCGAGGGCGACACCTGCGGCCCGGCGAAGCCGGTTCCGCGGTGTCTCGCGAAGGGGATATCAGCTCACGACGCATGAAGCGAGAAGGCGGCAGTTCCTCATTCACCCAGCCAGAAAGGCCACGCCCATGTCCGACACCGAAGAAGACATCCTCATCGACCGCAGCCGCGACGGCATCGCGCTGCTCACGCTGAACCGTCCGGCCCGCCTCAACGCGCTGAGCCAGCCCGCCGTGCGGCGCCTGTGCGCCGCGCTCGATGCGCTGGCGCACGATGACGGCGTGCGCGTGCTGATCCTCACCGGCGCGGGGCGAGGCTTTTGCGCCGGCTGGGACCTCACCACGCCGCTTACGCGCCGCGACGACCAGCCACTGGCCGGCGAGCCCTCGGTGACCGACCTGATGGCGGGGCAGGAACTGTTCGCCGGCATGGTGCGGCGGCTGCGCGCGCTCGACAAGGTGGTGATCGCCGCCGTCAACGGCGTGGCCGTGGGCGCGGGCTTTGCGCTCACGCTGGGCGCCGACATCCGCGTGGCCGCGCGCTCGGCCTCGTTCCATGTGGGCGCGGTGCGCATCGGCCTCACGGCCGGCGAGTGCGGCATCAGCTACCACCTGCCGCGGCTGGTGGGCGCCTCGCGCGCCTTCGAACTGATGCTCACGGGCCGGCCGGTGCAGGCCGACGAGGCCGAGCGCATTGGTCTGGTCGCCGCGCTGGTGGACGATGCCGAGGTGCTGCCGCGCGCGCTCGCCATGGCCGCCGACGTGCTGCGCAACAGCCCCTACGCCACGCGCCACACCAAGCAGGTCATGTGGACCAACCTCGAGGCGCCCAGCCTGGATGCCGCGCTCGAGGTGGAGAACCGCGCCCAGGTGCTGGCGCTGAAGACCGAGGATTTCCGCGAGGCCGCCGCCGCCTTCGCGGCCAAGCGCGCGCCCGTCTTCACGGGCCGTTGAACGGGCCACTGAACAGGTTGCTGAGCGGGTCTGCCTCGCTTTCGTCGCTTCAGACGATGCGACGGCGGGCCCCGCGCGCCAAGATGCCCTCATACAACAGGCCGCCCGGTGCGCGCCAGAGGAGACACACATGGCAGGACCCCTGAAAGGACTTCGGGTCGTCGAGATGGCCGGCATCGGCCCCGGCCCCTTTTGCGCGATGCTGTTCGCCGACATGGGCGCGGAGGTGCTTCGCATCACGCGCCCCGGCACGCGGCGCGACCCCCACGACATCCTGGCGCGCGGGCGCAGCACCTGGGAGGTCGACCTGCGCGCCCCCGGCGCTGCGGCCCCGGTGCTCGACGCCATCGCGCGCGCCGACATCCTCATCGAGGGCTTCCGCCCCGGCGTGATGGAGCGCCTGGGCCTGGGCCCGGCCGAGTGCCATGCGCGCAACCCGCGCCTGGTCTACGGCCGCATGACCGGCTGGGGTCAGCACGGCCCGCTGGCGCACGCCGCCGGCCACGACATCAACTACATCGCCATCAGCGGCGCGCTGCACGCCATCGGCCGCTCGGGCGAGGCGCCCGTGCCGCCGCTGAACTACGTGGGCGACTTCGGCGGTGGCGCCATGCTGCTGGCCTTCGGCCTGCTGGCCGCGCTGCACGAGGTCAAGGCCTCGGGCCAGGGCCAGGTGGTGGACGCCGCCATGACCGACGGTGCGGCGCTGCTGTCGGCCATGATGTACGGCTTCAAGTCGGCCGGCCAATGGAGCAACCAGCGCGGCGAGAACATGCTCGACGGCGGCGCCCACTTCTACGACACCTACGCCTGCGCCGACGGCAAGTACGTGGCCATCGGCTCCATCGAGCCGCAGTTCTACGCGCTGCTGCGCGAGCGCTGCGGCCTCGTCGACGACCCGGCCTTCGACGCCCAGATGGACGCCGACCGCTGGCCGCTGCTCAAGCTGCGGCTGGCCGACGTGTTCCGCACCCGCACGCGCGACGAATGGTGCGTGCTGCTCGAAGGCAGCGACGCCTGCTTCGCCCCCGTGCTCGACTGGGACGAGGCGCCGCAGCACCCGCACAACGTGGCGCGCGGCACCTTCGCCACCGTGGGCGGCGTGGTGCAGCCCGCGCCCGCGCCGCGCTTCAGCCGCACCGCGCCGGTCGTGCCGCCGGCCGTGTCGCCCGACGACGGGCAGGCCCTGCTGCAACGCTGGGGCGCCGCCGTGCCCGTGGCCGAAGCGCGCTGACGTCTTTCGCTTGTCTCTCCCGGGCATGCGCATCCGCGCATGCATGGCATCCACGCACCGACAGGAGCCCCTGCCCATGTCTTCGATGCAACCGTCGCAACCGCAGCTGTACCTCACGCAGGCCCTGCACCGCGTCATGCAATGCAGCCCGCGCGCCGTCGCCACCGTGTTCCAGGGCCGCACCCGCACGTATGGCGAACTCGGCGAACGCGTCGCGCGCCTGGCGGGTGCCTTGCGGCGGCTGGGCGTGCAGCCTGGCGACCGCGTGGGCGTGCTCGCGCTGAACGCCGATCGCACGCTGGAGTACTACCTGGCCGTGTGGTGGGCTGGCGGCGTGGTCAATCCGGTCAATACGCGCTGGAGCGTGGCCGAGATGGCGCATTCGCTCGACGACTGCGCCACCGGCATTCTTTTCGTGGACGACCAGTTCCTGCCGGTGGCCGGCGAACTGCGCGCCGCCGCGCGCGCCGTCACCACCTGGATCTACATGGGCGAGCGGCAGGCGCCCACGGGCATGACCGACTGCGAGGCCCTGATCCGCGAGAGCGAGCCCGTGCCCGACGCGCTGCGCGGTGGCGACGACCTCGCGGGCGTGTTCTACACCGGCGGCACCACCGGCCGGCCCAAGGGCGTGATGCTGAGCCACGCGGCGCTGGTCATCAACGCGCAGGTGTCGATGCTCGGCGCCTTCTTCGACGACAGCGCGCGGCTGTTGCAGGTGGCGCCGCTCTTTCACCTGGCGGGGCTGTCGTTCCTGCTGCGCGGCGTGCTCATGGGCTGCGCACAGATCATCCTGCCGGGCTTCACCGTGGACGGCATGCTCGCGGCCATCGAGCGCGACCGCGCCACCAACCTCATGGCCGTGCCCGCGATGCTGCAGATGCTGGTGGACGACCCGCGCACCGCGCAAGCCGACCTGTCGAGCGTGCGCTTCGTCGGCTACGGCGCCTCGCCGATCACCGAGGCGCTGCTGGAGCGCGCCTTCGCCACCTTCCCGCAGGCCGAGTTCGCGCAGGGCTACGGCATGACCGAGCTGTCGGCCGGCGTGAGTTACCTCACGCGCCACTACCACTCGCCCGAAGGCCGCAAGCTCGGCAAGCTGGCCTCGGCCGGGCAGGCGCTCTCGGGCATCGACCTGCGCGTGTGCGACGGCGACGGCCAGGAGGTGCCGCGCGGCACAGTCGGCGAACTCACGGTGCGCAGCCCATGCGTGATGCAGGGCTACTGGAACCTGCCCGAGCAGACGGCGGCCGCGCTGCGCGATGGCTGGATGCACACCGGCGACGCTGCCCGCATGGACGACGACGGCTTCGTCTTCATCGTCGATCGCTACAAGGACATGATCGTGAGCGGTGGCGAGAACATCTACTGCGCCGAGGTCGAGGGCGCACTTGCGCGCCACCCTGCCGTGGCCGCCGCCGCGGTCATCGGCGTGCCCGACGAGCGCTGGGGCGAGGCCGTGCATGCCGTGGTCGTGCGCAAGCCTGGCACCGGCGCGGATGCCGACGCGCTCATCGCCCATTGCCGCGAATTGATCGCCGGCTACAAGTGCCCGCGCAGCATCGAGTTCGTCGAGGCGCTGCCGATCTCGGGCGCCGGCAAGGTCATGAAGTACCGCTTGCGCGAACCGCATTGGGCGGGTCACGCGCGCCGGGTTGCCTGAAAAACCACCAAGGAGACAAAACCCATGTTCCTCACCCAGCCCCTGCACAAGGGCCGCCGCGAGAAGGCCCGCGACACCGCCGTGGTCTGCGGCAACCATCGCCTCGACTTCGCCACGCTCACCGACCGCGTGGCGCGCCTCGGTGCCGTGCTGCAGCAGCTCGGCATGGCGCGCGGCGACCGCGTCGGCATGATGGCCCTCAACTCGCACCGCTTCGTCGAATTCTTCTTCGGCACGTGGTGGGGGGGCGGTGTCATCAATCCGGTGAACATCCGCTGGAACCCGAAGGAGGTCGCCTACTCGCTGGACGACTGCGACACCCGCATCCTGCTGGTGGACGACCTGTTCGCGCCGATGGCCGGCGAGCTGCGCAAGCTCTCGACCTCGCAGCGCACCGTGGTGTACTGCGGCGAGGGCGCGGTGCCCGAGGGCATGGTCGGCTACGAAGCGCTGCTGGCCGAGGCCCGGCCCATCGAGGACGCGCCGCACAGCGCCGATGAGCTGGCCGCCATCATGTACACCGGCGGCACCACCGGCCGGCCCAAGGGCGTGATGCTCACGCACGGCAGTCTCTACATCAACGCGCTGAGTTCGGTGGCGGCAGTGCCGCGCGAGACGCGCAATGCCGCCGTGGTCATCGCCGTGCCCATGTTCCACGTGGCCGGCTGCGGGCTGTCGCTGCAGAGCATCCTGCGGCTGGTGCCGCAGCACGTGGTGCCGATGTTCGACGAGGTCGCGATCCTGCAGGCCATCCAGGCCGCGCGCGCCACCGAGATGTTCCTGGTGCCCACCATGATCAAGCGCGTGATCGAGCACCCGCGCTTCGCCGAGTTCGACCTGTCGAGCCTTCAGATGCTGCTGTACGGCGCCGCGCCCATCGACGTGGCGCTGCTCGAGCAGGCAATGGCCGCGCTGCCGAAGACCAGCTTCTCGCAGGCCTACGGCATGACCGAGCTGTCGCCCACTGTGGCCGTGCTGATGCCGCACTTCCACCTGCCCGGGCCCGACCGCAACCGCCTGCTGCGCGCGGCCGGCACGCCGGTGCCCGTGGCCGAGATCCGCATCGTCGACGGCGAGGACAACGAAGTGCCCCCCGGCCAGGTCGGCGAGATCGTCGCGCGCGGCCCCATGGTCATGAAGGGCTACTGGAACAAGCCTGCCGAAACCGAGGCCGCGCTGCGCGGTGGCTGGATGCACACCGGCGACGGCGGCTACATGGACGAACACGGTCTGCTGTTCGTGGTCGACCGCATGAAGGACATGATCGTCAGCGGCGGGGAGAACGTGTACTCGGCCGAGGTCGAGAACGCCATCGCGCAGATGCCGCAGGTGCTGATGTCCGCCGTCATCGGCGTGCCCGACGACAAGTGGGGCGAGCGGGTGCATGCCGTGATCGTGCTGCGCGAGGGCATGTCGCTCACGGCCGATGAGGTCATCGCCCATTGCCGCGACCAGATCGCCAACTACAAGTGCCCGCGCAGCGTGGAGTTCCGCGATGCGCTGCCGCTGTCGGCGGCCGGCAAGCTGCAGAAATTCCAGCTGCGCGAGCCCTTCTGGGCCGGCAAGGAACGCCGCGTGGGTTGAACCCCATTCCCCCGATTTCAAGACACTGAAGGACCACCCCATGCCCATCGATTTCCGCCGTTCGTGGAGCGACGAAGAACTGGAGCTGTACCGCGACAACGTCGTGCGCTTCATCGAGACCGAAGTCGTGCCGCACGACGAGGAGGCGCGCAAGCGCGGCCATGTCGGCCACGAGGTGTGGCGCAAGGCCGGCGCGCTCGGCCTGCTGTGCTCCGACATCCCCGAGGCCTACGGCGGCGCCGGTGGCGACTTCCGCCACGAGGCCGTGTTCTATGAAGAGAAGGCACGTCGCGCGCTCACCGGCATGGCCAGCTCGGTGCACACCATCGTGGCGCACTACTTCCTCAACCACGGCACCGAAGCGCAGAAGCAGCGCTACCTGCCGCGCATGGCGCGCGGCGAACTGGTGGGCGCCATCGCCATGACCGAGCCCGGCGCCGGCTCCGACCTGCAGGGCGTGCGCACGCGCGCCGAGAAGCAGCCCGACGGCAGCTACCGCATCCGCGGCTCCAAGACCTTCATCACCAACGGCTTCCTGGCCGGCGTGGTGCTGGTCGTGGCCAAGACCGACCCGACGCAGGGCGCCAAGGGCACCTCGATCCTCATCGTCGAGACCGAGGGCTGCGAGGGCTACCGCGTGGGCCGCGTGCTCGACAAGATCGGCATGAAGGCGCAGGACACCTCCGAGCTTTTCTTCGACGACGTGCACGTGCCGGCCGACGCGCTGCTGGGCGGCCAGGAAGGGCAGGGCTTCTTCCAGCTCATGAGCGACCTGCCCTACGAGCGCACCATCATCGGCGTGAACGCGCTGGCCACCATGGAAGGCGCCTACCAGGCCACGCTCGACTACGTGCGCGACCGCAAGGCCTTCGGCAAGCCGATCGCCGAGTTCCAGAACACCAAGTTCAAGCTGGCCGAGATCGCCACGCAGATCAAGGTTGGCCGCGCCTTCATCGACCGCTGCGTGGAAGACCTCGTGGCCGGCAAGCTCGACACCGCCACCGCCTCCATGGCCAAGCTCTGGGGCTCCGAGACGCAGGGCCGCGTGGTCGACGAGTGCCTGCAGCTCTTCGGTGGCTACGGCTTCATGAGCGAGTACATGGTCGCGCGCATGTATGCCGACGGCCGTGTGCAGCGCATCTACGGCGGCACCAACGAGATCATGAAAGAAGTGATCTCGCGCGCGCTGTGACGGTCATGAGTGACATATTGCAGATCGAAAGACGTGGCGGCGTCGCCTGGCTCACGCTGAACCGGCCCGAGCGCCTCAATGCGCTCGACCCGGCGCTAGTGCGCGCGCTGCGCGAGTACTTCGAAGGCCTGAGCGCCCGCAGCCCCGAGCGCGCGGTCGTGCTGCAGGGCGCGGGCCGTGCCTTCTGCGCCGGCCTCGACCTGAAGGAACAGGTCGGCGGCGAAGACCTCGGCGTGGCCGACATGCTCGAACAGCAGAAGGGCATCCGCGACATCATGCTGGCCATGCGGCGCTGCCCGCAGCCCATCGTGAGCGTGGTGCAGGGCGCGGCCAGCGGCGGCGGCTTCGCGCTCGCGCTGGCCTCTGACGTGCGACTCGTGACACCCGACGCGCGCATGAACGCCGCCTTCATCCGCATCGGCCTGTCGGCCTGCGACGTGGGCGTGAGCTACTTCCTGCCGCGCATGGTCGGCAGCTCGGTCGCGGCCGAATACATGCTCACCGGCCGCTTCATGGACGCCCAGCGCGCCTACGCCCTGGGCCTCGTGAGCCGCATCGACGCGCTGCCCGCGCTGCAGGCCGAGGCGCAGGCGCTGGCCGACGACATGCTCAACGCGACGCCCGTGGCGCTGCGCCTCACCAAGGAGGCGCTGGGCCTGGCGGTGGACGCCGGCAGCATGGAAGCGGTGATCGCCATGGAAGACCGCAACCAGGTGCTGTGCACCCAGACCCGCGATTTCCGCGAAGGCATGACCGCCTTCCTCGAGAAGCGCGCGCCCGTCTACACGGGGCGCTGAGCTTCATCTTCATCCCGCACGTGCTTTGCGTGCACACAAGGATTCCCATGACCCTCGACGACCTGATGTTCAAGCCCGGCCTGCTGGCCGGCCGCCGCTACCTCGTGACCGGCGGCGGCAGTGGTCTGGGCCGCGTGATGAGCGAGGCGCTGCTGCTGCTCGGCGCCGACGTCTACATCTGCGGGCGCCGCGCTCCGGTGCTGGAAGAAACCGCCGCCGAGCTGATGCACCTGCACGGCGGCCGCGTGATCGCCAAGACCTGCGACATCCGCCACGACACGCAGATCACCGAAATGCTCGACGAGATCTGGGCCGACGGCGGCGCGCTCGACGGCCTCATCAACAACGCGGCCGGCAACTTCGTGAGCCGCACCGAGGACCTCTCGCCGCGCGCCTTCGACGCCATCTCGAACATCGTCTTTCGCGGCAGCTTCTGCATGACGCTGGAATGCGGCAAGCGCTGGCTGGCCGAAGGCAAGTCGGCGTCGGTGCTGTCGATCCTCACGACCTGGGTGTGGAACGGCTCGCCCTTCACCGTGCCTTCGGCCATGTCCAAGGCCGGCCTGCACGCGATGACGCAGTCGCTGGCCGTCGAGTGGGCAGGCCGCGGCATCCGCTTCAATGCGATTGCGCCGGGCCTGTTCCCCACCGAAGGCATGAGCGCGCGCCTGAACCCCGGCGGCGGCGAGCACAAGGCCGAACGCAATCCGATGGACCGCAACGGCCGCATGCCCGAGTTGGCCAACCTCGCGGCCTACCTGATGGGCCCCGGTTCGGAGTACGTCAACGGCCAGACCATCGCCATCGACGGCGCGCAGTTCCAGGCCACCGGCGGGAATTTCTCGCGCATGTCGCAGTGGCAGGACGAGGACTGGAAGCGTGCACGCGAGAGCATCGCGGGGCGCGATGCGCAGGACAAGCGGCAGCGGCTGGCTGCCTGACAAGACGGTTGGCTAGCGAATCACGCCGAGCTTGCGCGCAATCGCCACCGCCTCGGTGCGGCGCTTGGCGCCCAGCTTCATGTTGATGTTGCGCAAGTGTGTGCGCACGGTGCTCTCCGACACGAACAGCTTCTCGCCCATGGCGTTGTTCGAGTAGCCCTCGGCCAGCAGCTGCAGCACGCGGATCTCCTTGCGCGTGAGCGGCTCCTTGGTGGCGTCGCCCGACGGCGCCTCGGCGTCGATGGCTGAAGGCGGCGGGCCGAGCACCTGCAGCAGCCGCTGCAGGTAGTCGGCCAGGATCGGGTCGCTGCGCAGCACGGGCGCGACCGCGCCGGCTTCCTGCTGCATGGCGGCGGCGTAGCGGTGCACCAGCGTGCCCACGGCCGGGCCTTCGTCGAGAATCAATCGCACGAAGCCTTCCTGGCTCGCGGTCTGCAGCACGGCGCCGATTTCTTCGATGGCGGTGGCGAGGTCGCCCGCGCGTTGCAGCGCCAGTGCGCGCAGCACGCGCAGCTTGAGCGCGCGGCGGTTGCGGTTGGCGGCCACGGCGGCGTGCAGTTCGGCGTCGAGCACGGCCAGGGCGGCGCGCGCGTCGCCGAAGGCGATGTCCCAGCGTGCCTTGGCGAGCGCGAGGTAGTCGAGGTCGTGCGCGGGCAGGCGCTGGCGGCGCTCGCGTTCCCACAGCTCGGGGTCGTCGGCGCGCTGCAGTTCGTCGCGCGAGGCGGGGCCGTTGCCCTGCAGCAGCAGCATGTGCGCGCGCTCCAGCTTGGCGCCCGCCACCACGCGCGGCAGCTGGCGGTGATGGCCCAGGTATTCGAGTTCGGTGAGCGACTGGAAGGCGGCGTCGATGTCGCCCGCATGGAAAGCAATGCGCGAGCGCATGACGTGGCTCAGGATCATGTGGTCGGGCAGGCCGACGTCGCGTGCCAGCGGCAGGTACACGTTCAGCAGGTGCTCGGCCTGCAGCAGCTGGTTGGTCTCGTAGACGGCGCCGGCATACAGCACGCCGGCCCAGGCGTTGCCGTGGCTGTGGTTGTACGAGACGGCATGGGTGGAGTCGACCGCCATGCGCAGGCGCGCGGTGGCCTGGCGCAGCCGGCCTTCGGTGAGGTCGAACAGGCCCGCCAGCGACTCGGTGTACATGCGGTTGAAGGTGCTGTTGCCCTGCTCGCGCCGCGCGGCCTCCAGCAGGCGCTGCGCTTCGCGCTGGTCGCCGCGCACCGCGAGGATGTGGGCCATGGCGTTGAGCAGCACGCCTTCGGCGAAAGCCAGCCCGGTGGGCAGGCGCGCGAGGCTTTCGCGGCCGGCTTCGTAGGCGGCGTCGTGCTGGTCTTCCATGGCCAGCAGCAGCGGAATGAGCGTGTGGGCGTTGGCGCGCACCTCGGGGATGGGGCTGTCGAGGCAGCCCGACTGTTCGAGCAGGCGCATGGCGTCCCACGGGCCGTGCGTGAAGCAGGTGGCCCACAGCGCGATGAGCTGCAGGAACGGATGCTCGCGCAGCTGGTGCTCGGGAATGGCCGAGAACCAGCGCGCCAGCATGCGCATGCGGCCCTGTTCGAGGAACTGCTCGGCGTAGCTGTCGAGCAGCGTGAGCGCGTGCGGGTGGTCGCCGCCTTCGATCGCATGGTCGATGGCGGGCACGGGTCGCCCATGCGACTCGTACCAGCCCGAGGCCGCCAGGTGCAGCCGCGCGAGTTCGTCGGGCCGCTCGCGTGCGAGTTGCGCGCGCAGGAAGTCGGCAAAGAGGCTGTGGTAGCGCCATGCACGCACCTCGCCACCGGCATCGCCGCTCACGGGTGTGAGGAACAGGTTGGCGGCGGCGAGCTGTTCGAGGATGACGGCGCTGTCGCCGCGTGGGCTGAGCGCCTGGCACACCGAGGCGTCAAGCTGGCGCAGGATGCTGGTGCGCAGCAAAAAGTCGCGGATCTCGGGCGGCTGGTGTGCGAGCACGTCTTCGGCGAGGTAGTCGGCCACCGCGCGGTCGGAACCCGAGAAGCGCTCGATGAAGCCGGTCTCGATGCCGTGCCGCTCCAGCGCCATCGACGCCAGCCAGATGGCCGCGACCCAGCCTTCGGTCTTGCGGTGCAGCTGCGAGAGCAGGTCGGCCGGCAGCGCCTGCGGCGGCTGCGCGGTGGCGTGCGGTGCATGCGCCTGGCGCAGGCCGATGAAGGCGCTGGTTTCTTCCAGCGAGAAGCGCAGGCGGTCGGTGTCGATCTCGATGAGCTGGCCGCGCGCGCGCAGCCGGCCCAGGCCCAGGTCGGGCAGGCTGCGCGAGCCGATCACGATCTGCCCGCGCCGCGGCAGGTGCTCGACCAGCTCGCGCACGAGGCCGAGCACGGCCGGTTCCTGCACCACCTCGAAGTCGTCCAGGAAGAGCGTGAAGGGCGAGTCGTGCGCGGCCAGCGCGGCCACGGCGTCGAAGGGCGCGTGGCTCACGGGCTCGTCCACGCCGATGCGCTGCACCGCCTCGGCCAGGCAGTTGAGAAAGCGCGAGACGTCGTTGTCCGCGCGATCGAGCGTGAGCCAGGCGGTGGCGATGCCCTGGGCGTCCATGCGCTCGCGGATCTGCGCCATGGCAGTGGTCTTACCGAAGCCGGCGGGCGCGCGCACCAGCACGAGCTTGACGGTCGCGGCCGCGATCTCCTCGCTGATGGCGGTGCGCGGCACCTGCGTGGCGACGAAGGCCGGCGGGTTGAGCTTGGTCTCGAGAATGCGGAGCGAAGAAGGGGGAACGGGGGCTGAGGCAGGCATCGCGAAGGGGGAGTGAGTGCCTGGAAATTCCGTCGCTTCCGACGATTCCGGCCATCGATTCTGCTTCCTAAACTGGCTGCAGACAAACTGAATTCCCCTGCATCCGGTGGCCCTGCGCACCCGGGCAGAGCCCTGCCCATGACCGACGACGTTTTCATCTACGACCACGTGCGCACACCGCGTGGCAAGGGCCGCGCGGACGGCGCGCTCCACCCCATCACGCCGGTGCAGCTGGCCACGCAGGTGCTGCAGGCGCTGCGCGAACGCCATGCGCTCGACGCCGCGCAGATCGAGGACGTGGGCCTGGGCGTGGTGATGCCCGTGGGCGAGCAGGGCGCCGACATCGCACGCGTCGCGCTTTTGCAGGCCGGCTACGGCGACAGCGTGGTCGGCTTCCAGCTCAACCGCTTCTGTACCTCGGCGCTCGACACGCTGAAGATGGGCTTCGGCCTCGTGGCCTCGGGCCAGGCCGACGCAGTGATCGGCGGCGGCGTGGAGTCGATGTCGCGCGTGACCATCGGCAGCGACGGCGGCGCGGTCTACACCGACCCCGCCGTGGGCCTGCGCTACCCCTACATCCCCAACGGCGTGGCGGCCGACCTGATGGCCATGCTCGATGGTGTGGACCGCGGGGCCGTCGATGCCTACGCCATGGAAAGCCAGCGCCGCGCCGCCGTGGCGCAAGCCGAAGGCCGCTTCGACCGCTCGCTCGTGCCCGTGCGCGACCGGCTCGGCCGCGTCGTGCTCGCGAAGGACGAGGCCAACCGCCCCGGCACCACGATGGCCGACCTCGCCAAGCTCAAGCCGGCGTTCGCCGGCGTGGCCGCGCAGGGCTACGAAGCCATCCTGCTGCAGCGTTATCCGCAGCTGTCGCACATCGAGCCGATCCACACGGGCGGCAATTCGAGCGGCATCGTCGACGGCGCCTGCGCGGTGCTCATGGGCAACCGCGACTACGGCACGCGCAACGGCCTGAAGCCGCGCGCGCGCATCGTCGGCAGCGCCTCGTGCGCCGACGAACCGCTGCTGAGCCTGGGCGGCCCGATGCCGGCCACCGAGCGCCTGCTGGCACGCTGCGGCATCGGCATCCAGGACATCGACCTGTTCGAGGTCAACGAGGCCTTCTCGGTGGTGCCGATGCGCTATGCACGGCACTTCGACATCGACCCCGCGCGCATCAACGTCAACGGCGGCGCCATCGCGCTGGGCCATCCGCTGGGCGCGACCGGCGCGATCCTCACGGGCACGCTGCTCGATGAGCTGGAGCGGCGCGACGCGGGCCTGGGCCTGGTCACGCTGTGTGCCGCGGCGGGGCAGTCGACCGCGCTGGTGATCGAACGCGTCTGAGCGCGTCTTCCCCCTGAGTCTTCCTATGCAATCCAACATCCGATTCGAGGTCGATGCCGACGGCGTCGCGCTCCTCACCCTCGACGTGCCCGACCGGCCGATGAACGTGTTCACGCCGGGCTTCACGGCCGACCTGCGCGAGGCCGTGGCGCAGATCACGCAGCGCGCCGACGTGCGCGGTGCGGTCGTCACCTCGGGCAAGACCAGCGGCTTCATGGCCGGCGCCGACCTGAAGGACCTCGTGGGCTTCCATGCCGGCGGCGGCAGCGCGGCCGAAGCCATCGACGCGATCGCGCCCGGTGGCCACGTGCTGCGTGCACTGGAACGCTGCGGCAAGCCCGTGGCGGCGGCGATCAACGGCGTGGCGCTGGGCGGCGGCTTCGAACTGGCGCTGGCCTGCCATCACCGCGTGCTGCTCGACGAGCCGCGCGCGCTGGTCGGCCTGCCCGAGGTCACGGTCGGCCTGCTGCCGGTGGGCGGCGGTACGCAGCGGCTGCCGCGCCTGATCAGCATCGCGAAAGCTTTGCCGCTGTTGCTGTCGGGCCGGCATGTCGCGCCGGCCGAGGCGTTGTCGCTCGGCATGGTCGATGCGCTGGCGCCGGCCGACCGGCTCGTGCAGGTGGCGCGCCAATGGGTGCTCGACCACCTCGACGCCGGCCAGCAGCCGTGGGACGTGAAAGGCTACAAGGTGCCGGGCGGCGTCGGCGCGCTCGCATCGCACGCGGGTGCGAGCTTCGGTGCCACGCTGGCGCAGGTGCGGCGCGACACGCACGACAACCTGCCCGCGCCCACGGCCATCCTCTCGGCCGTGTACGAAGGCACGCAACTGCCGATGGACGCGGGCCTGGCGGTCGAGGCGCAGTGCTTCGGTCCGCTGCTGGCCGGACCGGTGGCGCGCAACCTGATGCGCACGCTGTTCGTGAACCGGGGCGCGGCACTGCGGCGCAAGGGTGAGACCGGCGGTGCCAGTGCTGCGTATGTCGAGCGGCTGCGCCGGCTGTATCGCAGCGAAGGGCAAGCCCTGCTGAATGAAGGCGTGTCGCCCGCGCTGATCGCCAATGCTGCGCGGCAAGCCGGGCTCGCCGAAAGCCCGCTGGTAACCGAAGCCGTCGCGACACAAGCCGCCGCATCGCAGCCCGAAGCACGCGCCGTCGGCGAGCGCCTGCTGTCGCTGTTGGCGCTCGAAGCGGTGCGTTGCCTCGAAGAAGGCGTGGTGGCCGGCGCGGTCGAGGCCGACCTCGGCGCCGTGCTGTCGCTGGGCTATCCCGACTGGACCGGCGGCACGCTCTCGTACATCGAGACCGTCGGTCTGCCGGCCTTCGTCGCGCGCTGCGACGCCCTGGCCGAGCGCCACGGCGATCGCTTCCGTCCGACGCCCGCGCTGCGCCAGCGCGCGCAGTCGAACACCTTGTTCCATCCCTCGGAGCAGTCTGCGTGAGCACAGGCCGCGCGGAGGCGCTGCAGTCGCTGGTGGCGCAGCTGCAGCTCGAACAGCTCGAGAAGAACCTGTTCCGCGGCACCAGCACCGACATCGGCGCGCCGGCCGTCTTCGGCGGCCAGGTGCTCGGGCAGGCGTTGATGGCGGCGGCGCGCACGGTCGACGGGCATGCGGCGCATTCGCTGCACGGCTACTTCCTGCGCGCGGGCGACAAGAACGCGCCCATCGTCTACGACGTCGACCGCATCCGCGACGGCGCGAGCTTCACCACGCGGCGCGTGGTGGCGATCCAGCACGGCGAGCCGATCTTCCACATGTCGGCCTCGTTCCATCGGCGCGAGGAGGGCGTGTCGCACCAGTGCGCGATGCCCGAGGCGCCACCGCCCGACGAGCTGACGCCGCGCGCCGGCCCGCGCGTGCGTGTGGAGGGGCCGATCGAGTTCCGCTACGTCGACCCGCGCGACCCGATGACCGCCGGGCCGCGCCCGCCGCACAACCAGCTCTGGCTGCGCACCGCCGACGCGCTGCCCGACGATCCGCTGCTGCACCAGGCCATGCTGGCCTATGCCTCCGACTACAGCTTCATGGGCGTGGCGATGCAGCCGCACGGCCTGGCCTTCCAGCAACCCGGCGTGCAGGGCGTGAGCCTCGACCACGCCATGTGGTTCCACCGCGATTTCCGCTGCGACGACTGGCTCCTGTACGACGCCGATTCGCCCTCGGCCGAGCATGCGCGCGGCTTCTGCCGTGGCGCGCTGTTCGACCGTGCCGGGCGGCTGGTGGCTTCCGTCGCGCAGGAAGGACTCATCCGGGTGCGCCGATGATCAAGCTCGTCTTCTGCCTGCGGCGCCTGCCGCACCTGAGCCGCGAGGCCTTCCAGCACCACTGGCGGCATGTGCATGCACCGCTGGTCGCCGAGCGTGCCGACGTGCTGGGCTTGCGGCGCTACGTGCAGTCGCACACGCTCGACGATGCACTGGTGCAGCCGCTGGCCGGGCCGCGCGGCAGCCCTGCGCCTTTCGACGGCGTGGCCGAGCTGTGGTGGGACAGCCTCGAGGCGCGCACCGGCGCACGCCGCGAAGAGGCCCGTCGCGCGAGCGCCGAACTGCTGGAAGACGAGCGCCGCTTCATCGACCTGGCCGCCTCGCCGATCTTCTTCACCGACGAGTTCGCCGTGGTCGGCGACCCCGCCGCCGAAGCGGTGCGCGACTACCTGCAGGCGCGCGGCCACCTGTAATCGTCGCTTCGGACGATGCCTGCGCGCAGGGCGCATCCCTAAACTTTTTCCCACAGGCTGGCGCGTCGCCGGCCGCGAGGAGACCCCTTTGTTTCAAGGTGAAAGTATCGAAGTCCTGCCGCTGCAGGACGGACTGGTGGAGCTGCGCTTCGACCGGCGCGGCGAGGCCATCAACAAGCTCGACGCGCGCACCGTCGACGAGTTCCGTCAGGCCACCGAGCGCATCGCGGCATCGCCCGAGGTGCGCGGCGTGCTGGTGACGAGCGCGAAGGACGTGTTCATCGTCGGCGCCGACATCACCGAGTTCGGCGCCACCTTCCAGCAGGAAGAGGCGCAGATCGCACGCGGCGTGCGCGCCAGCAACGAGCTGTTCAACGCCTTCGAGGACCTGAAGGTGCCCAGCGTGGTCGCCATCAACGGCTTCGCGCTCGGCGGTGGGCTGGAGCTGGCGATGCTCGCGCCGCTGCGCGTGATGGCCGACACGGCCCAGGTCGGCGTGCCCGAGGTGAAGCTGGGCCTGTTCCCGGGCTTCGGCGGCACGGTGCGGTTGTCGCGCCTGACCGGCCTGGCCACGGCCATCGACTGGGTGGCGAGCGGCAAGCCTGCCAAGGCGCCGGCTGCGTTGGCGGCGGGTGTGGTCGACGAGGTCACCAGCGCCGATGCCTTGCGCGAACGTGCGCTCGCGCTGCTGCAGCGCGCGGTGCGCGGCGAGGTCGACTGGCAGGCGGCGCAGCAGCGCAAGCGCGCGCCCGTCGCGCTGTCGGCGCAGGAGGCCGGCGCACTCGTCGAGACCGCGCGCACGCAGGTGGCGGCGCGCAGCGGCAGGCACCAGCCCGCGGCCGTCATCGCGCTCGAAATGATGGCCGAGGCCGCAGGCCGCGACCGCGCGGGCGCGCTCGACCTCGAATCGGCCGCCTTCGGCCGCGTCGCCAAGACGCAGGCTGCGGCCTCGCTGGTGCAGGCCTTCCTCAACGACCAGGCGCTCAAGAAGCTCTACAAGCGCCATGCACGCGAAGGTCGCCCGGTGAAGCAGGCGGCCGTGCTCGGCGCCGGCATCATGGGTGGCGGCATCGCTTACACCAGCGCGCTGCGCGGCACGCCGGTGCGCATGAAGGACATCGCCCAGCCGCAGCTCGACCTGGGCATCGCCGAGGCCGGCAAGCAGCTTGCCAAGCAGGTGAAGAACGGCCGGCTCGCGCAAGCGAAGGCCGATGCCATTCAGGCGTCGATCGTGCCGCAGCTCGACGAGACCGGCTTCGACGCCGTCGACTGCGTGGTCGAGGCCGTGGTCGAGAACCTGGAGGTCAAGCGCAAGGTGCTGGCGGCGCTGGAGCACAGCGTGAAGCCAGGCACCGTGATCGCCTCGAACACCTCGAGTCTGCGCATCGACGACATCGCCCAGCCGCTCGCGCGGCCGCAGGACTTCGTCGGCATGCACTTCTTCAACCCGGTGCCGGTGATGCAGCTGGTGGAAGTCATCCAGGGCACGAAGACCTCCGATGCGGCCGTGTCCACCGCCGTGGGCTACGCCGTCGCGATGGGCAAGACGCCCATCGTGGTGAAGGACTGCCCGGGTTTCCTGGTCAACCGCATCCTCACGCCCTACATCAATGCCTTCGTGCAGCTGGTGGCCGACGGCGCCGACTTCGAGGCGGTCGACCGCGCGATGGAAGCCTTCGGCTGGCCCATGGGCCCGGCTTACCTGCAGGACGTGGTCGGCATGGACGTCGGCTCGCACGTGGGCGACGTGATCGCCGCGGGCTACCCGCAGCGCATGCCGGCGATCGAGCGCAACGCCGTGAAGGCGATGGTGGCCGCCCAACGCTATGGCCAGAAGAACGGCGCCGGCTTCTACCGCTACGAGAACGACCCCACGGGCCGCCCGCGCAAGACCGCCGCGCCCGAGGCGCATGCGCTGGTCGCCACGCTGCAGCCGCAGGGCAAGCGCGACTTCGCCGATGCGGAGATCGTCGAACGCATGATGCTGCCGATGATCGTCGAGGCCGCGCACGCGCTCGAAGAAGGCGTGGTCGCCACGCCGGCCGAGCTGGACATGGCGCTGCTGCTGGGCGTGGGCTTCCCGGCCTACGCGGGCGGTGCGCTCAAGTACGCCGACTGGCTGGGGCTGGACCGCGTGGTCGCGCTGTGCGACAAACATGCCGCGCTCGGCGCGCCGTATGCACCCACGGCGCGCATGCGCGAAATGGCGGCGCAGAAGCTGCGCTACTACCCGGTCTGAGCGGCAGGCGTTTTCGGTTTTCTTTCTTTCTCTCTCTATCCAAGGACAACAAGAGATGCAACTCGATTCCAGCATTGCCGCCGTCGTCACGGGCGGCGCCTCGGGCCTCGGGGCCGCCACCGCGCGCCGCCTGGCCAGCCACGGCGTGAAGGTCGCGCTGTTCGACCTCAACGTGGAGCAGGGCGAGGCCCTGGTCAAGGAACTGGGTGGCGTGTTCTGCAAGGTCGACGTCACCTCCGAGGAGCAGGTCGATGCCGCCTTCGCCAAGGCCCGCGCCGCGCACGGGCAGGAGCGCGTGCTGGTCAACTGCGCCGGCACCGGCAACGCGGTGAAGACCGCCAGCCGCGACAAGGCTTCGGGCGAGATCAAGCACTTTCCGCTCGCCAACTTCGACCGCATCATCCAGATCAACCTCGTGGGCACCTTCCGCTGCATCGCCAAGTCGGCGGCCGGCATGCTCACGCTCGATGCGCTGGAAGACGGCGAGCGCGGCGCCATCGTCAACACCGCCTCCGTCGCGGCGCAGGACGGCCAGATGGGCCAGGCCGCCTACACCGCCTCCAAGGCCGGCGTGGTCGGCATGACGCTGCCCATCGCGCGCGACCTGATGGGCGAGGGCATCCGCGTCAACACCATCCTGCCGGGCATCTTCAACACGCCGCTGCTGCAGGGCGCGCCCGACAACGTGAAGGCCGCGCTGGCCGCTTCCGTGCCCTTCCCCAAGCGCCTGGGCAACCCGGCCGAGTACGCCACGCTGGCCGAGTTGATGATCACCAACGGCTACTTCAATGGCGAGAGCGTGCGGCTGGACGGCGCGATCCGCATGGCGCCGCGCTGACCATCGCATGCGAAAGAAAGGCGCCTCTTGCGGGGCGCCTTTTTTCGTGGGCGATCGATCGTCAGCGCGTCTGCGTGCGGCCGCGCGCCTGCACCGCCTCGCGCCGCGCGCGCAGCACCTCGGGCGTGAGCGTGGCGGCCCATTCGCGCGTGGCGACCTGTTCCAGCGCCATGCCTTCGGCGAAGCTGCGCGCATGGCCGTCATCGATCAGCCGCTTGTAGACCGGCAGGATCTCGGGCAGCGCGCTCGCGATGTCGGCCGCCAGCGCCAGGGCTTGCGGCATCAGCTGCTCGGGCGAGGTCACGCGGTTGACCAGCCCCCAGCGCTCGGCCTGCTCGGCGCCGACGAAGTTGCCGCTGAACGACATTTCCTTGGCGCGCGCGATGCCGATCAGCCGCGACAGCCGCTGCGACAACCCCCAGCCCGGAATCACACCGACGCGCGCATGCGTGTCGGCGAAGCGCGCCTCGCTCGACGCGATCAGCAGGTCGCAGGCCAGCGCCAGCTCGAACCCGCCCGTGATCGCCGCGCCGTTCACCGCGCCGATCACCGGGTGCGGAAAGTTCGCGAGCGCGGTCGCCACGTCGCTGCCGGCGTCGCCGGTGATCGCGCCGGGGTCGATCTCGCGCAGGTCGAGGCCGGCGCAGAAGGCCTTGCCCGCGCCGGTCACGATCAGCACGCGCACGCTGTCGTCCTGCGCGAGCGCGTCGAGCGCGCGCACCAGCGCACGGCGCAGCGCGAGCGACAGCGCGTTCATCGCGGCGGGCCGGTTCAGCGTGAGGCAGGCGCAGCCGTCCTGCGGGCGCGTGACGAGGAGGAGATCGCTGTCGTCGGTGGTGTCCATGGTGTATCAGTGTCGGGCGACGGGTTGGCGGGCCGGCATCGTCGGAAAGGACGAATCGCTGGGCGGATGTCCCGCCCACGACTCGGATCGCGTGCGCAAGCCGGCACCATCCGCGCATTGTCTTCAATCATTCAATCAGAGAGAAGGAAGGAGTGTCCCCATGGACTTCAGCCTCACCCCGGCGCAGCTCGAACTGCAGGAACGCACGCGCCGCTTCATCGCCGAGGAAGTGATCCCGCTCGAATCCGATCCGCGCCAGGATTCACATGGCCCCAGCGAGGCGCTGCGCGACGAACTGGTTGCGCGCGCACGCCGCGCTGGCCTGCTCACGCCGCATGCGTCGAAGGAGCACGGCGGCCTGGGCCTGTCGCACGTGGACAAGGCCATTGTGTTCGAGGAGGCCGGCTACTCGCCGCTGGGCCCGGTCGCGCTCAACATCCATGCGCCCGATGAAGGCAACGTGCACCTGATGGAGGTGGTCGCCACGCCCTCGCAGAAGGCGCGCTGGCTGCAGCCGCTGATCGACGGCCACATCCGCTCGTGCTTCTGCATGACCGAGCCCTCGCCGGGCGCGGGCTCCGACCCGTCGATGATGCAGACCATCGCCGTGCGCGACGGCGATCACTACGTGATCACCGGTCGCAAGTGGTTCATCACCGGCGCCACCGGCGCGGGCTTCGCGATCATCATGGCGCGCATGGAAGACGGCTCTTCCACGATGTTCCTGGCCGACATGAACCAGCCCGAGATCGTCATCGAACGACAGATCGACGCACTCGACAGCTGCTTCACCGGCGGCCACGGCGTGGTGCGCTTCGACGGCCTGCGCGTGCCCGCCGAGGACGTGCTCGGCACCATCGGCGAAGGCTTTCGCTACGCGCAGGTGCGGCTCGCACCCGCGCGGCTCACGCACTGCATGCGCTGGCTCGGCGCCGCGCGCCGCGTGCACGAGGTCGCGACCGACTACGCGCGCAAGCGCCAGGCCTTCGGCCAGCCGCTGGTGGAGCACGAAGGCGTGGGCTTCATGCTGGCCGACAACGAGATGGACCTGCACGTCTCGCGCCTGACCATCTGGCACTGCGCCTGGGTGCTCGACCAGGGCGACAAGGGCCGCCACGAATCGAGCGTGGCGAAGGTGCTGTGCTCCGAAGCCGAATGGCGCGTGGTCGACCGCTCGGTGCAGATCCTTGGCGCGAGCGGCGTGTCGGACGAGACCGTGGCGGCGCGCATCTTCCGCGACATGCGGGCGTTCCGGATCTATGACGGCCCGTCGGAGGTGCATCGCTGGAGCATGGCGAAGCGGTTGGCGAGGCATTGAGGGCTTCGCGGGCTGGCGACTGCGGTCTTTCGCAATCGGCGATGACCGCGGGGTGGATCAAGGCCGTCTTTTGAACCAAGGAACAGGGGACTGCTTTGCGCCCGGAGCGGAAGTACCCGTGCCTCGGAAAAAGACGTCCATTCGCCACAGCCCGGACGGATCCGGCGCATATGGCATGCGTCTACTTGTTGGCCGCCACAACCGTGGCGGATGCAGCCTTGATGAGTGAAAGCATGCTTGGTAGATCCTCTGTGCTCTTGCTGAGGCGAACGGCGGTGTAGCCAAGCCGCAGGCCTTTGACAAGAGTCAGGCTACCCAAACTCAAGGAGTACTCGACGCCCTTGGTGCCGTCCTGAGGCGAACCGATCGTGACAATGCTCATGTAGGCACCATTCTCGTCAGACCCCAGGATCCCGAAGTTCTGTACCGATTGGTCACCGGGGCCAAATTCACGCACGCGCTTCATCGCTCGATTGATTCCCTCCTCCATCTTGGTGTCTTGCGCCACATCCCTTGAGAGTAGCTGCAGGTATTGAGCGCGGGTCACTCCGTCAAACGCTCGGATTTCGCCCTTGGGCGCTAGGGCGCCGACCACAACGTAGTCGTTGAAGCTACCTGTGTATCCAGCAGTCCCGGCCCTCACTCGAGCCAGCTCCTTGCACTCAACAAAATACATCAACAACTTGTTGTTTGGCCCCATTCCATACGCAATACGTGAGGCAACTTCTTTTTCGTCAGAAGTCTTGTTTGCGATGCAGTAACCGGGAGGAGCGGGAATTTTCACCTGCCGGCCTGCGAGAGAGACCTCCTCAGCTTGAGAAGTGAAAGCAGCGGAGGCCACTCCCAAATAGATCAGGAAGCTCTTGTAGCGAATCGGGCGTTGCATTTTCGAGAACGTTGAAAGAGGCGGAAACCAACAAGGCTGGCCCGCCGATTCTGGCCCCTTGCACCGCGAGCGCGTACGTACTGGCCACACGTAGTTGTGGGCCAACAACGCAGGTCCGCTTCTGGCCGTGTAGCCGGTCGCGCTTGCGCTGCGGAGGGCCCACACTCGTCGTCGAGGGCGCAAGGTGGTCACTCGAATCCTTGGATGACAGATCCAACCTCAGGATAGTTGTCCGATTAGCGCAGCCGAAATTCGTATGCATCCGCCGTGGCGTATGCGAAGCTAGATGCGTTTCATCCCTTTGAGTGCGTCATGGTCAAAAAGACAACTGAACAGAAAATTGCAGAGGGGCGTCGCTACATTGCCGCCAGTGGAGCAGCCAATGCAGATGAGCTTGAGCCGTTCTTGACTGACCCCAATCAAGCCATACGCGCCACGGCGGCCATGAATCCGGATGCAGACGCCGAGATATTGGATCGCTTCGCGAATGACAAATTCTGGGGCGTACGAATGGAAGTGGTGCGCAATGCCAACGTCAGCCAGACCACCCTGCGCAGGCTGTTGGAGTCTGACATGCGTAAACGCGGAGTAGTGCACCACGCAGCGCGCGCGAAGCTGGAAGAGCTCGGTGTGGAGTTCGGTGTTGATGGCATGCCGGAAGATGCGGTGTAGAAAATAATGCCGCGTTTCCCGAGCCTCTCTTGTTGTCAATGCGCCGCGAACATCGGCTTCCACGCGAATTTGGCCACCTCAGCGGGTGTCTGCCTTTGGTCAACGACGCCGGGAGAGAGCCCGGAACTGGAACCCAGTCCACGGCCAACCGTTGCAAGGCTCATATGGAAACGGCTTCATCGACCTGCGCCTTGATCGCTGCGAATGCAGCCGATGGATTCGGGGAACGGGAAATTGAACGCCCAATCACCAAATGACTGGCGCCCCAACGAATGGCGTCAAAAGGCGTCGCTACGCGCGCCTGATCATTCTTCGAGTCGGTCTCCAACTGAGTGCCTGGCGTCACGATGAGCATATGAGGTGGAAGGAGCTTCCGAAGCAGCTTTGCCTCTTGGGCGGACGCAACCACACCGTGACATCCCGCGGCAGCTGCCAGCTTGGCCAGGCGAACAACTTGCTCAGCGACTGACGCAGCCAGGCCGATTTCAGCCAGGTCTTCATCTCGCATGCTTGTGATGACCGTCAGGGCCAGAACGCTCAGGCCGGGAAATGGGCGGGCAGCTTCGACCGCGGCCCGCAAGACCGCGGAGCCTCCGGATGCATGGATCGTGACCATCGAGGCGCCCAGGGCGCCGGACACTGCCACTGCACCGGCCACTGAGTTGGGTATCTCGTGGAGCTTCAGGTCCAGGAAGACTTCCTTGCCACTCGAGATCAGCTTCCGGACCACGGCCGGCCCTTCTGCAGTCAGCAGTTGAAGGCCGACCTTGTAGAACTGTGCAGACGAACCCAGCTGGTCCACCAATTTGAAGGCTTCAGCGGCCGTGTCGAGGTCGAGCGAGACAAAGATCTTGTTCTTCTGTTGCATTGGGCGGTGGGCGGTGGGCGGGTTGAAGGGGGTGCAGGGATCAGTCTTGCTGCTTGCTCGTCGCCGCTCTCCAATCCAGCAAGTGACGGGCTATTGAGCGGTCATGGTCCGGCCTCGCTGCGAGGCCCATTCGCTCGACTACGATGCTGCCCAGGAAGTCAGCAATTTCTTCTTCATTGCTTCCGTTCTTGATCATTCCAAAGACACGGGGCAGGTAGCCGTGGTACTCGTCGCGTGCTTGAGGGACGGTCGCAATGCCGATGGGGTCCCACAGGTAGTGCAGGACCTCGTCTGTGGCGCGCTACAGCGCGAGGTCAGGTGGGCTGAGTTTGTTCATGTCAGATGTCTGTTGTGCGCCGAATTCTGCGGAGAATCCGATGATCCGTGTAGCCCGTCGCAGAGCCCGCGCTGAAGTAGTCAAGGGCGTAGAACCGGCGTGAATCGACTACGGCGGAAGTCCCGGTACTCGAACCTCTCCCCTCACAACGGCGACGCAGTCGAAGACGCCCGCAATGCGCCCAGCAACTGCGCGATGCCATCCAGCTCCGCCATTTCCCGCCGCACGACAAAGAACATGTGCCCGTGCGGCATGCCCGGTTCGAAACGCAGCTCGCGCACCATGCCGCGCGACTCGTAGTGCCGCACGGCGCTCAGCGGCGCCACGGTAAGGGCTGAACCTGTCGCCGCCAGCGACAGGTTGGTGTGGAACGACAGCGACTCGACATGCGGCACGGGCGGCATCGCGCCCATTTCGAGGAACCACTGGTCGAACTGCAGGCGCGTGCTGGCGCTGTGAGGCGGCAGCACCCAGCGCTCGGCCTGCAGCATGTCGATGGTCAGCTTGCGGCGGCGGGCCAGCGGATGCGTCGGCGCCGCGGCGAGGGCGAGGCTGGTTTCCCACAGCCGCGTGAGGTTCAGCTGCGTGGTCTCGGCCGTGCCGATGCCGGCGCGCAGCGGCGTGATGGCGCAGTCGATCTCGCCGTCGCGCAGCAACTGCATCAACCCTTCGACGGTGCCCTCCTGGATCGTCAGGCGCGGTAGCGTGCCTTCCTTGTCGAGCAGGGCGAACACGGCCGGCAGCGCGCTCACCGCGATCAACGGCAGCATGCCGACGCGCACCAGCGGAAGCTGCGGCACGGCGGCGAGGCCGGCGGCCACGGTGTCGAGCGCGCCCAGCGCAATGCGCAGGCGGTCGAGCGCGAAGACCCCGGCACGGCTCAGTTGTCCGCCGCGCGCGCTGCGTTCGATCAGGGTGCATCCGAACGCCGACTCCAGCTCCTGCAGCATCTTGGTGGCACCGGGCTGGCTCACGCGCAGCTGCTGCGAGGCGGCGCTCAGCGAGCCCGTCGCCGCGATCTGTTCCAGCAGCCGCAAGTGTCGAACGCGCAGGCGATCGATGTGCCCGGCATGAGGTCGGGGCAGGGCCGTCGTCGTGGCCGATGGCGTTGTCACGGCAGGCACGGACATGGTGACCTTGGGTATATCAATTCTTGATGGGAGGATTCGAATTCAATAATTGTCGGTGATGCCTCGGCTGTCCACAATCGCGGCCTGCACAACGCAGGAGACAGCAAGATGACAGACGAGACACTGGCGAGCGGAAGGCGTGCCGCACTGGGCATGCTCTCGGTGCTGGCCGCAGGCGCCCTTGGCCTGCACCGCCCGGCCTTCGGCGCCGAAGGCGCCTACCCGACACGGCCCGTGCGGCTGATCGTTCCGTATGCGGCGGGCGGCGGTCCGGACATCCAGGCGCGCACCCTCGGGCTCGTGCTCGGGCGCACGCTGGGGCAGGCGATCGTGATCGAGAACAAGGTCGGCGCCGGCGGCATCCTGGCGGCCGAGTACGTGGCGCAGCAGCCGCCCGACGGCTACACGCTGCTCATGGGCAGCTCGACGCATGTCACCCAGAAGCTGCTGCAGCCTTCGGTGCGTTTCGATCCGGCGACCTTCACGCACGTCATCCGCACCGGCACCGGCTACTCGGTGCTTACGGTGAACGCGGCCTCTCCCTACCGCACCATCGCCGACCTGATCGCGGCGGCCAAACGCGCACCGGGCACGCTGAACTATGCCTCGGGCGGCATCGGCAGCGCCGCGCACCTGTACGGCGCGGCCTTCGTGTCGTCGGCCGGCATCGAGGCGCTGCACGTGCCGTACCGCGGCTCGGTGGAGATCGCGCCGGCGCTGATGCGCGGCGATGCGCAGTTCGCGTTTCCGGTCGTGTCTACTGCATTGCCGCAGATCCGCGACCGCAAGCTGCGCGCCCTGGCCATCACCGCGACGCAGCGCGACCCGGCGCTGCCCGGCGTGCCGACCCTCAACGAAGCCTTGCACCGGCAGGACCTCGGCCTGCTGTCGTGGTCCGGCGTGTGGGGCCCGCCCGGCATGGCGCCGGCGATCGTGGCGAAGCTGCACGCGGCGCTCACCACCGCGCTCGCCGACCCGACGCTGCGCGAGGCCTATGCGCGCGACGGCTCGGTGGTCGCCCCGACCGATTCCCCCGCGGCCTTCGGCCGCTTCATCGACGCGGAGACCGCGCGCTATCGCGATGTCATCGCCCGCAACCGCATCGTGATGCAGTAGTCCACAGACGATCCCCATGACCGATTCCTCTTCCCTTGCGCGCAGCACCGCCTTCGCTCCGTTGACCGGCGTGCGCGTGCTCGATTTTTCCCACGTGATCGCGGGCCCCTTCGCGACCTTCCTGCTGGCGCAGATGGGCGCCGAGGTGACCAAGGTCGAAAGCGTCGACGGCGACGTGATGCGCCGCACCGAGCGTGGCCGGCAGGGCTTCGTGTCGCTGAATGCCGGCAAGCGCTGCATCACCGTCGACCTCGCCACCGAAGAAGGGCGCCGCCAGGCGCTGGCGCTGGCCAGTGCCAGCGATGTCGTGCTCGACAACCTGCGCCCCGGCGTGCTGGAGCGCTTCGGACTGGGCTTCGACGACGTGCGCGCGGCGCATCCCGGCGTGGTCTATTGCGCCATCTCCGGCTTCGGACGCGGCCACGATGACTGGCGCCATCGGCCGGCCTACGACCACGTGGTGCAGGCCGTGAGCGGCATGGCCTGGCTGGGCGGCAGCGAAGGCGACCCGCCGATGAAGACGGGCTTTCCGGTGGTCGATTCGGCAACCGGCATGCTCGCCGCCATGGCCATCCTGGCCGCGCTGCGCGAGCGTGACCGCACGGGCAGCGGCATGCTGATCGACGTGTCGATGGTCGGCGCGGGACTGCAGCTGATGTACCCCATGGCCTGCGACGCACTGACCTCGGGCACGACGCCGCCGCGCGTCGGCAACCAGGGCTACTCGGGCAGCCCCTCGGCGGATTTTTTTCCCGCCAGGAACGGCTGGCTGGCACTGGGCGCGAACACGCCGCGCCAGTTGCTCGCGGTGCTGCGCACGCTCGGGCTCGGCCATCTGGCGGACGACCCGGCCGTGTTCGAGCAGCCGCTGAGCGGCGACGTGCCGGTGGCCTTCGTGCGTGCACGCGATCCGGCGGCGCTCAAGCGTGCGCTGGCCGAGGCCATCGCAGAGCAGGACGCTGCCGACCTCGAGGCTCGTCTGAGCGCCTGCCAGGTGCCTGCCGCACGGCTGCGCACGCTGGCCGAGTTCGCCGGCGAGGCCTGCGCCAACGGCTGCCTTCCGGCGGTCGCGCTGCAGGGCGACGGCATTTCCGTTCAATCTCCCGGCTTGGGGTTCGGCGTGTACCGCCCATCCTGAGGCTTGTTGTTTCTTCCACATCCCTGAGTCATGAAACGATCGAACATCCTCTTTCTGCTGGCAGCCTTGATGCTGTGGTGCACGGGCGTTGCCTCGGCCGCCGAGGTCGGACCGGCCCGCTTCTTCGACATGAAGGAGATCCTGGACGAGCGCACGCTGAACGCCCAGATCGCCAGCGACCGCGTGGTGCCCAGCCGAGCGCGCCCCGGCAAGAACGTGCGCGTGATCGAGCTGAAGTTCACCAGCCAGAACTGGCAGGGCATGGTCTGGCGGCATCCCGCGCGCATCTACGTGCCCGAGGACTACAAGGGGGGCGGCAACGCCGGCATCATCGGCACCGAGCGCAACTTCTTCGACGATCCTCAGTGGTATCGCCAGATCATCCCGGGCACCCAGTTGCGCACCGAGGAACAGTACGCCGAAGCCACGGCGATCGACCTGGGCCTGCCCATCATGATGTTCAGCAACCCCGCCGAAGACTTCATGGGCATGGATGAATCCGACCTCATGGGCCATGCGCTGAAGAAGGTGGCCGAGACCGGCGACCTCGGCTGGTACGGCTATACCGCCATCACGCGGGCCTACCTGCGTGCGATCACGCTGATGCACTCGCTGCCCGGCGTGCAGACCGAGCGCGCCGTGATCATGGGCTGCTCCAAGCGCGGCATGGCCGTGGGCATCGCGACCGGTGCGGGCGACGACCGCGTGGCGGGGATCATGGCCACGTGCTACTACGGCGGCAACAACTTCTACAGCTTGTCCAAGCGTTTCGCGGAATTCGGCCCGAACGTACGCGGACCGGCGAAGGACCGTGCGGGCCCGGGCTTCCAGCCGGCCGAGAAGGTCTTGCGTTCGTACAACAACCCGCTGGGCTTTGCGCTGAACACGCACTTCGACCCCTACATGTGGCGCGACAAGATCAAGGCCAGCTACCTGGTCGCCCTGGGCACGAACGACGAGTTCTTTGCGCTGGGTTCGTCCAACAGCATGATCAGGGAGATGTCGGGCGACAAGGCCTTCCTGGCCATCGACAACCTCCCGCATTCGTGGGTGTCGCAAAAACACCTGGCCGCCTGGCGCATGTGGCTGGCCCACACCTTCCTGCAGCGCCCGTTGCCCCGCATCGACGCGCAAGGCGCGCTCGATGGTGAACGGTTGCGCGTGTCGGCCAAGGTGGAGACGACGACGCAACTGGTGGGCGTGCGGCTTTTCTATGCCTACAACCCGATCGCCACCGACTGGCGCCGCGCCCAATGGCAGTCCGTGCCCATGACGTCGGGTGAGAGCGGCTACACGGCGCAGCTGCCGCGTCGCAGCGGCCAGAGCATCGGCTACTACATCGAGGTGCAGGACACCGGCGTCGGTGGTGCGGGCTACGTCAGCTCGCTGATGGAAAGCACCGACTAGCTTCGTTCCCCGATCGTTTCGCGCACTCCGATCCTCTTCGCGCGAAACGCATCTCTCTCTCACTTTCCCTTCCCCTGCAGCGCGATTCGCCGGCCCCGTCCGGCGGGCGCGACTGCGCGCGCGTTCGATGACCCGTCAGAGGTCGTTCACTGGAGACAAAAGCAATGAAGAAACTGTCGCTTGCCCTGGCGGGCTTCACCGTGGGCGCTTCCGCGCTGGCGCAATCGTCGATCACCGTGTTCGGTGTGATGGACGTGTCCGTGAGTCGCTACAGCACGCGCAGCGAGCCTGTCGGTGCGCCCACGCAGAAACAGCACCAATGGGCCTTGTCCAGCGGCGCCTACAGCGGCAGCCGGCTCGGCTTTCGCGGCACGGAAGACCTGGGCGGCGGCCTGGCTGCCGGCTTCTGGCTCGAGCTGGGCCTGAACGGCGACAGCGGCGGCGGGGCCGAGGCGAACGGCACGATGTCTTTCAGCCGGCGTTCGACCGTCAGCCTGTCGGGCGGGTTCGGCGAGCTGCGGCTGGGCCGCGACTACGTGCCGACCTACCTGAGCGACACCCTGTTCGATCCCTTCGGCGGCGTGGGCGTGGGCATCAGCACGAACGCGTCGCTGGGCAATGCCCGCGCCGGCACGCTGCTGGGCGGCGCCGTGCCAGCCTCGGCCACGAACCTTGTGCTGAACCGGAACTACGTGCGCGCGAGCAACAGCATCGGCTACTTCCTGCCGCCCAACCTCGGTGGTTTCTACGGGCAGGGCATGTACGGCCTGAACGAACAGACGAAGTACACGCCCGCCACGGCGACGCCTGCCGACACGGCCTTCGGCGGCGCGCAGAAGTCGCGCGCGGGCGGCTATGTCGGCGGCCGCATCGGCTACGCACGGGGCGACTGGAACGTGGCGCTGGCCTACGGCGAGAGCACCGTTGACGACCAGTTCCATGCCGGGAACACGCTGGTGCAGAAGACGGGGAATCTCGCGGCCTCCTACAAGATCGGCGAGACCATGCTGTTCGGCGAGTACTCGAATCTGCGCGTGCGACAGCAGGCGGAACATCCGGCGACCGTGGCGCCGGCCGCCGCGATCGACGCGAAGTTCGAAAGCTACCTGCTGGGCGTGACCGTGCCCCTCGGCGCCGGCCAGATCCGCGCGGCCTATTCCCGCACCCAGGGCACCATCGGCACGGGACCCGTCTTCCTGCGGGAGGTGGCCCACCTGAAGGCCGAGAAGATCGCGCTGGGCTACGTTCACCACCTGTCGAAGCGCACCGCCCTGTACACCACTGTCGCCTACGTGAAGAACCGCGACGGCATGAGCTTCGCTACCGGTGGTGCGCCGGGGTATGTCGCGAGCGCGAGCCGCAAGGCTGCGGCGGGGCGCACGGATACGGGGCTGGGTTATGAGTTCGGGATTCGCCACGCTTTCTAGGCGGGGCGGGTGGAGGGATCAGGCGTTCAATGTCGGCGGGATCGACAAATGCTTCGTCGCCCATCCCATGGCGAGTGCTACTTCTTCGCCAGAAACGCAGCAACCAGGGCATTCGCATGCCCATGTCCCATCTTGTGCTGCGTCTTGAGCTGGCTCACCAGCTCCATGTGTTTCAGCGGGCCCGCTTTCTCAAGAACCGCCATCCAGTGCGCGATCGGTTGGGCGTATGTTTTCTCGATCGAGGGAAAGTAGGAGGCGGGTCCCTTGACTTTGGCGGTCTCGGTCATGAACGGTTCTTTCGCGGGTTGAGAGTTCTGTTCGTGCAACGCCCGGCGAGCGCTGCCTGATGCGGCTTTCGACGCGAGGCGCAGACCCTCCGGTCGATGGCCCCTCGTGGCCGAATGTAGCCGAGGGGCGTGTGCGGTCGGGAGGCAAGTTGCGCGCCTCGCAGGAGACGTCGTCTCCGCTTCCGGGCAATCGGGCCCACGCTCACTCCGCCGGCTCCTCCGTGCCGCCCCCCTGCGAGTCATCCACCTTCTGCATGTTGTCCAGCAGCTTCAGCAGGTAGTGCAGCGTGTGGGTGACGTCGTTCACCGAGAACCCGTCGAGCACCTGGTCGTAGTAGGCGTAGATCTTCGGCTGCGCCTCCACCACCCACACGTGCTGCCCCGACTCGGTCATGGTGACCAGCCGTGAGCGCCGGTCGCGGCTGTCGGGCGCGGTCTTCACGTGGCCGTCGCGCTCCATGCGGCTGACCAGGCCCGAGAGGTTCTGGCGGCTGACCTTCAGGTAGCGCGCGAGGTCGCCCACGCTCATTCCGCCCACGGCCTCGTCGCGCGACAGGGCGCCGAGCACCGCCCATTGCTGCGTCGTCAGGCCCTCGGCTTCGACGGCCCGGCTGCCTGTTTTATGCAACATATTTGCGCATTGGTAGAGGCGAAAGAACACCCGATTGGCGAGCGCCATGCGCGCAGAGTCGGTGTTTTCACTAGGGTTTGGCATATTTTTTCTTTCGGAAAGGCTTGCGCGGCGCCGTGAAGGCATCTCATAATACGTCAACGTATTTACGTAAATGCCTTTCAAGCGGTGCCCAGCGGCCCAACGATATAGCAAGCCCCCGACCCTCAGGAGAACCAGATGCAGCGATTCCAGGATAAGACAGTGATCGTCACCGGCGGCGGTGGCGGCATCGGCGGCGCCACCAGCCGCCGTTTCGGCCAGGACGGCGCCCGCGTGGCGGTGTTCGACATGAACCTCGAGGCCGCCGAAGCGGTCGCCGCGCAGATCCGCGCCGACGGCGGCCAGGCGCAGGCCTTCCGTTGCGACATCACCGACCGCCCCGGCGTCGACGCGGCCGTGGCCGCCGTGGTGGAGCGCTTCGGCCCGGTCGACGTGCTGGTCAACAACGCCGGCTGGGACGTGTTCAAGCCCTTCACCAAGACCGAGCCCGCGCAGTGGGACAAGCTCATCGCCATCAACCTCACCGGCGCGCTGCACATGCACCACGCCGTGCTGCCCGGCATGGCCGCGCGCAAGGCGGGGCGCATCGTCAACATCGCGTCCGACGCGGCGCGCGTGGGCTCTTCGGGCGAGGCGGTGTACGCGGCCTGCAAGGGCGGGCTCGTGTCCTTCTCCAAGACCATCGCGCGCGAACACGCACGCCACGGCATCACGGTGAACGTGGTGTGCCCCGGCCCGACCGACACGGCCCTGTTCGCTGAATACAAGGAAGGCGCGGGCAATCCCGAGAAGCTGATGGAGGCCTTCACGCGCTCCATTCCGCTGGGCCGCATCGGCCAGCCGAACGACCTGCCCGGCGCCATTCTTTTCTTCGCCAGCGACGACGCGGCCTTCGTGACGGGGCAGGTGCTCAGCGTCTCGGGCGGCCTGACGATGAACGGCTGACCCCTCACTCGCACTCACCCGGAACACACACCATGACCACCACCACCGACTTCGAAGACATCCTCTACGACGTGCGCAACCGCGTCGCATGGATCACCATCAACCGCCCCGAGAAGATGAACGCCTTCCGCGGCCAGACCTGCGACGAGATCATCCGCGCGCTCAACCGCGCGGGCTACGACCGCGAAGTGGGCGCCATCGTGCTGGCCGGCGCTGGCGAGAAGGCCTTCTGCACCGGTGGCGACCAGTCGGCGCACAACGGCAACTACGACGGCCGCGGCACCATCGGTCTGCCGATGGAAGAGCTGCACGACGCCATCCGCAACGTGCCCAAGCCGGTGATCGCGCGCGTGCAGGGCTTCGCCATCGGCGGCGGCAATGTGCTGTGCACCATCTGCGACCTGACCATCGCTTCCGAGAAGGCCGTGTTCGGCCAGGTCGGCCCGAAGATGGGCTCGGTCGATCCGGGCTACGGCACCGCCTTCCTCGCCCGTGTGGTCGGCGAGAAGAAAGCGCGCGAGATCTGGTACCTGAATCGCCGCTACAGCGGCGCCGAGGCCGTGGCCATGGGCCTGGCCAACGCCGTGGTGCCGCACGACCAGCTCGACGCCGAGGTGCAGAAGTGGGCCGAGGAAATCTGCGAGCGCAGCCCCACGGCGCTGGCCATCGCCAAGCGCAGCTTCAACGCCGACACCGCGCACCAGGCCGGCATCGCGGGCCTGGGCATGTACGCGCTCAAGCTGTACTACGACACCGAAGAGTCGCGCGAAGGCGTCGCGGCCCTGACGGAACGGCGCAAGCCCGACTTCCGCAAGTACGCGAAGTAATCGCACCGGAGGAGACAGCGATGAACCCGTACATCGACGACGACCTCGCCACGCTGGCCGAGCATGCGCGCCGCTTCGCCGCCGGGCGCGTGGCCCCCGGCTTCCTGGAGCGCGACGCCACCCGCGTGCTCGACCGCGCGCTCATGCGCGAGATGGGCGAGATGGGCTTCATCGCGCCCGAGCTGCCCGAGGCCCACGGCGGCCAGGGCCTGGGCTGCCTCGCGGCCGGCGTGATCCACGAAGAGATCGCCCGCGCCGACCTGAGCCTGAGCTACATCAACCTGCTGGCCTCGCTGAACGGGCAGATCCTGTCCGAGCACGGCCAGCCCGAGGTGGTGGCGCCGTGGCTGGCCAAGCTCACGCAGGGCGAGGCGCTGTTCGCCATCGCGCTCACCGAACCGCGCGGCGGCTCCGACGCCGCCAACCTGCGCCTGCGCGTGGAGCGGGTGGGTCAGCACTACGTGCTCAACGGCGAGAAGACTTCGATCTCCGCCGCCGACCAGGCCGACGCGGCCGTGGTGTTCGGGCGCACCGGCAGCATCGAGTCGGCGGCCCACGGCGTGACCGCGCTGCTGGTGCCGATGGACTTGCCGGGCGTCACGCGCAACCGTTTCGACTGCCACGGCCAGCGCGCCATCGGGCGCGGCTCGCTGTTCTTCGAGAACGTGCGCGTGCCGGTCGACCACCGTCTCGGCGAGGAGAACAAGGGCTTCGTGCAGGTCATGCAGGGCTTCGACTTCTCGCGCGCGCTCATCGGCCTGCAGGTGCTGGCGGTGGCGCGCGTGGCGCTGGAAGAAACCTGGGAGTACGTCGCGCAGCGCGAGGCCTTCGGCAAGCCGCTGTCGGCGTTCCAGGGCGTGTCGCATCCGCTGGCCGACTTCGACACGCAGATCGAGGCCGCGCGCCTTCTGTGCCTGCAGACGCTGTGGCTCAAGGACAAGGGCGCGCCGCACACCGCCGAGGCCGCCATGTGCAAGTGGTGGGGCCCCAAGCTGGCCTACGACGCGATCCACCAGTGCCTGCTGATGTTCGGCCACGGCGGCTACGACCGCGGACCGATGGAGCAGCGCCTGCGCGACGTGCTGGGCTTCCAGATCGGCGACGGCACGGCCCAGATCATGAAGACCATCGTCGCCCGCACGCGCGCTGGCCGCTCGGCGGTGCCCGCGTAGTCGCTTCCTGGTTTTCCGGTTCGCACAACAAGAGGAGACAAGACATCATGGAATTCGACGCCGTACTGCTGCCCCCGCGCCGCGCGCGCATGGTGGCGCAAGGCCTGTGGCACGACCGCACCATCAACGACGCGCTCGACGCCTGCGTGGCCGCCTGCCCCGACAAGGTGGCGCTGACCGCGGTTCGCATGAAGGACGGGGAGGGCGAGGGCGCCACCGTGCGCTTCACCTACCGCGAGCTGGGCCGCATGGCGGACCGCATCGCCGTCGGCCTCGCGCGACTGGGCGTGGGCCGCAACGACGTGGTGGCCTGCCAGCTGCCCAACTGGTGGGAGTTCACGCTGGTCTACCTGGCGTGCTCGCGCATCGGCGCGGTGATGAACCCGCTGATGCACATCTTCCGCGAGCGCGAGCTGTCGTTCATGCTGAAGCACGGCGCGGCCAAGGTGCTCATCGTGCCGGCGCGCTTCCGGGGCTTCGACTTCGAACAGATGGCCACGGGCCTGCAGGCCGACCTGCCCGATCTCGCGCAGGTCGTGGTGGTCGGCGGCAGCGGCGCGAACAGCTTCGACGCGCTGCTCGCCGGCCCGGCGTGGGAGACCGAGCCCGACGCCGCGCAGGTCCTGCAGCGCGCGCGCCCCGGCCCCGACGATGTCACGCAGCTCATCTACACCTCCGGCACCACCGGCGAGCCCAAGGGCGTGATGCACTCGGCCAACACCACCATGGCCAACATCGTGCCCTACGCGCAGCGCCTGGGCCTGGGCGCCGACGACGTGGTGCTGATGGCCTCGCCCATGGCGCACCAGACCGGCTTCATGTACGGGCTCATGATGCCCATCGTGCTGCAGGCCTCGGTCGTGTTGCAGGACATCTGGGAGCCGAGGCAGGCCATCGCGTCGATCAACGCCGAGGGCGTGAGCTTCACCATGGCGTCCACGCCCTTCCTGTCCGACCTGTCGAAGACCGTGGCCGAATCGGGCACACCCGTGCCCACGCTGCGCGCCTTCCTGTGCGCGGGCGCGCCGATTCCGGGCGCGCTGGTCGAGCAGGCGCGCAAGGCACTCGGCGCCAAGATCGTCTCGGCCTGGGGCATGACCGAGAACGGCGCCGTCACGCTCACGCGGCTGGACGACGAGGACGAGCGCTCCATCCACACCGACGGCTGCCCGCTGCCCGGCGTCGAGCTGAAGGTGGTCGATGTCGACGGCCTCGCACTGCCGGCGGGCGAGGTCGGCCGGCTGCTGCTGCGTTCGTGCTCCAACTTCGGTGGCTACCTGAAGCGCCCGCAGTTCAACGGCACCGACGCGGCCGACTGGTTCGACACCGGCGACCTCGCGCGCATCGACGAGCGCGGCTACGTGCGCATCGCCGGGCGCACGAAAGACGTGATCATCCGCGGCGGCGAGAACATCCCGGTGGTCGAGGTCGAGTCGCTGCTGTACCGGAACCCCGACATCGCGATGGCCGCCGTCGTCGCCTACCCCGACGAGCGCCTGGGCGAGCGCGCCTGCGCGGTGGTGGTGCCCAAGCCCGGCCGCCAGATCGACCTGCCCTCGCTCGTCGCCTTCCTCAAGGCCGAGAAGGTGGCGCTGCAGTACATCCCGGAGCGGCTGATCGTGCGCGAGACGATGCCGTCCACGCCCTCCGGAAAGATCCAGAAATTCAAGCTGCGCGACGAACTGATGCGCGCGGATGAATCGGGCGCCCCGGCCGCCTGAGCGCACCTGCCGACACCCCCTAAAAGCAACGGAGACAACTCATGGAAAAGAAGCAATTCGCCGCCGGCGTAGGCCGGCGGCTGGGCCGCGCCGTGGCCGCGTTCGGTGGCCTCGCCATCGCCTGCCACGCGGCCTGGGCACAGGCCCCCGCACCGGCCGCTTGGCCCTCCAAGCCCATCCGCGTCGTCGTCGGCTTCGCGCCCGGCGGCAGCACCGACGTGATGGCGCGCATCCTCGCGCAGTCGCTGTCGGAGTCGCTCGGCCAGACCGTGCTGATCGACAACAAGCCCGGCGCCAGCGGCAACATCTCGGCTGCCGAAGTGGTGCGCGCCGCGCCCGACGGCCACACCTTCCTCATCGCGCCGACCTCGGTCGAGACGGCGAACCCCTCGCTCTTCAAGTCGACCCTGCTGCCCTCGCGCGACCTCACGCCCGTGGCCACCGTGGGGCGCACGCAGATGTACCTCGTCGCCAAGCCGCAGCTGGCCGCCAAGGACGTGCGCGAGCTGGTCGCGCTGGCGCGCGCCAAGCCCGGCACCTTCTCGTACGCCTCGGCCGGCGCCGGCACGCCGCCGCACCTGGCCTGCGAGCTGTTCAAGCAGGCCACCGGCACGCAGATCACGCACGTGCCGTACCGCGGCGCGGCGCCGGCGCTGCAGGACGTGCTCTCGGGCCAGGCCGACTTCGTCTGCGACCCCGGCATCGCCTTCCAGCACATCCGCGCCGGCAAGGCCAAGCTGCTGGGCATCGTGAGTGCCAAGCGCTCGCCGTTCTTCCCCGAGGTGGCCACCGTGGGCGAGCAGGGCTTCCCCGGCGCCAACCTCGACATCTGGTTCGGCATGTGGGCGCCCAACGGCACGCCGCCCGAGGTGCTGGCGCGCATGAACGCCGAGCTGGCCAAGGCGTTGGCGCTGCCGAACGTGAAGTCGCGCTACGGCGACCTCGGCGCCGAGCCCATTGCTATGAGCACGCCGGAGTTCCGCAAGCTGCTGGCCGACGAGGGCGCCACGCTCTCCGCGCTGATCTCGCGCCAGAAGA
Organism: Acidovorax cavernicola; assembly: GCF_003581445.1. NCBI lineage: Bacteria > Pseudomonadati > Pseudomonadota > Betaproteobacteria > Burkholderiales > Comamonadaceae > Acidovorax > Acidovorax cavernicola. The sequence continues at coordinate 168,551 of NZ_QXMN01000003.1, read as the reverse complement.
TCGTGGTGGATTGAGCTCATGACCATGCCCGACGCCCCCGTGCTCACCCATGTCGACGGCCGCGTCGGCGTGATCACCCTGAACCGCCCGCGCCAGCTCAACGCGCTGAACGACGCGCTCATGGACGCCCTGGGCGCCGCGCTGCTGGCCTTCGATGCCGACGCGGGCATCGGCGCCATCGTCGTCACCGGCGGCGACACCGCCTTCGCCGCCGGCGCCGACATCGCGGCAATGGCCGACTGGGGCTACGCCGACGTGGTGCGCGACGACTTCATCACCCGCAACTGGGAAACCATCCGTCGCGTGCGCAAGCCCGTGATCGCCGCGGTGGCCGGCTTTGCCTATGGCGGCGGCTGCGAGCTGGCGCTGGCCTGCGACATCGTGCTCGCGGCCGAGTCGGCGCGCTTCGCGCTGCCCGAGATCAAGCTCGCCATGCTGCCGGGCGCCGGCGGCACCCAGCGGCTGCCGCGCGCCATCGGCAAGGCCAAGGCCATGGAGATGTGCCTGGCCGCGCGCGTGCTCGACGCGGCCGAGGCCGACCGCTACGGGCTGGTGTCGCGCGTGGTGCCTTCCGACGCGCTGATGACCGAGGCCATGGCGCTGGCGGCGCGCATCGCCGGCTATTCGCTGCCGGCGCTGGTCGCAATCAAGGAATCGGTCAACCGCGCGTGGGAATCGTCGCTCTCGGAGGGCATCCTGTTCGAGCGGCGCCAGCTGCATGCGCGCTTTGCCACCGAGGATGCGCGCGAGGGCCTGAGCGCCTTCCTGGCGCGGCGCCCACCGGTGTTCGGCCACCGCTGAGCGGCAAGGCCGGGTGCGGCGCCGGGCATGGCGCCGGAAAATCGTCGGTTCGGACGACGCTGCGCGGCGGCGCGGCGCCAACAATGCGCAGGACTCGAACCGAACACTCACCGGAGATTTCACATGCCCGAAGCCTATATCGTCGCCGCCGCGCGCACCGCCGGAGGCCGCCGCAACGGCCGCCTCGCCGGATGGCACCCCGCCGACCTGGCTGCCCAGGTGCTCAACGCACTGGTGGAGCGCACCGACGCCGACCCCGCGCTGATCGAAGACGTCATCATGGGCTGTGTCGGCCAGGCCGGCGAGCAGGCCTCCAACGTGGCGCGCAACGCGGTGCTGGCCTCGCGCCTGCCCGAGTCGGTGCCCGCCACCTCGGTCGACCGCCAGTGCGGCTCGTCGCAGCAGGCGCTGCACTTCGCGGCCCAGGCCGTGATGTCGGGCACGATGGACATCGTGATCGCCGCCGGCGTCGAGAGCATGAGCCGCGTGCCCATGGGCCTGCCCACCACGCTGCCGCTGAAGAACAACCTGGGCTTCTACGTGAGCCCGGGCATGGAAAAGCGCTACCCTGGCATCCAGTTCAGCCAGTTCACCGGCGCCGAGATGATCGCGCGCAACTACGGCATCGAGAAAGAAGAACTCGACCGCTACGCGCTCGAAAGCCACCACCGCGCCATCGCCGCCACCAAGGCCGGCCACTTCGAGCGCGAGATCGTGTCCGTGGCCGTGCGCATGGCCGACGGCACCGAGACCGGCGAGCTGCACACCACCGACGAAGGCATCCGCTACGACGCCACGCTGGAGAGCATCGCCGGCGTCAAGCTCATCGCCGAAGGCGGGCGCTGCACGGCGGCCACCGCCAGCCAGATCTGCGACGGCGCCAGCGGCCTCATGGTCGTGAACGAACGCGGCCTGAAGACGCTGGGCGTGAAGCCGCTGGCACGCATCCACCACATGAGCGTGATGGGCCACGACCCGGTCATCATGCTCGAGGCCCCGCTGCCCGCCACGCAGCGCGCGCTGCAGAAGGCCGGCATGAAGATCGAGGACATCGACCTGTACGAGGTCAACGAAGCCTTCGCGCCAGTGCCCATCGCCTGGCTCAAGACCCTGGGCGCCGACCCCGCCCGCATCAACGTGAACGGCGGCGCCATCGCGCTGGGCCACCCGCTGGGCGCCTCGGGCACCAAGCTGATGACCACGCTGGTCAACGCACTGGGCCAGCGCGGCAAACGCTACGGCCTGCAGACGATGTGCGAAGGCGGTGGCATGGCGAATGTGACCATCGTAGAGCGGCTCTGACGAAGCCGGCGGCCCTTGCGCCGCCAACCTGGCAGCGCCCGCGGGGGCGGCGCTGACCTTTCCGTTCCCTCAAAAAAAGAGATCGACGCATGATTCATGACACCGATCGCGGAGACAAGAACACCCCCCTGTTGCGCATCGACGCGGTGTCGGTGCGCTTCGGCGGCATCGTGGCGCTCGATGGCGTCTCGTTCGATGTGCGGCGCGGCCAGATCTGCGGCCTCATCGGGCCGAACGGGGCGGGCAAGAGCACGCTGTTCAACTGTCTCTCGCGCCTGTACGAATGCAGCGCTGGCCGCATCGAGTTCGACGGCCACCCGCTCACGCGCCTGCCGCGCCACCGCATGGCGGGCCTGGGCATCGGGCGCACCTTCCAGAACCTGGCGCTGTTCCGCACGATGACCGTGCGCGACAACGTGCTGGTGGGCTGCCACAGCAAGCACCACGCGGGCTTCCTGCGCAACGCCTTCCGGTTGCCCGGCGTGGCGGCCATCGAATCGCAGGCGCGGGCGCGGGCCGACCAGCTGATCCATTTTCTCGACCTCGATGCCGTGGCCGACCGCGAAGTGGCCGACCTTCCCTTCGGTACGCAAAAGCGCGTCGAGCTGGCGCGCGCGCTCGCGGCCGAACCGCAGCTGCTGCTGCTCGACGAGCCGGCCTGCGGCCTGAACCACGAGGAACTCGAAAGCCTGGGCACGCTGATCCGCGACATCCGCGACCGCCTCAACGTGACGGTGCTGCTGGTGGAACACCACATGAGCCTGGTGATGGGCGTGTCGGACAAGGTGGTGGCGCTGAACTTCGGCAAGAAGATCGCCGAGGGCTCGCCGGCCGAGGTGCGCGCGCATCCCGAGGTGATCCGCGCCTACCTGGGTGAAGAGGCGGAAGCGGAGGCGATGGCATGACGACCCATATTCTTGAGGTGCGCGGGCTGCATGCCGCCTACGGGCCGACGCGCGTGCTGCAGGGCATCGACCTCGACATCCCCACGGGCCAGGTCGTCGCATTGCTGGGCGCCAACGGCGCCGGCAAGACCACCACCTTGCGCGCGCTGTGCCAGATGATGGTCAGCACCGAGGGCCGCATCATGCTGGCCGGCCAGCGCATCGACGGCCGGTCCACCGAGCAGATCGCCAAGTCCGGCGTGGGCCATGTGCCCGACGGACGCGGCACCTTCCTGGGCCTGACGACCGAGGAGAACCTGCGCCTGGGCGCCTACGCGCGTGCCAGCCGCGAAGGCATCGAGGCCGACATGGTGCGCGTGTTCGACTACTTCCCGCGCCTGCGCGAGCGGCGCGGCCAGCAGGCCGGCACGCTGTCGGGCGGCGAGCAGCAGATGCTGGCCATCGGCCGCGCGCTCATGGGCAAGCCGCGCCTGTTGCTGCTCGACGAGCCGTCGTTCGGACTCGCGCCACTGATCGTGCGCGACATCTTCGCGATCATGCGGCGCATCAACAAGGAAGAGCGCGTGTCGATCCTGCTCGTGGAGCAGAACGCCAAGCTCGCGCTCGACCTGGCCGACTCGGCCTACCTCATCGAAACCGGCCGCATCGTGCTCTCGGGCCCGGCGGCCGAGATCCGCAGCAACGACGCCGTGCGCAAGGCTTATCTAGGTGAGTAAACCCCCAGTCTTCGCGCACTTCGTGTCGCTACGCCAACCCCCTTGCAGGGGGCAACACCAGCGGCCCGGCAAAGCCGGTTCCGCGGTGTTCCACGAAAAGAGAGAGCAAGAAATGAAGAGAGGTCGAGGCGAATGAATGCATTCCTGCACCAACTGCTGGCGGGCCTGGCCACCGGCGGCATCTACGCCAGCGTCGCGCTGGCGCTGGTGATGATCTACCAGGCCACGCACCACATCAACTTCGCGCAGGGCGAGATGGCGATGTTCTCGACCTTCATCGCGTGGAGCCTCATCCAGGCCGGCCTGCCGTACTGGGCCGCGTTCGTGGCGACGGTGGCGCTGTCCTTCGTGCTCGCGGCGGTGGTGGAGTTCACCGTGATCCGGCCCATGCACGACAAGCCCGCGCTCTCGGTGGTGGTGGTGTTCATCGGCCTGCTGGTGATCTTCCACAGCCTCGCGGGATGGCTCTTCGGCTACACCATCAAGCAGTTCCCGAGCCCGTTCCCGTCGGACGCGTGGTTCGGCAGCGCCATGATGTCGGCGCACGAGGTGGGCGCCATCGGCGTCACGCTGATGGTGGTGGTGCTGCTGTTCGCCTTCTTTCGCTTCACGCCGCTGGGCCTGGCGATGCGCGCCGCGGCGCAGAACGCGGCCTCGTCGCGGCTGGTGGGCATCAACGTCGGTCGCATGCTGATGCTCGGCTGGGGCCTGGCCGGCGCCATCGGCGCGGTGGCCGGGATGATGGTCGCGCCCGTGGTCTTCCTCGACCCGCACATGATGACCGGCGTGCTGCTCTACGCCTTCGCCGGTGCGCTCATCGGCGGCATCGACAGCCCCGTGGGCGCGGTGCTCGGCGGCTTCATCGTCGGCGTGCTCGAGAACCTCATCGGCACCTACGTGGTGGGCACCGAACTCAAGCTGTCGGTGGCGCTGGTGCTGATCGTCGGCGTGCTCATCGTCAAGCCCTCCGGCCTCATGGGCCGCAAGTTGGTCACCCGAGTATGACCAGGCTTACCCCCAGTCTTCGCGCACTTCGTGTCGCTACGCCAACCCCCTTGCAGGGGGCAACACCAGTGGCCCGGCAAAGCCGGTTCCACGGTGTTCCTGGAATGTCTCAGTCGCAAGTTGCACCGGAACGATGAAATGACCGCTCTCCAAGCCACTTCCTCATTGGGCTCCGCTGCGTCGACCAACGCACGCGCCGCCAAGCCCTCGCGCTCCCCGCTGATGTGGGTCGGCCTGCTGATCCTGCTGTGCATCGGCATCACCTTCGTCGCGCGCGGCTACCAGCTGTTCCAGGCGACCATGGTGATCTCGTACGCCATCGCGTTGCTGGGCCTGAACATCCTCACGGGCTACAACGGGCAGATCTCGCTGGGCCACGGTGCCTTCTATGCCATCGGTGCGTACACCACCGGCATCCTCATGGAGCACGCGGGCATGCCGTACTGGCTCACGGTGCCGGCGGCGGCGGTGGTGTGTCTGATCGTCGGCTACCTTTTCGGGCGACCCGCGCTCAAGCTCGAGGGGTTGTACCTTGCGCTCGCCACCTTCGCGCTCGGCGTGGCGATGCCGCAGCTGCTCAAGTACAAGCACCTGGAGGCCTGGACCGGCGGCGTGCAGGGCATCGTGCTCATGAAGCCCGCCGCGCCCTTCGGCCTGCCGCTGAGCGAAGACCAGTGGCTGTACCTTTTCTCGCTGTTCGTGGCGGTCGTGATGTTCTTCATCGCGCACAACCTGCTGCAAAGCGGCAGCGGCCGGGCGATGCGCGCCATCCGCGACCACGCCATGGCCTCGGAGGCGATGGGTGTGGACAACAGCCACTACAAGGCCATGACCTTCGGCGTCTCGGCGGCGTACACCGGCGTGGGGGGCGCGTTGTCGGCCATCGCGGTGCAGTTCGTCGCGCCCGATTCGTTCACGCTGTTCCTGTCGATCTCGCTGCTCGTGGGCATCGTGGTCGGCGGCGTGGGCACGCTGTACGGCGCGATCTTCGGCGCCATCTTCATCATGTTCGTGCCCTCGCTGGCCGAGAAGGTCTCCAAGGCCGCGCCCTGGGCGGTGTACGGCGTGGTGCTGATCATCTTCATGTTCGCGATGCCCGGTGGCGTGGTCGGGCTGCTGCGCAAGCTCCAGGCACGCTTCGCCCGTGCACGATGAAGCGACGCTGATCGCGAACGCACTGCAGCGGCTGGCCGGGCAACTCGTGCCCGGCGTGCATCCGGTGCGTGCGGTGCAGGCGGTGCGCCGGCTCTCGGGCGGCGCCAGCCAGCAGACCTGGGCTTTCGATGTGGCGACCGGCACAGGCCAAGGCCAACCGATGGTGCTGCGCCGCGCGGCCGATGCCAGCGGCGCGCGTGCGCAGGGCACCGCTGGCCTCGCTGTCGAAGCGCAACTCATCGAGGCGGCACAAGCGGGCGGCGTGCCCGTGCCGGGCGTGCGCCATGTGCTGCAGCCGGCCGACGGCCTGGGTGAAGGCTTCGTCATGGACCGCATCGAAGGCGAGACGCTGGGTCGCCGCATCGTGCGCGACGAGCGCCTGGCGGGCGCGCGGCGCGTGCTCGCCCGCCAGTGCGGCGCGGCGATGGCGCGCATCCATCGCCTGCCGGTGCACGGCCTGCCGCCGCTGCGCACGGCCGCCGCGCGCGCGGAGCTCGACTTCCAGATCGGCCTGCACCGCGTGCACGGCACGGCGCGGCCGGTGTTCGAGCTGGCCTTCCGCTGGCTGCGCGCGCATGCCCCCGACGACGTGCCGGCCCCCGTGCTCGTGCATGGCGACTTCCGAAACGGCAACCTGATGGTCGGCGAGGAGGGCCTGCGCGCCGTGCTCGACTGGGAACTCGCGCACCTCGGCGATCCGATGGAAGACCTCGGCTGGATGTGCGTGCGCTCCTGGCGCTTCGGTCACGGCGCGCTGCCGGTGGGCGGCTTCGGCACGCGCGAGCAGCTGTTCGAAGGTTACGCGTCCGAAGGCGGGCAGGTCGATGCCGCGCGCGTGCGCTGGTGGCAGGTGCTGGGCACGCTCAAGTGGGGCATCGTCTGCGAGGCCATGGTGCATGCCTGGCTCAGCGGCCGCGAGCGCGACGTGGAGAAGGCCGCCATCGGCCGCCGCGCGTCGGAGGCCGAGTCGGACCTGCTGGCGCTGCTCGCGCCTGAAGAAGAGGTCGCCTGATGCAGGACCGCCCCGACATCGCCGAACTGCTGGAGGCCGTCGCCGCCTTCCTGCGCGAGCAGGTCGTGCCGGCCACCGAAGGACAGGTGGCCTTCCACGCGCGCGTGGCCGCGAACACGCTCGACATCGTGCGGCGCGAAGTGCAGCTTGGCCCCGTGGCGCAGTCGAACGAATTGGCGCGCCTGCACGCACTGCTGGGCCCCGGCGCGCCTTCCGACCTGTCGGAGGCCAACCGCCTGCTCTGCGCGCGCATGGCCGAGGGCGCGCTCGACCCCGCCACCCCCGGCCTGCTCGACCACCTGCGCCAGACCACACGCGACAAGCTCGCCGTCGACCAGCCCGGCTACGCCGCCGGCACGAAGAAGAAGGAAGACTGACCCATGGATTTCGACCTGCCCCGCGACCTCGTCGACTACCTCGCCGAGCTCGACGCCTTCATCGACCGCGAGATCGTGCCGCTGCAGGCGCAGGACGACAACGAGCGCTTCTTCGATCACCGCCGCGAATGGGCGCGCACCGACTTCGAGAACGGCGGCCTGCCGCGCCCCGAGTGGGAGGCGCTGCTGGCCGAGGCGCGCCACCGCGCCGATCGCGCGGGCCATCTGCGCTTCGGGCTGCCCGTCGCGTTCGGCGGACGCGACGGCAGCAACCTCTGGATGGCCGTGATCCGCGAGCACTTCGCCGCACGTGGCCTGGGTCTGCACAACGACCTGCAGAACGAACACTCCATCGTCGCCAACAACCCCTTCGTGCTCGCCATCCGCGACTTCGGCACGCCCGCGCAGCGCGACGAACTCATCCAGGGCATGCTCGACGAGCGCGTGCGCCTGACCTTCGGCCTCACCGAGCCGCAGCACGGCTCCGACGCCACCCACATGGAGACCCGCGCCGTGCCCGAGGCGCGCCACGGCCGCGCCGGCTTTCGCATCGACGGCGAGAAGATGTGGACCACCGGCATGCACACGGCCACCCACTGCGTGCTGTTCGCGCGCACCAGCGGGCGTGACGGCGACGCGCGCGGCATCAGTGCATTGCTTGTGCCTGCGAAGGCCGAGGGCGTGAAAGTCGAGGAATACCTCTGGACCTTCAACATGCCCACCGACCACCCGCGCGTGAGCTTCACGAACGTGTGGGTGCCCGAGGACGCGGTGCTCGGCCCGCTCGACGGCGGCCTGGCCATTGCCCAGCACTTCGTGCACGAGAACCGCATCCGCCAGGCCGCGTCGAGCCTGGGCGCCGCCGACTACTGCGTGCGCGAGAGCGTGAAGTACGCGCGCGAGCGCAAGCCCTTCGGCGAGGAACTGGCGCGCAACCAGGGCATCCAGTTCCCGCTGGTCGAGCTGGCCACGCAGATCGAGATGCTGCGCCTGTTGATCCGCAAAACGGCGTGGCAGATGGACCAGATGCCCAAGCCGCAGGTCGAGAAGCAGCTCTCCGACAAGGTCTCGATGTGCAACTACTGGGCCAACCGCCTGGTGTGCGAGGCCGCCGACCGCGCGATGCAGGTGCATGGCGGCATCGGCTACTCGCGCCACAAGCCCTTCGAGCACATCTACCGCCACCACCGCCGCTACCGCATCACCGAGGGCTCGGAAGAGATCCAGATGCGCAAGGTGGCGGGCCACCTCTTCGGCTACATGGGGCCGAACCGCGTGGCCGCCTCCGCGGCTGCCTGAGCGCATCGTTTTCCAAACAAGAAAGAAGGAGACACGAGATGGTTCATTCGATGATTCCCCGCCGCGCCGCCCTGGCTGCCGGTGCCGCCGCCGCGCTGTGCGCGGCCTTGCCCGCCCTGGCGCAGAAGAAGGCCGAGTCGGGCGTGAGCGACGCCGAGATCGTGCTGGGCATGCCCATGCCGCTGTCGGGGCCCGTCTCGGGCTACTCGGTGGTCGGCAAGGTGGCCGAGGCCTATTTCAAGAAACTCAACGAGCAGGGCGGCATCCACGGGCGCAAGGTGCGCCTCTTGATCTACGACGACCAGTACTCGCCGCCCAAGACCGTCGAGGTGGCACGCCGCCTCGTCGAGGAAGACCAGGTACTTGCCATCTTCGGCAACCTGGGCACCGCGCCGAACATGGCGATCCAGCGCTACATGAACGCCAAGAAGGTGCCGCAGCTCTTCGTGCAGTCAGGCGCCTCGCAGTTCGACGATGCCGGCAAGTACCCGTGGACCGTGCCCTTCCTCGGCAGCTACCAGGGCGAGGGCCGCGTGTTCGCGCGCCACATCATCGAGAACCGGCCCGATGCCAAGATCGCCGTGCTCATGCAGAACGACGACCTCGGCCGCGAAGTGCTCAAGGGCCTGCAGGAAGGGCTGTCGAAGCAGGGCAAGGCCAAGGTGGTCGCGCAGGCCACCTTCGAGGTGACCGACCCCACCGTCGACTCGCAGGTGGTGCAGCTGAAGTCCTCCGGTGCCGACGTGCTCGTGATGGCCGCCACCGCGCGCACCGCCGCGCAGGCCATCCGCAAGGTCGCCGACGTGGGCTGGACGCCCGACCGCTACCTCAACTTCGCCGCCGCCTCCGTGAAGATGGCTTTCGAGCCCGCGGGTGCCGACAAGGCCAAGGGCGTGGTCGCGCTGGCCGTCTACAAGGAGCCCATGAGCCCGCGCTGGAACCGCGACGCCGAGGTGCTCGAGTACCTCGAACTGCTCAAGACCCATGCCAGCGGCGTCGACCCGAGCAACGGCAGCGGCGTGTCGGGCTACATCGTGGCGCAGCTCATGGCCCATGTGCTGCGCGAGGCCGGCGCCAACCCCACGCGCGACAGCGTGCGCGTGGCCGCCAGCACCCTCAAGAGCCCGCGCATCGCCATGCTGCTGCCCGGCGTGAGCATGGCCAACTCGGCCGCCGACCTGCACGCCTACGCCTCCATGCAGCCCGTGCGCTTCAACGGCGTGGACCTCGACCCCGTCGGGCCCGCGCTGAACATGAAGTGACGACCCATTCATCCATCCACGCCACACGGAACCCCCATGACCCAGCCTGAAGACCAGGACCCTCTTCTGTACGAACGCGACGGCGACGTCGCCATCCTCAGCTTCAACATTCCCAAGCGGCTCAACCCGCTCACCGTGCCGTTGCAGCAAGCGTTGCGCGGCAAGCTCGCGCAGCTGCGCGACGAAGGCCAGGTGCGCGCCGTGGTGCTCACCGGCGTCGGCAAGTCGTTCTGCGTGGGCGCAGACCTGGGCAACATGGACGCCAGCGCGCCCGGCAGCCTGGGCCAGCGCACGGCCGATGCGATGGAGGCGACCTCGAACCGCCTCATCGAAGACCTGCGCAACATGCCTTTTCCGGTGGTGAGCGCCATCAACGGCCCCGCCGCGGGTGCCGGCGTGGGCGTGGCCCTGGCGGCCGACGTCGTGCTGGCGGCGCGCTCCGCCTACTTCTACCTGCCCTTCATGCCGCGCCTGGGCATCGTGCCCGACCTGGGCACCACCTGGTTCCTCGAACGCCTCGTCGGCCGCGCGCGTGCCGTCGGCATGTCGCTGCTGGGCGAACGCCTGTCGGGCGAACAGGCCGCGCAATGGGGCCTCGTGTGGGCCTGCGTGGACGATGCCGAACTGCGCGCCCAGGCCGTCGCCGTCGCGCAGCGGCTCGCGCGCCTGCCCGCGCATGCGGCGAAGGAAATCCGCGCCGTGTACGAATCGGCCGCGAGCCAGTCGCTCGTGGGCCAGATGCGCCACGAGGCCGAGCGCCAGCGCGAGCTGATCGACCGCCCCGACTTCGCCGAAGGCGTGAAGGCCTTCCTGGAAAAGCGCGACCCCGTGTTCCGCCGGCCATGAGCGGGGCTGCTGACTCCACGGCTTCGGGCATCGAGTTCGACGCCGAACGCCTGCAGCGCTATCTGCGGCAGGCGCTGCCCACGCTCGAAGGCCCGATGCGCCTGGCGCGCATCGGCGGCGGGCAATCGAACCCCACCTTCTTCGTCGACTTCGACAACCGCGCGCTGGTGCTGCGCAAGCAGCCGCCCGGCGAACTGTTGCCCTCGGCGCACGCGGTCGACCGCGAGTACCGCGTGCTGCGCGCACTGGCCGATACCGACGTGCCCGTGCCGCGCACCGTGCTGTATTGCGACGATCGCGCCGTGGTGGGCACGCCTTTCTACGTCATGGAGAAGCTCGAGGGCCGCGTGATGCCCAACTACGCGCTGCCCGGCATCGCGCCCGCCGAGCGCCGCGCCTACTACTTCGCGATGGCCGACACGCTCGCGCGCCTGCACGCCGTCGACCTTGCGGCTGTCGGCCTCACCGACTACGGCCGTCCCGGCAATTTCTTCCAGCGCCAGATCGCCCGCTGGACCCGGCAGTGGGAAGCCTCGCGCACCCGCGAAGACGCCAACATCGACCGCCTCATCGCCTGGCTGCCCGCGAACATGCCGCCGGGCGACCAGACCACCATCGCGCACGGCGACTTCCGTTTCGGCAACCTCATGTTCCACCCCACCGAGCCGCGCGTGATCGCCGTGCTCGACTGGGAACTGTCGACCCTCGGCCACCCGCTGGCCGACGTGGCCTACAACTGCATGGCTTGGCACACCGGCGCCGACGAGTTCGAGGGCATGCAGGGCATCGACCTCGCGGCCGAAGGCATTCCCACGCAAGCGGAGTACGTGGCCCGCTACCAGCAGGCCGGCGGCTGCGCCGAACCGGTGACGAACTTCCACCTGGCGTTCTCGCTGTTTCGCTTCGCCGTCATCCTCGAAGGCATCGCGGCGCGCGCCAAGAGTGGCAGCGCCGCGGCGAAGGATGCCGTGCAGGTGGGCGCGCAGGCCGCGGGGTTCGCGCGGCGGGCGGTGGCGCTGATCGACTGAGCGCCCGATCGATCACGTTCGGTCAGCCGCCGATGGGCGAGCACAGCTCGACCAGCGTGCCGTCGGGGCAGCGCACGTACGAGACCACTTGTCCCCAGGGCTTGGTCACCGGCGCCGACAATTCCGTGGCGCCGGCCGCAAGCGCCCGGCTGTGGGCGGTAGGCACGTCGGGCGTCACCAGGCCCAGCTCCATGCCCAGCGGTTGCACGGATTCCGAGGCGGCGACATGCCCGCCCGGAAAGTTGGAATCGGCGAGCGCATGCGCGGCAAAGGACAGCGTGGTCTCGCCGGTTTCAAGCTCGCCGTAAGTGCCCGATTCGTGCAGGAAGCGCGTGGGCAGGCCGAAGGCTGCTTCGAAGAACTTCAGCGATTGGGCTACGTCGGGAACGTAGACGATGGTGTAGCCGAGCTTCATGGGCGATGGCGTGGCCGGTCGTTGGCGCTGCTTCTACTTACTGCGCTTCCAGCCGCTCGGCAATCTCGCGCGCCCCGAGATCCCGCACGGCGGCCAGTCGCTCCAGCTGTGCCGCACGCGGGCGTGCCTTGCCTTGCTCCCAGTGATAGATCGTCTGGCCCGACACGCCGACCAGCTGCCCATAGATCGCGGCGGACAGCCCGAGCTTGGCGCGGTGCGCGGCCAGCCGGTTGGCGCTGAAGCGGCGCTTGGGGCCGCCTGCGTCGGCGTCATCGCCCGCAGCACCGGCTGCGACCGACGCCTGGCGCGCGGAGCCCTTGGCGACCTTGCGCAGTTCCTTCTCGAGCGCGCTCACCTGACGGCGCAAGTCGGCAATCGAGGCCCGGTGCGCGACCGATGCCTTCTTGAGGGTTTCGATTTCCGCGCGGACTTCCTTGCGGGCGACACGGGAGATTTCGGCTTTGAGGATGGAGGCGATGTTTGGCATGGGGGGATTGTGCTCAATTTGGGGGCACAAATGCGAAGCCGCACGGTTTGCGGTTTCAGTCGCTTGGGGACAACAGGGGTTGAAGGCTTCGGCGTACTTTTAGTTTCAGGAGCTCGGCGCTGAGTCGAGTGGGGTCAATCCGTCGTTGTTTGGATGCGGCGTTTCGGCTATCTTGAAACAACTTGTACGGGGCGCGCTGCGTGGCAGTGCGCGTCACCTGAGGGGGCGATTGGCCGTGCAAAAGCGATCAATCCGACCCGCGAAGAGCGGGTCGCAGATGCTCAGCAATTCAAACAAAAAAGCATGAGGGACATGTGATGAGAAAAATTCGAGAGAGCATTGAGGTCGACGACGTTGTGCAGTGGGAGGAACTGCGCAGCGCAAAGTCTCCCCACGCCTCTTGTCGATTACCCAAAAATGAGGATATATGACTTGGGAATATCGCGTAATAAGTCGAGACGGAGCGGTCGCCATCTATGAGATCTACTACTACGAAGACGGTAGGGTGCAGGGCCACAGCGTGGAACCAGCGGTTCCTGCGGGCGAAACCGTTGAAGAGCTACGAGTCAACTGCGATTTGTACCTTGCTGCACTCGGGAAGCCAGTTCTCGAATACAGCAGTTAGCGGGGGTCAAGGTCAGGTCTTGCTCGTTGCCCCTGATCTTCAAAAAACAAGAAAATCCGCCTGCCATTCCTTGGCCGTGATCTCGCTCGCACTGATGTCATTCTGCGCCCCAGCTCAGGACGCGCCGATGCGTTTGCAGAACGTCGAGGCTGTTACTGCGTGGATCGCGAAGGCGTACCCGGTTCACGAGATGAAAACGCATACGGTAAAGATCCCGGACGCGGGTGACTTCACTGTTTACGCCTTCTATGGACCAAGGGGGTCCGGCACCATTCGTGTGGATGGCTGGTTCTACTCGTGCACTAAGGGGTCTACGTGCGACTTGCTCGCAATGGCGAATTTGGGTAACTCTCGGTATTTGAAAGAGAGTGCAAAGATCACCTTTGAAGAGCCCTGCCTAGTCATCAGATCCACTGACAGCACACTCGTGAAACTCAAGATGCGATGAAAAAGTTGAACTTCGCTAAGGCTGGCGAAGAACCGCTTCGCCAATCTGGAGACGACACCGAACCTGAGCACCGGACAGAGGTCTGCTCTGAGGAACGAGTCCGAGTGCTCACATTGGAGGAATGATGCTGAGAAGATTCCTGGACTGGACCCAAACGGTTCGGGCAGACCGAGCCCTGGGGCCAAAGAACATCGACATGCGACTGACCGAAAGCGAGCCTTCAGCCAATCCCTCGGCACGCCTGGATGTCGATGCACCGACAGCGATAGGTCGGATCACCGTCTGGGAAAGTGGTGACTACGATGCTGAAGCCATTGATCTTCAAACCGAACGTTCGCTCTACACGGATCGCGGGACCTTGCAAGAGGGAGGGGAGATGTCGAAGAAGTTTTCCCCGTTCTTCGAGGCGCTGGGAATAGCGTTATGAACGAAGGGTTACGGCATCTGAATGACGTGTCCGGCGCAGCATAGCTACGCGCATGGCCGCAGCTCAGGCGCTCCGGTCACCGCCGGCACCCCACCTCACGGCGCCCCTAGATACCCCTCCACCACCTTCCCCCATAACCCCTGCTGCGCAATCAGCCCATGCCCGTTCATCCCGGGCTCCAGCGTGAAGCTCTCGAAGCGGCCCTTGCCGCCAGCTTCGCGAAAGGCTACGAAGTTCTTGCGGCTGTGCGACATCGCGTAGTACGGGTCGTTCTCGCCGTAGAGCCACAGCGTGGGTTTGGCGAAGGCCGCGCCCCGGCGAAAGGCGACGGGGTTGATGGCGTCGGCGGTGTTGCCGGGGCACTTGTCGCTCATCCAGCCGCCGACGAAGTTGATGGCGCCCTGGAACACGTCGGGGCGCATGCCTGCATACGCCACGGCGAGGATGCCGCCGCGCGACTGGCCGGCGATCTCCATGCGGCGGGTGTCGACGTCGGGGCTGCGCTGCAGCCACGCCACGGCGGCGTCGAGGTCGGCTACGGCGTGGTCGAAGCCGGCCAGGGCGATGGCGGGTTCGCAGCTGTAGTGCTCGCGCTTGGCGGTGAAGCCTTCGTCGTAGAGGCCATCCGATTGGCCGCGTCCGCGCCGCTGCGGAAAGGCCACCAGCCAGCCGCGCTGCATGAACCAACGGGCCAGACGCTCGGGGGCCCAGGTCTGCTTGAACAGGGCGGGGTCGTTGCCGATGCCGGTGGAGCCGTGGTTGAACACGACGGTCGGGAACGGGCCGGCGCCGTCGGGCTTGTAGATGACCATCTCGAGCGTGACGGGCGTGCCGTTCTCGACGAAGGGTGTGGGCACGCGCACGACGCTGCGTTGCAGCGGTTGTTGCTGTACTTGCGGCTGTTGCTGCGGCTCCGGTCGCTGCGCCCAGCCCGCGCCACAGAAGGCGAAGAGCGACGCGAACGTGGCGGCAACGAGCGCGGCGGTGCGAAGGCGATTCTTGTTTTTCATGGGCGAGGGCTTTCGGACGTGGGCTGCAAGGACGCCGTCGCATTCTGCGCCGGCGCCCGCCGCCGCAGCGCGCCACTCGCAAGCACCACACCAGGCACCACGAACGACAGCGCCCACAGTGCGGGCCGCGTGACGGGCTCGTTCATCCACCATGCCGCGCCGAGCGTGGTCAGCACAGGCACGAGGGCGGACGACAGCGCGGCACGTGCGGCGCCCAACCGCGTGATCGCGATGCCGTAGACGACCAGCCCCAGCAGACCGGCGACCACGCCTTGCCCTGCGGCCTGCACGGCGATGTCGGTCCACGGTGCGGCGAAGAGTCGCGGCAGGCCGGCGAGCCACAGCAGCGGCAACAGCAGCAGGGTCGATGCGCCGTTGACGAAGGCCGCACCCTGCCATGCGCTCATGCCGCACCGGCCGAAGGCGAGGGAGTAGACGGTCCACAGCAGCGCCGCTGCCAGGAAGAGCAGGTCGCCGCGCCAGTGCTGTTGCCGCAGGGTGTCGCCGAAGCTGCCGGCCGCGAAGATCGTCATGCCGACGGCGATGCCGGCCAGCCCGAGCAGGCGCAGGCCCTGCACGCGCTCGCCCCGGTAGATCCACGCGCCCAGGGCGGTGAAGAGCGGCAGGCTGCCGGCCATGAAGATGCCCATGTGGCTGGCGGGTGCCCACTGCGCGCCGGCCAGCACCAGCAGGCCGAAGGGCAGGCCGCCGCCGACGACGAGCAGCACGAGCGCGCCGCGCGAGGCGCCGGGCGGCACGAGCCTGCCGCGCAGCCACAGCGGACTGAGCAGCAACGCGGGAATGCCGTAGCGCAGCAGCGCGAGGTCCATCGGCCCGAGCGCGGTGGCGGTCACGCCGTGGCGCGACAGCAGTTGCCAGGCGCTGCCGATGAGGGCAGCGGCCAGTGCGGCGAGCGCGCCGATCCAGAGGGTGCGAGGCGATGTCGTCATCGGGCCAGTCTGTGGCGTGGCCGGCGCGAAAGCTATCAGATTCGTGCGCTTGCACTTGCGCCTGTGCCGGCCGGCCCGAGCACGCGGCGGGCGTCGCCGAGCGTGACGCCCACGGCCTGGCGGAACACGGCGCCCAGGTGGCTCTGGCTGCAGTAGCCCAGGTCGTGCGCGAGGCCGGCGAGGTCGCGCTCGCCGTCGGCCAGTCGCTCCATCGCCGAGGCCAGTCGCAGGTGCTGGCGGTACTGGTGCAGGCTCAGGCCGGTCTGTTGCCGGAAGCGGCGCGCCAGGTGAAAGGGCGATCGCGACACGGCCTCGGCCAGTTCGTCCAGCGAGAGCACGCGCGTGCCCGGGCCGCTGCCTTCAGACAGCAGCAGTTGCCTGGCGCGCGCGACGGCACCGTGCCACGGGGCCTGATGCGGGGCGCCGGCCAGGTAGGCGACGAGCGAAGCAACCAGGGTCGCGGCCTGCGTGCCGTCGGTGTCCGGCAGCTGGCGCCTTGCCGCGTGCATGCGGTACAGCGCCTGCGGCGTCATCAGGCAGACGCTCACGCCCGTGGTGCTGGCACCGTGGGTCGGACCGACCGATGCGTGGCCGCTGACGACGAGGCTGTGCCGTACGGCGGCGGTTTCCGGACGCAGCCGGTAGGCGGTGGCATCGCCGAAGCGGATGGCGGTGAGCGCGTCGGTCAGCCAGGTGTCGTCGCCCGATCGCACGTCGAGCCGGGTGCGGCCGATGGGAAAGACCACGCGCGGCGAGGCCACGGTGTACAGGTCGCTCCACACCGGCCCCTGCGGCGCGTGCAGGCGCACATGCGCCACCTCGAACCCGCGTCCGGCGTACAGAAGGGTGCGGTCTTGCGGCATGCGAAGTGCGAACGCAAGAAAGGATGGGCCCGGTCAGCCCAGCGCAGTCCAGCTGCAGCGCAGTTCGTACTGCGCACCGCGGTAGCTGAGTGTGCCCGTGGCGCCGGCCACGCGCAGTGCCACGGCCACCTGCGGGCGCTCGAGGCCGGTGCCGCGCGCGCATGAGCTGCTGGCGATGGTCGACGAAGCGCTGCTGCAGGGTGAAGCGCTCGCTTTCTTCCTTGCCGGGGGCGGTGCGCGAGACGATCAACTCGGTGAGCTGGCCGGTCGAGAGGCTGAACTGGATCTCGACCGCGTAGGGCCGGCCGTCGCACTGCAGGCTGCCGTTCGCCCATGCGGGCGGCAGGCCCAGGAAGAAGAGGCACGGCAGGACGAGGGTGGGGAGGAGGCGGCGGCGTTGCATGTCGCGGGAGGGCAAGGGCATGTGGCGGCCTGCCACCATACCCGAAGCGGGTGAAACGCACCCGCACGCCAGACTCCCTACACGCCGCTTCGCGTCACCCCACCTTGCGTTCGCGCCCTTCCCAGTGCGGTTCGCGCAGTTTGTACTTGAGCATCTTCCCCGCCGGCGACAGCGGAATCTCTTCGCGGAACTCCACGCTGCGCGGGCATTTGTAGCCGGCGATCAGCGTCTTGCAGTGCGCCACCAGCGCTTCGACGCTCAGGGCCTCGCCGGCGCGCAGCACGACCACGGCATGCACGCGCTCGCCCCACTGGTCGTCGGGCACGCCGACCACGGCGCACATCGAGACCTGCGGCAGCTGCGTGATGGCGTTCTCGACCTCGGCCGAGTAGATGTTCTCGCCGCCGCTCACGATCATGTCCTTGAGCCGGTCGACCACGTAGACGAAACCGTCGGCGTCCATCACGCCGCCGTCGCCGGTGTGCATCCAGCCATCGCGCAATACCTCGGCGGTCTGTTCGGGCTTGTTCCAGTAGCCGGCCATCACCATCGGTCCGCGCGCGGCGATCTCGCCGACGGTGCCGTTGGGCACGGGGCGGCCTTCGGTGTCGACGATGCGCACCTCGGCGATGGGCACGGGCCGCCCGGCCGAGCGGCGGCGCGCGGCCGGCTGGTCGGGGTGGTGGCACCACGTGGGCAGCACGGTGACCACGGGCGACAGCTCGGTCATGCCGTAGAGCTGGCAGAAGCCCGCGCGCGGCAGCTTCTCGATGGCCTGCAGCAGCAGCGCGTCGTCGATGGGTGCGGCGCCGTACAGCACGAGCTGCAGCGGCGTGGTGTCGAACTCGGCAAAGCGCGGATGCTCGATGAGCCGCTTGAGCATGGTCGGCACCATGAAGGTCTCGCTGGCGCGCTCGTTCTGGATGGCCTCCAGCACCTTCACTTCGTCGAAGGCCGGGATGATGACCTGCGTGCACAGCCGCATCATCAGCTGCAGCGTGAGGCCCGCGCCGCCGACGTGGAACATGGGCGCCATGTTCAGACCCACCGCTTCGGCGGGGCGCGTGGCGGCCATGTTGGCCGAGAGCTGGCCGCTGTAGAGGTTGGTGTGCGTGAGCATCACGCCCTTGGGCAGGCCGGTGGTGCCGCCGGTGTACATCACGGCGGCCAGGTCGGCGCCGCCGCGCCGTGCGTCGGGCACGGGCTGCGCCTGCGCCATGAGCGCTTCGGCATCGGCCATGCCTTCGGGAGCGGGGCCGTCGCCGAAATGCACCAGCGTCTTCAGCGAGCGCGAGAGTTCGCGCTGCTGCTGCGCCACGGCGCCGAAGTGCGCGTCGGACAGCAGGATGCGCGTGTCGCAATCGTCCAGCGAGTACGCGACCTCGCGCGCGCTCCAGCGGATGTTGACGGGGTTGATCACGCCGCCCGCCCACCAGGTGGCGTAGAGGTACTCGACGTAGCGGTCGGAGTTCAGCGCCAGCAGGCCCACGCGGTCGCCGGGCTGCAGGCCGAGCGACTGCAGCACGGCCGCGAGCCGCGCCACGCGGTCGACGAACTGGGCAAAGGTGCTGCGGCGCGCGCCGCACACGAGGGCGGTGGCGTTCGGGCGTTCCTGCAGGGCTTTGTGCAGGGGCTGGGTCAGGTCCATGGACTGCGGTCTCCGTCGGTCGATTCGTTGTTGTGCGCCGAGTATGGAATGGCCGCGCCGCGCCTGCATCGTCCGAAGCGACGGGATCGAAAGCGCAGTGGCGGCCAAAGTCGTCCGAAGCGACGGTGACCGTCGGCGGGCTGCGCGCGACCATCGCCGCACATCGACCGATCGACCGACTGGAGACAAGCCATGACATCCTTCCCGACCGACCCGGCGCGCCGTCGCCTGCTGCGCGGCGCGGCGCTTGCGGCCGCAGGCACCACGCTGCCATTCTTGCCACTCGTGGCACAGGCCCAGAGCCTGTTCGCCAAGCAGCCGATCACGCTGCTGGTGCCGTACCCCGCGGGCGGCGCCACCGACGTGCAGGCACGCGCGCTGGCCCTGGCGGCCTCGCGCGAGCTGAAGCAGCAGATCGTGATCCTCAACCAGCCCGGCGTGGCCGCCACGCTGGCGCCGACCACCATGGCGCGCAAGGCCGCGCCCGACGGCTACACGCTGTCGCTCATGCTGAGTTCGCTCTACCGCCTGCCGCACCTGCAGAAGGTGAGCTACGACCCGGCCGTCGACTTCACCTACGTGGCCAACGTGACGGCCGCCACGCTGGGCATCACGGTGCGCCAGGACGCGCCGTGGAAAGACCTGAACGCGCTGCTGGCCGCGGCCAAGGCCAAACCCGGTGAGATTTCCTACGGCACCACGGGGCGCGGCGGCACCTCGCACGTGTCGATGGAGCGGCTGGCGGCGCTGGCGGGCGTGAAGTTCAACTTCATTCCCTTCAAGGGCGCGGCCGAGCTCTACAACGCGCTGATGGGCGGCCATGTGGATGCCGTGTCCGAGGCCGGCTTCGGCGCCGCCGTGGCGGGCGGGCGCGTGCGCCTGCTGGCCACCTTCAACGAGGCGCGCTCACCCAACCGGCAGAACGTGCCGACCGCGAAGGAGCTGGGCTACGACGTGGTCGCCAACGGCTCGTGGGGCATCGCCGGCCCGCGCGGCATGGACCCGAAGGTCGTGCAGGCGCTGCAGGAGGCCTTCCGCAAGGCGGTGGACGACCCCGAGTTCGTGCGCACGCTGGAGCTGAACGACTACGTCAAGTTCTACATGGACAGCCCCGCTTACACGGCCTGGGCGCACAAGACCTATGCCGATGAAAAACGCTTCGTGAGCGACCTGCGCATCAAGCTCGACGACTGAGATTTCCTTTTGCCATGACTTCCACTTCTTCTCTTCACACCTTCCTCCACCCCAAGGCCATCGCCTTCGTCGGCGCCACCGAGCGCTCGGTCTGGTCCAACGCCGCGCTCGCGAGCCTGCGCACGCTGGGCTACGCGGGCAAGCTCTTTCCGGTCAACCGGCGTGGTGGCAGCTTCCATGGCATCGCGGCGGCCACCTCGGCCGAGGCTATCGGCGAGCCGGTCGACACGGCGCTGCTCATGGTCCCGGCCGACGCGCTCGACGATGCCCTGGCCGACCTGCAGCGCGCCGGCATCGGCAACGCCGTGCTGCTGAGCTCGGGCTTCGCCGAAGCCGGCGACGAAGGCCGCGAACGGCAGCGCCAACTCACCGCCAAGGCGCGGTCGCGCGGCCTGCGCATCCTGGGGCCGAACTGCCTGGGTTTCGTCAACTTCGTTGATCGCTCGGCCGTGTGGACCGCCTCGCTGCGCGAACCGCTGCCGGCCGGCACGCTGGGCATCGTGTCGCAAAGCGGCGCGCTCGCGGGGCAGCTGTCGTTCATGGCGCAGGTGCACGGCATCGGCCTGAGCCGCATGGTCTCGACCGGCAACGAATCGGACATCGACATCGCCGAGGTCATCGACTACCTGGTGGACGACGAGCACACACGCTCCATCGCCGTGTTCGCGGAGACCGTGCGCGACCCGCAGCGCTTTGCCGCCGCCGCCGAGCGCGCACTGGCCGTGGCCAAGCCCATCGTCGTGCTGAAGATGGGCAGCAGCGAGATCACCGCGCAGGCCGCGCAGGCGCACACCGGTTCGCTGGTGGGCGACGACCGCGTGTTCGACGCCATGTGCCAGCGCCTGGGCCTGATGCGCGTGCGCTCCATCGAAGACCTGGTGTTCACCGCCGCCTTCGCCAGCATGACCGGGCCCTTCCAGGCCGGCGGGCTGGCGGCGGTGTCGATGTCCGGCGGCATGTGCGAAATCTTTGCCGAGCGTGCCGAGGAAGAAGGTCTGGTGCTCACGCCGCTCGCGCCCGCCACCGAGACCGCGCTGCGCGAAGTGCTGCCCGGCTACGGCACGCCGCAGAACCCGCTGGACGTGACCGGCGCGGCCATGCTGCAGCCCGAGCTGTTCGGCAACGCGCTCGAGGCGCTGGTGCGCGACCCCGCGCTGGGCGCCGCCATCGTCGTGGCCGACGTGCCCAACGCGCCGGCCAACGACACGCCGCTCAACCGTGCGGTGCTCGCGCAGGTGTCGCGCGGGCTGGCGGCCAGCCCGGTGCCGGCCATCGTCTGCAGCCACTACGTGATGCAGGTGAGCGAGCGTTCGCGCGAACTCATCGCCGAGACTGGCATCCGTCACATCGCCTGCGGCATCCATCATGCGATGAGCGCGGCGGGCGCGGTGCGGCGGTGGTCCGAAACGCTGCGCCGGCGGCAGGCACAAGGTGTTGCTGCTGCCGTGCAGGCCACGCCCCCCGCGCAACCGCTGCGTTCGGAGCGCGAGACGCTCGACTGGCTCTCGCAGCGCGGCGTGCCCGTCGTGCCCGTGCGGCTGTCGCGCAGCGCCGACGAGGCGGCGCGCTTTGCTGAAGAGCTTGGCGGCCCGGTGGTGCTGAAGATCGCCTCGGCGCAGATCGCGCACAAGACCGAAGTCGGCGGCGTGGCGCTGAACCTGCAGGGCGCCGACGCGGTGCGTGCCGCCTGGCAGACGATGGACGCCCGCGTGCGCGCCGCGCGACCTGGTGCGGAGATCGACGGCATCCTCGTCGCGCCGATGCGCCAGGGCGGACTCGAACTGTTCGTCGGCACCGTGCGCGATCCGCAGTGGGGCCCGGCGCTCGCCGTGGGGCTCGGTGGCATCTGGGTCGAGGCGCTGCGCGACACCAGCCTGCGCCTGCTGCCCGTGACGCCCGCCGAGGTGAAGGACATGCTGGCCGAGCTGCGCGGCGCGCGTCTGCTCGACGGCTGGCGCGGTGCTCCGGCAGCCGATCGCGATGCCATCGCCGAGGCCGTTGCCGCCATCGGCAATGCCGCGCTCGCGCTCGGTCCCGAGCTGGTCTCGCTCGAAGTCAACCCGCTGCGGGTGGACGGCGCCACGGTCGAGGCGCTCGATGCGCTGGCCGTGTGGGGCGCGGCGGACTGAGCAGCTTTTATCTTTCAAGAAAACCAACTGGAGACATCTCTCATGCTGCAACGACGTCGATTCGCGCAATGGGGCGCGAGCGGATTGCTGGCCCCCGCGCTCGGTGCTTTCCCGAAGGCACAGGCGGCCGACGCCTACCCGACCCAACCGATCAAGGTGATCGTTTCTTCAGCGGCCGGCGGGCTGGTCGATGGCATCGCGCGCACCATCGGCGAACGCATCACCAAGCCGCTGGGCCAGCCGGTGATCATCGATCCGAAGCCGGGCGCCAACGGTGCCATTGCCGCGTCGTTCGTGGCGAAGGCGCCGGCCGACGGCCACACGCTGCTGTTCGCGGTCA
Source organism: Acidovorax cavernicola (assembly GCF_003581445.1). Classification (NCBI taxonomy): domain Bacteria; kingdom Pseudomonadati; phylum Pseudomonadota; class Betaproteobacteria; order Burkholderiales; family Comamonadaceae; genus Acidovorax; species Acidovorax cavernicola. The sequence continues at coordinate 145,904 of NZ_QXMN01000003.1, read as the reverse complement.
ACTCCTTCGTGCTTGCGCCGCTGTTGATGGCCAAGCCCGGCTACGACGTCTTCAAGGACTTCGCGCCCGTGTCGCTGTCGAACTACGGCCTGCTCGTGTTCGCGGTGGGCGAGGGCGTGCCCGCGAAGAGCATGCGCGAGTTCGTCGCCATGGCCAAGGCGCAGCCCGGCAAGCTGAGCTTCGGTTCGGCGGGGCAGGGCTCGTCGGGCCATCTCTACGGCGAGAAGCTGATGCGCGACGAAGGCCTGCAGATGACGCACGTGCCCTACAAGGGCGGCGCGCCGCTGATGATCGACATCCTCGGCGGCCAGGTGCAGGGCGGCTTCGTCACCATGGGCGAGGCGCTGCCGCATGCGAAGTCGGGCCGCGCGAAGCTGCTGGGCGTGTTCGGCACGCGCCGCATGCCGCTCGCGCCGCAGATTCCCACCTTCACCGAGCAGGGCTTCAAGGGCTACGAGCACGGTGGCTTCTGGGGCTTCTTCGCGCCCACTGGCACGCCGCAGCCGGCCATCGACAAGCTGGCCGTCGCGGTGCGCGCGGCCGTGGCGCAACCCGATCTTCAGGAACGAATGATCGGCCTGGGACTGGAGCCCTCGGGCGAAGGGCCGGGCGAGCTGATGGCGGCGGTGCGGCGTGAGAACCTGCTGTGGTCGCGGCTCATCAAGGACATGAACCTGCGGCTTGAATGATTGAATGAGCCGGGGTGGGCCGCAGGACGGCCGGCCCGCCGCTTCCTTCACACCGTCTCAGTCGAGGCGGATGTTCTTGGCCTGAATCACCTGCTTCCAGCGCTCATGGTCCGCGCGCATGGTGGCGGTGAGCTGCGCGGGCGTGCTGCCGACCGGGATCACGCCCAGGCCGTCGATGCGTGCGGCCTGCTCGGGGCTTTGCACCACCTGGGCGATCTCGCTCGACAGGCGCTGTGCGATGGGCTGCGGCGTGCCTGCGGGCAGGTAGACGCCGAACCAGCCGACCGACTCCATGCCGGCGAAGCCCTGTTCCTTGAAGGTGGGCACGCTGTTGGCGAGCGGCGCGCGCGCCGTGCCGACCACCGCGACCGACTTCGCCTTGCCCGCCGCCACGTGCGGGCCCACGCCCTTGGCCGAGACGAACACGGCGTCGACCGTGCCGCCGAGCAGGTCGGTGATGGCCGGCGCCTCGCCCTTGTAGGGCACGTGCAGCAGCTTGATGCCCGCGGCGTCCTGCAGCACTTCGGCGTACAGGTGCGCGCTCGATCCGTTGCCGTAGGACCCGTACGAATACTTGCCGGGCGCGGCGCGCGCGAGCTTGACGAAGCCGTCGAGCGTGTCGACGCCGAGCTTGTTGCTCACGGTGAAGACGATGGGCAGGCGGCCTGCTTCGGAGACGGGCACGAAGTCCTTGAACGGGTCGAAGCCCGGGTTGGGGTACAGCAGCGGGTTCTGGATGATCGAGGTCAGCGAGAACAGCACGGTGTAGCCGTCGGCCGGTGCGCGCTGCACGGCGGTGATGCCGATCTGCCCGTTGCCGCCGGGGCGGTTGTCGACGATGACGCTCTGGCCGAGCCGCTTGCCCAGGCCCTCGGCGACGATGCGCGCGAACACGTCGGTGCCGCCGCCGGCCGCGTAGGGAACGATCAGGCGGATGGGCTTGTCGGGCCATGCGGCCGGTTGGGCGAAGGTGCTGCCTGTGGCCAGGGCGGCTGTCAGCGCGAGGGCGTGGCGGCGGGTGAGTTTGCTGTGCATGTCTGTCTTGTCTCCGTTGGATTTGTTCTGTGTGTCTGTGGTGTCAGGGCGGCAGGCTGACGACGGCGAGGCCGGGGCCGACCGACACGCCGTGGCGGTTCTCGCTCCACAGGCGCAGGTCGAGGCGGTGGCGATGGGCGGCATCGGCGGTGTCGTCGATCCACTTGCGTTCGACCTGGCCGCGCACGGTGACGGTGTCGCCCGCGGTGTTGAACGACTTCATCCGAAACCCGCGAATGGCGTGCAGCACGCCGGCGGTGCCGATGTACTCGCGCACGGCGCGCTCCCACATGCCCTGCAGCAGCATGACGTTGGCGTACATCTCGGGCGCGCCGGTCGATTGCGCATGCTCGGTGTTGTGATGGATCGCGTTGAAGTCGCGGTTGGCGCCGGCGGCCATCACGAGGCGGTACACGGTGAGGGGGAAGGGCACGGGGTTCAGGGTGTCGCCTTCGTTCACTTCGTTCCAGTGGCGTTGTTCTTGCCAGTTCATCTTGCTGCTTTGCTCATGCGTCGTTGTTGTTCGGGGTGCGTGCACAGGACACCGGGTACTCCCCTCCGCGAATGTCCCCCGGCCTGCGGCCTCCTCCTTTATTTCGCTGCGGGAAGCACCCGGTGTCCTGCGCACGACGAGCACGGTCGTTGTGTTGGCCGATCAACGACTGCACTGCTAGTGCGGCTCGTAGTGGTACATGCCGAACCGGCACCGGGCCAGCACCTCTTCGCGCTGGTTCACGATCTCGTACTCCCAGGTCGTGAACGCGCCGCGTCCCACCTTGGTCGCCTTGGGTTCGCAGCGCACCAGCCGGTTGCCGCGCCGGCCCAGCCGGTCGCCCAGGCGCGCGGGTTGCAGGTAGTCGACCTCGTAGTCGGTCGCCATGTAGGCGGTGGTGGGCGGCATGCCTTCGGGGCGCGTGCCCTTGAGCGGGCTGCGTTCGGGCTCGGCGTTGCGTGCGTCGCTGGTGAACACGGGCGACTGGCCGGCGGGCCACATCGCGGGCAGGGTGAAGCTCGCGAGGCTGGTCGATGGCGCGACCGCGTCGGGCCCCTGGTGCAGCGGGCAATCGAACTCCAGCACCTCGACATAGCGGCGCACCGAGCCGGCCTCGACCGCATCGGCGCCCCAGCGGATCACGCCGTTCGCGAAGTCCTCGCCCACGCGCGCCACCATCGGCGCCCAGGCGCCTTCCCAATCGTCCGTCATGGTGGGGTGGCCGTCAGATGCCGATGAACTCGGCCACGTCGTCCAGCGGCGCGCGCTCGGTCACCAGGGTGTCGAGCGGCTTGTCGCGGTTCGCGTAGCCGATGGCCATGCCGGTGAAGAGCATGCGTTCGGGCGGCAGGTCGATGAACTTGCCGATGGTCTGCGGGTAGATGGCCCAGCATTCCTGCGGGCAGCTGTCCAGGCCCTCGGCGCGCAGCAGCAGCATCACGTTCTGCAACATCATCCCCAGATCGGACCACTGCGGCGGGCCCATGCGGCGGTCCACCGTGCAGAAGAGGGCCAGCGGCGCATCGAAGAACTGGAAGTTGCGCGCAAACCATTTCAGGCGCGCGGCCTTGTCCTCGCGCGGAATGCCCAGGCGCGCGTACATCGCCTCGCCGACCGCGAAGCGGCGGTCGCGGTAGGGCGCCACCAGCTCGCGCGGGTAGATGTCGTACTCGCTGCCCTCGCCGCCGGGCGTCTCCTGCACGCGGGTGCGCATGAGTGCCTTGAGTGCGTCGAGCCGCTCGCCGCCCACCACGTGCAGGTGCCACGGCTGCAGGTTGCCGCCCGAGGGCGCGCGCAGCGCGGTCTGCAGCACGCGGCGGATGGCGTCCGGCGGTACCGGACGGTCGAGGAACTCGCGCACCGAGCGGCGGCTGGCGACAGCGTCGTAGACATTCATCGGGTGGTTGCTCATGCGGCGGTCTTTCGTTGGGTCAGGGTCACGCCCAGCTCGCGCGCGACCTCGGCGCTGTGCTGGCCCGGTGCCGCGGCATGCGGCAGGTCGCCGTAGGTGTAGCCCGAAAAGCGAACCGGCGGGCGCACCTCCAGATAATCGCCCTCGGTCGGGTGGGTGCGTTGCCGGAACAGGCCCGCGGCCTGCAGCTGCGGATCGTCGGGCAGGTCGGCGATGTCGTTCACGCGCATCGCGGGCACGTTGGCCTTCTTCAGGATGTCGAGCCATTCGGCCGTGGTGCGCTCCGGCAGGATGGCCGCGGCGGCCTCGTACATGCGGCTCATGTGCTTGCGGCGCAGCGCCTTGTCGGCCAGCTCGGGCGCCTGCAGCACTTCGGGATGACCGGCCGCCTCGAAGAAGCGCACCCAGCGGTCGTCCAGGTACGGTGCGATGGCGATGTAGCCGTCGCGCGTGCGCATGGGCTGGCGCATCGGGTCGATCTGGCGCGGGTACAGCGCGGGGCCGGTGGGCGGCACGAATGTCTTGTCGCACAGGTGCTCCACCAGGTTGAAGCTGGCGAGCGATTCGAACATCGGCACCTCCACGTGCTGGCCCTCGCCGGTGCGCAGGCGGTGCACCACGGCGGCCATCACGGCGTAGGCCGCGTGCAGGCCCGAGACCTTGTCGGCCATGGTCATCGGCACGTAGCGCGGCTGCGGGTTGCCGTCGACCTTGGGCGGCAGCGAGGCGATGCCCGAGGCGGCCTGGATGATGTCGTCGTAGGCCTGCAGCCCGGCGTAGGGGCCGCGCTGATCGAAGCCGGTGCAGTGCAGGTAGACGATGTCGGGGCGAATGGCGCGCACATCGTCGTACGACAGCCCGGCGCGCGCGATGGCGTCGCTGCGCACGTTGTGGATGAAGATGTCGGCGGTCGCGATCAGGCGGTGCATCGCGGCCTGGCCTTCCTCGCTCTTGAGGTCCCAGTCGACCGAGCGCTTGCCGCGGTTCAGCCGCAGGTGCACCGGGCTCATGAGCGGCGTGACCGGCGGCGTGCCGATGATGCGGATGCTGTCGCCCTCGGGCGGCTCGACCTTGATCACCTCGGCGCCGAGGTCCGCGAGGATCTGCGTGCAGTAGGGGCCGAAGATCACCGTGGTGAGGTCGACGATGCGCAGGCCTTCGAGCATGCGGGGGGCGGTGGTGTTTGTCATGGTGATTTCAGAGGTCATGCGGCGACGAGGCCTTGCATCTCGGCGGCAAGGTGGCGCACGCGCTCGGGCCCGCCCAGCACCTGCCGGTTGAAGCCGATGCGCTTGAACCAGTAATGCAGGCCCAGCAGGTCGGTGATGCCCATGCCGCCGTGCACCTCGGTGGCGGTGCGGGCGACGAAGGTGCCGGTCTCGCTCAGGTGCGACTTGGCGTGGGCGGCGAGCAGCGCGGCCTCGTCCGGCAGCGCGTCGAAGGCATGGGCCGCGTACCAGACCAGCGCACGGCCGGGCTCCAGCGCGGCGGCCATTTCGGCGCACAGGTGCTTCACGGCCTGGAAGGAGCCGATCACGCGCCCGAACTGGCGGCGTTCCTTGGCGTAGGCCACGGCCTGGCCGAGCATGGCGTCGCCCGCGCCGAGGGTGTCGGCGGCCAGCAGCGTCCAGGCCGCGCTGCGCAGGCGTGCGAGCGTGGCGGGGCCGGCATTCGGCAGTGGCTCCGCGTTCACCTGCGAGAAGTGCAGCTCGCCGAGCGGGCGCGTGGCGTCGATGCTGCGGAGCGCGCCGCGTGTGAGGCCTTGTGCATCGGCGCGCACGAGGTGCAGGCCGCCTGCGCGGTCGGCGACGATGAAGACATCGGCTGCGCCCGCGTCGAGCACGAAGAGCGCGCTGCCGTCGAGCTTTCCGCCAGAAGTCGTCACGCCCGCACCGTCGCGCGCACCCGCCACGGCCTCGGCGATGGCGACACCGGCGATGCACTCGCCCGCGGCAAGGCGCGGCAGCCATTCATCCTGCTGCGCGGCACTGCCGGCTTCGCGCAGCGCGATCGGTGCGAGCACGGCGCTGCCGAGAAAGGGCACGGGCGCGACATGGCGGCCCAGCTCTTCCGCGGCCAGTGCCGCGTCGAGCAGCGACAGGCCGAGTCCGCCGAAGGCCTCGGGCACGAGCAGGGCCGGCACGCCGACCTCGCATAGCGTGCGCCAGACCTCACGGTCCATCGGCTGTTGGGCGTCGGCGGCGGTGCGCACGCGGTCGAGCGGGCAGGCGCGTTCCAGTGCGCGGCGCAGGCTGTCCTGCAGCATCCGCTGGTCGGCGGAGAGGGCGAATTCCATGGCGTTCCTTCTTAGGCCAAGCGCGGCTCGCGCGGCATGTCGAGCCCGCGTTCCGCGATGATGTTTTTCTGGATCTGCGCGGTGCCGCCGCCGATGATCAGGCCCAGGTCGAACATGTAGCGCTCCTGCCAGAGACCTTGCGCGCGCAGGTGCGCGCTGCCGGGCATCAGCAGGCCGACTTCGCCCAGCGCGTCGATGGCCAGCGCCGCGAGCTGGTGGCGCAGCTCGCAGCCCTGCAGCTTCACGACCAGCGCGGCCAGCCCCGGGTCTTCGCCCTTCGCGGCGGCGGTGAGCAGCCGCAGGCCGTGGCACTTCTGCGCCAGCACCTGGCCCTGCAGCCGCATCAGGCGGTCGCGCAGCACGGGCTGGTCGATCAGGCGCGAGCCGTCGACGGTTTCCGTCTGCATCAGCGTCACGAGTTCCTGGTAACGCTGCGTCGTGAGGTTGGGGTTGCCCAGCGAGCCGCGTTCGTACTTGAGCGTGGCGTTGGCCACCTTCCAGCCTTCGCCGCGCTGGCCCACGATCTGGTGCTGCGGCACGCGCACGTCGGTGAAGAAGACCTCGTTGAACTCGGCATGGCCGGTCATGGTCTTGAGCGGGCGCACCTCGATGCCGGGCATCTTCATCGAGAACAGCAGGTAGCTGATGCCCGCATGCTTGGCGGCGCCGGGCTCGGTGCGCACGAGGCAGAAGATCATGTCGGCCACGTGCGCGGTCGAGGTCCAGATCTTCTGGCCGTTGATGACGAAGTCGGCGCCGTCTTCCGTGGCGCGTGTCTGCAGCGAGGCCAGGTCGGAGCCCGCACCGGGCTCGGAGTAGCCCTGGCACCAGACCACCTCGCCGCGCAGCGTCGGGCCGATCCACTCGCGCCGCTGGGCCTCGGTGCCCAGTTCGAGCAGCGTGGGCACCAGCATCGAGATGCCCTGGTTGCCCAGCGGCGGTGCCACGCCGGCGCGCGCGAACTCCTCGGTGATGAGGTACGACTCCATCACGTCGGGCGCCGCGCCGTGGCCGCCGTAGTCACGCGGCACGGTGCGCCCCGCATAGCCGTGTTCGAGCAGCAGGTGCTGCCAGGCAAGGGCTGCGGCATCGGGCCGCTCGGCGGTGCGCGCGAAGGCGGAGCGGTGGCCGTGCGTTTTCAGGAACGCGCGCAGCTCGTCGCGAAAGGCTTCGTAGCGGGGATTGAGCGTGAGGTCCATGCGGTGCTTGCCTTCGTTATGCGCCGTGTTGCGCCGCGTTGCGCGGCGGTGGGTGTCGTCTCCGTAGCGAGGTCCATGCTAGGGGCAACCCTCGGGCGCTCTCAATCGTCCGTTCCGACGATGTGACGCGAAGAAGCGGCTGCCTACCATCCAGCCCGAACGCCGCATGAGGCTCGACAGAAGCCCGCGGCCCACCGCTTTTTCTTTCAGAGAACGATGGAGACAACACCATGACACGTGCCACCCTTCCTGCCGCCGTCCACCGGTCGCGGCGTCGCCTGCTGGGCGCGGGCCTCGCGGCCACGCTCGCCCTGGGCGCCACCTTCACGGCGCAGGCCCAGAAGCGCTACGACGCGGGCGCGAGCGACACCGAGATCAAGATCGGCCACATCGTTCCGTACTCGGGCCCGGTCTCGGCCTACGGCACCATCGGCAAGGCCGCGGCTGCCTACTTCGCCAAGCTGAACGCCGAGGGCGGCATCAACGGGCGCAAGGTCAACTTCATCTCGCTGGACGACGCCTACAACCCGTCGAAGACGGTGGAGCAGGCGCGCAAGCTGGTCGAGCAGGACGAAGTGCTGGTGCTCTTCGGCCCGCTGGGCACGGCGCACAACCTCGCGATCCAGCGCTACATGAACGCCAAGAAGGTGCCGCAGCTGTTCGTGGCCACCGGCGCCACGCGCTTCGGCGATCCGAAGGCCTTCCCCTGGACCATGGGCTGGCAGCCCACGTACCAGACCGAAGGCAAGATCTACGCGCAGCACATCCTCTCGACCAAGCCCAACGCGAAGATCGCCGTGCTCATGCAGAACGACGACTTCGGCAAGGACTTCCTCAAGGGCTTCCTGGAAGCACTGGGCGACAAGGCCAAGACGATGATCGTGGCGCAGTCGACCTACGAGGTGACCGACCCGACCATCGACAGCCAGCTGGTCAACCTCAAGGCCTCGGGCGCCGACACCTTCTTCAGCATCACCACGCCCAAGTTCGCGGCGCAGGCGATCCGCAAGGCGGCCGACATCGGCTGGAAGCCCACGCAGTACCTGTCGAGCGTGTCGGTGTCGGTCTCGGCGGTGATCAAGCCGGCCGGTCCCGAGAACGCGGTGGGCGTGATCTCGGCCACCTACCTGCGCGACCCGGCCGACGACATGTGGAAGGGCGTCAAGGAGTTCGAGGACTACAAGGCCTGGTTCACCAAGTACTACCCCACCGGCGACCTGAGCGATTCGCTCAACGTGCTGGGCTACTCGTCGGCGCAGACGCTGGAGCAGGTGCTGCGCAAGGCGGGCGACGACCTCACGCGCGCCAACATCATGAAGATCGCCGCCAACCTGCAGTACAGCCCGCCCATGCTCTACCCGGGCATCGAGGTGAAGACCTCGCCGACCGACTTCTACCCCATCGAGCGCATGCAGCTGGTGCGCTTCAACGGCACGCGCTACGAGCCCTTCGGCAAGGTGCTCGGCGACTAAGAAGGTGTGAACGAACCCGCCATGCCCGCTCATCCCGCCCAGGCACGCCCCCTCGGCGTTGCAAATGCTCGCCGTAGCGTCTGCTACGGCTGCGCTTTGCGCCTTGAGGGGACGCGCCTGGGCGGGCTGCTCGGCCACGCCGGATTCATTCACACCTTCTGATTCCACGCCGCCGATGCGGCGCGTGCCCATTCTTCGTTCCCTTTTCTTGTTTTCACTGAAGCTTCCATGACCTCCATCGTTCGACTGGCCGCCGCCCTGGGCGGCGCGGCCCTCATGCTCACCGCCGGCGCGGCCTTCGCGCAGAAGAAGTACGACACCGGCGCCTCCGACACCGAGATCAAGCTCGGCATGGCCATGCCCTACAGCGGGCCCGTGTCGTCGTACGGCATCGTGGGCAAGGTCAACGAGGCGTACTTCAAGATGGTCAACGACAAGGGCGGCATCAACGGCCGCAAGGTCACGCTCATCAGCTACGACGACCAGTACACGCCGCCGCGCACCACCGAGGTGGTGCGCAAGCTGGTCGAGCAGGACGAGGTGCTCGCCGTGTACGGCAACCTGGGCTCGGCCTCGAATGCGGCGATCCAGCGCTACATGAACGCCAAGAAGGTGCCGCACCTGTTCCTGGGCGTGGGCGCCGACCGCTTCAACGACCCCAAGACCTACCCCTGGACCACGCCCTACATGCCCAGCTACGAAGGCGAGGGCAGCCTGTACGCGAAGAACATCCTCAAGACGATGCCGGGCGCGAAGATCGCCGTGCTCTACCAGAACGACGACTTCGGCAAGGACCTGCTCAAGGGCCTGAAGAAGGGCCTGGGCGACAAGGCCTCGATGGTGGTGGCCGAGGCCTCGTTCGAGGTGGCCGACCCCACGGTGGATTCGCAGATCATCAAGCTGCAGTCGTCGGGCGCCGACGTGTTCGTCAACTTCGCCACCGCGCGTTTCGCCGCGCAAGCCATCCGCAAGGCCTGGGACATCGGCTGGAAGCCCAAGCAGCAGTACCTCACCTATGTGTCGGCCTACGTGAAGATGACGCTGGAGCCCGCGGGCCTGGAGAAATCGAAGGGCATCATGGCCATGGCCTTCTTCAAGGACGCCGCGCAGCCGCGCTGGGCCGCCGACCCGGCCACGCAGGAGTTCCTGGCCTTCATGAAGAAGTACGCGCCCAACGAAGACGTGAACAACGCCGCCGGCGTGTATGGCTACGGCGTGGCGCAGACCATGGAAGCCGTGCTCAAGGCCTCGGGCGACAACCTCACGCGCGAGAACGTGCTCAAGCAGGCCACCTCGCTGAAGAACATGCGCACCGGCATGCTGCTGCCGGGCATTGCGTTGAACACCTCGAACACCGACTACTTCCCGTTCAACACGCTGCAGCTGGTGCAGTTCAACGGCAAGGAGTTCGAGCCGATGGGCCAATCGATCAACGTGAAGTAGCCTTGTCCCCAACAAAGAACCACCAGGAGACAACCCCATGTTCGGACTGATGCAGGACCGCCCGCTGCTGATCTCGTCGCTGATCGACCACGCGGCCACCTTCCACCCCCACGTCGAAATCGTCGGTCGCACCGTCGAAGGCCCGGTGCACCGCACCAACTACCGCGAGGTGCAGCTGCGCTCCAAGCAGGTGGCCAACGCGATGAAGGCGCTGGGCATCGAGGCGGGCGACCGCGTCGGCACGCTGGCGTGGAACACCTACCGGCACCTGGCGCTGTACTACGGCGTGTCGGGCTCGGGCGCGGTGCTGCACACGGTGAACCCGCGGCTCTTTCCGGAGCAGATCGACTACATCGTCAACCACGCCGAAGACAAGGTGCTGTTCTTCGACACCAGCTTCGCACCGCTGGTCGAGAAGCTGGCATCCAAGCTCAAGAGCGTGCGCGCCTTCGTCGCCATGACCGACCGCGCCCACATGCCGGCCATCGACGTGCCCAACCTGCTGTGCTACGACGAGCTCATCGGTGCGCAGAGCACCGAGTACACCTGGCCCGAGTTCGACGAGCGCACCGCCTCGTCGCTGTGCTACACCTCGGGCACCACCGGCAACCCCAAGGGCGTGCTGTATTCGCACCGCTCCACCGTGCTGCATTCGCTGATGGAGTGCGCGCCCGACACCTTCGGCGTGTGCTCGCAGATGACGCTGCTGCTGGCCGTGCCCATGTTCCACGCCAACGCCTGGGGCATGCCGTACTCGGCGCCGATGGTGGGCGCCAAGCTCGTCATGCCCGGCCCGCACCTGGACGGCCAGAGCCTGTACGAACTCATGCGCGACGAGAAGGTCAGCTTCTCGCAGGCGGTGCCGACCGTGTGGCTCATGCTGTTCCAGTACTTCGATGCCCACCCCGAAATCGACACCCGCGCCATCGGCCTCAAGCGCATCGGCGTGGGCGGCGCCGCCACGCCGCGCGCCATGATCGAACGCTTCGAGCGCGACTTCGGCGCCGACTTCGTGCAAGGCTGGGGCATGACCGAGACCAGCCCCATCGGCGTGATCGGCAACCTGCTGCCCAAGCACCTCGGGCTGCCGAAAGACGAGCAGACCACCGTCAAGATGCGCCAGGGCCGCGGCGTGTGGGGTGTCGAACTCAAGATCGTGGACGAGAACGGCCAGCGCCTGCCGCACGACGGCGTGGCCTTCGGCCATTTGCATGTGCGCGGCCCGTGGATCGCCAGCGGCTACTTCAGGAGCGAAGGCGGCGAGGTGCTCGACGCCGAGGGATTCTTCCCGACCGGCGACGTGGCCAACATCGACGCCGACGGCTATGTGCAGCTGGTCGATCGCGCCAAGGACGTCATCAAGTCGGGCGGCGAGTGGATCTCGTCCATCGACCTGGAGAACGCCGCCAGCGCGCACCCGGCCGTGGCCGAGGCCGCGGTGATCGGCATCGCGCACCCCAAGTGGCAGGAGCGGCCGCTGCTCATCGTCGTGAAGCGCGCCGGTGTGGAAGTCACGGGCGAGGAGCTGCTGGGCTTCCTGGCCGAGCGGGTCGCCAAGTGGTGGCTGCCCGACGACGTGGCCTTTGTCGACAGCCTGCCGCACACCGCCACGGGCAAGCTGCTGAAGACCAAGCTGCGCGAGCAGTTCAAGGGCTACGTCGCGGCCCGGTCGACCTGAACAGGCGCGGCCTTCGGGCGCCGCGCACCCCCTTCGAACCCCTTGCGAACCGATGGTTCGCAAGGGGTTTTTTCTTGTGCGCGCGCCTTCGGCATTCGTTCACCGAATGGCTGTTGGCCTATGGATTTCGACCTTGGTTTCGGATTGGTCCGATTGTCTCGCTGGGACCCCCTTTCTAGAGTCTGAGCTCCATCCACCACACGATCCGGCCATGCATTCCGGCATGCCGATCCGGTCCCTTTTTCCAGCTAACCAAGGCACAAGAGTTCCATGACATCCAAGCAAACGAAGGCTGCTGCCGGCATCCCCGAGCAGTCCATCGATCACGCCGCGGCACCCCGGGGGCAAGCCCTCCAGGGCGAGCGCTCCGACACTTTCGAGCACTCGCCGACGGCGCAGGCCGTGAGCGCCGGCGCATCCGCCTTCGCCCGTCCTGCCGCAACCATCGAAACGGTGCGGGACGAATTCGGCCTGCACAAGGGCCCCCTGGAAAGCGGCGCCCACACGGACGACTCCCGCCCGAAGATCTCAGGCAAGGGCGAGCCCGGCGTGTGGGTGCACGTGTATGACGGCAACGAGGTCATGGGCCGGGTCGAGGTGGGCGCCAATGGCGAGTGGTCCTTCAGCCCCACGCTGCCTCTGAAGGGTGGCGAGCACCAGCTCTCGGTCACGCACCAATACCCCAGCGGTGAACTCGTGGTCGGCACCGAGACGTATGTGATCTTCGTCGACAAGGTCGCGCCGGACATGCCCGTCGTGCTGGGCATCGTGGACGATGAAGGCCGCATCACCGACCCGATCACCCATGGCAGCGTGACCGACGACAACCTGCCGACCATCGAAGGCAAGACTGAGCCGTTCGCGACCATCATCATCTATGACAAGGACGCGGAGATCGACCGTGTGCAGGCCGATGAAAGCGGCGACTGGCGCTACACGCCCAAGACGGAGCTGGCGGACGGGCTGCACATCCTGAACTTCGAGGCCATGGACCGCTCGGGCAACGTGAGCGAAGACACCAGGAAGATCGAGTTCACGGTGGACGCGCGCCCCGAGATGATCAAGATTTTTGGCGCCGAAGACAACGTGGGCCCCGTGACGGACGACCTCGTGAGTGGCGGCAAGACCGACGACACGAAGCCGAAATTCTTCGGTAACGCCACTGCGGGCGGCATCGTGAAGATCTACGAAGGCGACGTGGTGATCGGCGAAGTGGTGGCCGGCGTCGACGGCCACTGGGAGTACACGCCCACCGAGGCAATGAGCGAAGGCCTGCACACGCTCCACGCGACCGTGACCCTGCCGGCCAAGGGCGAGAGCCCCCCCAGCAAGCCGTTCAACCTGACGGTGGACGCCACGCCGCCCGCCAAGCCCAGCATCGACGAAATGCGCGACAACGTGGGCGATGTGCAGAACCCGCTGGCCAGCGGCCAGACCACCGATGACACCACGCCCACCCTGGTGGGCAAGGCCGACGCCGGCAGCACGGTGCACATCTACAAGGACGGTGTCCTGCTGGACAGCGTGGTGGCCGACGCCGCCGGCACCTGGACGTACACGCCGGCGACACCGCTGCTGCCCGGCGATCACAGCTTCACCGTGACCAGCCAGGACGCGGTCGGCAATGTGAGCGCGCCGTCCGATGCGTTTGCCATCGAGATCGACCTCGAGGCACCCTCGCAAGCCAGCGGCCTGGTGGTGAGCGACGACGTGGGCGAGAAGAGAGACCCGCTGAGCAACGGCGACACCACCGACGACAACAAGCCGACCTTCAGCGGCAAGGCCGAGCCTGGCAGCACCGTGAAGGTGTACGTCGACGGCGATCTGCTGGGCAGCGCGCCGGTCGACGCCAAGGGCGACTGGAGCTTCACGCCCGACACCGCGCTGGCGGACGACACCTACACCTTCACCACCGAAGTGGTGGATGCAGCCGGTAACAGCAGCGGCAAGGGCAACGCGATCACCGTGACCGTGGACACCTCGGGCGTGACAGTGTCGATCGTCGAGCTGCGCGATGACCAGGGTTCGGTCACCACCAACATCGTGCCCAACGGCGAGACCGACGACACGCGTCCGCAGATCGTGGGCACGGGCAAGCCCGGCAGCACCATCACGGTGTACGACGGCGATGACGTGCTGGGCACGGCCGAGGTCGAGGCCGACGGCAGCTGGCGCTTCACGCCCACGGCCGACCTCGCCCAGGGCCTGCACACCATCTCGGCAACGGCCACCGACAAGACGGGCACGGTGAGCGAGCGCACGCCGGTGTTCAGCTTCACGGTCGACACCGAGGCGCCGAACACGCCGAGCATCGAGCTGGTGGAAGACAACGTGGGTGACAAGCAGGACCCGCTGGTCAACGGCGGCGTGACCGACGACCCGACCCCGACGCTGTCGGGCAAGGCCGAAGCGGGCAGCACCGTGACGATCCGCGACAACGGCCAGGTGGTCGACACGGTCGTGGCCAACGAGGCCGGCGAGTGGACCTACACGCCTGCGACACCGCTGACCGAGGACGAGCACACGTTCACCGTGACCGCGACCGACAAGGCCGGCAACACGAGCGCGGCATCGCCGGAGTTCAAGCTGACCACCGACTACACGCCGCCGGCCAAGCCGGTGATCGACGCGGTGCATGACGACGAAGGTGCAAGAACCGGCGACCTGACCCCGGGCGACAGCACCGACGACGCCACGCCGAAGATCAGCGGCACGGCCGAAAAGGGCAGCACCGTGGTCATCCGGGACGGCGCCAACGAGCTTGGCCGCGTCACGGCCGATGCCGAAGGCAAATGGACCCTCGAGCTGACCTCGCCGTTGAGCAGCGGTGGTCATTCGCTGACCGTGGAAGCCATCGATGCGGCCGGCAACAAGAGCGAGCCCTCCGATGCCTTCGATTTCTCGGTGGACCTGGTGCCGCCGACCACGCCGGTGATCGTCGGCGTGGAGGACGACGTGGGCGAGGGCATCTCGTTCGCGGGTGTGATCAGACCGGGCGGGACCACCAACGACAACAAGCCGCTCATCACGGGAACCGGCAAGGCGGGAGAGACGATCGAAATCCGCCTGGATGGCGATGCGGTCGGAACCGCGGTGGTCGCAGCGGACGGATGGTGGAGCTTCCAGGTGAAGACGGCTGTGCTCGATGGCCCGCGCACGTTCTCCGCGGTGGCCGTCAGCGCCGGTGGCGCCGAGAGCGCGCTCAGCAACACCTACCTGGTCAAGGTGGATACGGTCGCGCCGGACCGCCCGATCGTTGTGTCGGTGCACGACAACGCGGGCCCGACCACGGGTGAGCGGTGCGTCGCAGGCGAACGCCACATTCGCGCTGGACAAGCCGGCGCGGGAAATCACCCTGCGCCTGAGCGGCATCGACAGCGAACTGGGCGTCAAGATCCAGTTGTTCGACGTGAAGGGTCAACTGATCGGGGAACAGACGATCCATGGCGACGCCACCGCGTTCCATGCCAACACTTTCAGCTACACCCCGGCGGATGAGCGGGTGGATATCGGCTCGTTCAAGATCATCTCGAACGAGGCGAGCCTGACGCTGGACATGTTCACCAAGAGAGACGTGACGCACAAGACGGAAGGCCGCAATCCGAGTGTGATCGACTCCAACAAGGAGAGCTTCTATGGCACCGACGGAGACGACGTGGTGACCATGTCGACGGATATGCATGCGTACTTCAAAGGGGCCCTTTCGGGCAAGGCACGGGCGTTCGCACCGATCCGGTTCCATTTCTTTCCAAAGCAAAGGCACAAGAGTTTCATGACATCCAGGCCAACGAAGTTTGTTGTCGATCAGCAGGCGCAAAACATCGACGACGCAGTGGCACTCCAGGGGCAGGCTGACCCTGTCAGGGGCTCTGAAATCTTCGAGCTTCCGTTGAAGACGCCGACGACGGGCGAGCCGGTCGGCGTCCAGACAGCGGATGCGGGTGCGATCGCTTTCGCTCATCCTCCTGCAGTCATTGAACAGGTGGTGGACGCTCATGGCGCGACCAAGGGCCCCATCGAAAGCGGTGGCTACACCGACGACTCGCGCCCGACGATCTCGGGCAAGGCCGAAGCCGGTGTGTGGGTCAACGTGTACGACGGCAACGAGGTCATGGGCCGGGTGCAGGCGAACGCCAATGGCGATTGGTCGCTGAGCCCCTCGCTGCCGCTGAAGGGAGGCGAGCACCAGCTCTCGGTCACGCACCAGTACCCCAGCGGTGAACTCGTGGTGGGCACCGAAGTGCATGTGATCTTCATCGACAAGATCGCGCCGGACATGCCGGTCGTGCTGAGCATCGAGGACGACCAAGGCCGCATCACCGATCCGATCACCCACGGCGGCGTGACCGACGACAACAAGCCGGTCATCACGGGCAAGGCCGAGCGTTTCGCAACCGTCATCGTCTATGACAAGGGCGTGGAGATCGCCCGCGAAGTGGCCGATGAAGACGGCAATTGGCGCTTCACGCCCGACACGCCGCTGGCGGATGGCCTGCACATCCTGAACTTCGCGGCCGTGGACCGCGCGGGCAACATGAGCGAGGACACGCAGAAGATCGAGTTCACGGTGGATACGCGTCCGGAGAAGGTCAACATCTACGGCGCAGAAGATGACGCGGGTGACGTGACGGGCACGGTCGCAAGCGGCGGCATCACCGATGACGCCACGCCGATGCTGTTCGGCACCGCGACGGCAGGCGGCCTCGTGACGATCTACGAAGGCGATGTGGTGATCGGCCGGGTGACGGCCGATGTCGACGGCACGTGGGAGCTCACGCCCGAGGTGGCGTTGAGCGAAGGCAAGCACACCTTCCAGGCGACGGTGACGCTGCCGGCCAAGGGCGAGAGCGAGCGCAGCAAGCCGTTCGTACTGAACGTGGACACGAAACTGCCGGAGAAGCCCACCATCGACGGCGCGTATGACGATGTCGGCAACGTCACAGGCCACCTGAGCTCGGGCGACGAGACCGATGACGTCCTGCCGGTGCTTTCCGGCACTGCCGAGAAGAACAGCCTGCTCGTCATCAAGGACAAGGGCGTCGAGCTCGGCAGCGTGGTGGTGGATTCCGAAGGCGCATGGCGCTTCGAACCGCCCGTGGCACTGAGCGCCGGCCCGCATGAGTTCACGGTCCAGGCCGTGGATGCGGCCGGCAACTGGAGCGTGCCGTCGGATCGGTTCGACCTGACAGTCTTCACGGCCCCGCTTGCGGCACCGGTGATTGTCGACATCCAGGACGACACCGGATGGATGCGGGGCACGGTGGCCAACGGTACGGGCGTCAGCAACGACCCGCAGCCGGTGATCTCGGGCACCGCGGGCGCCGGTGAAAGGGTGACGTTGCGCGTGCACTGGGGCGGCGAGGGGGAATTCGTCGTGGTTGGCACTGCCGTTGCCGATCCGGATGGGCATTGGTCCATCGAAGACAAGACCTCGCATGTCGACGGTCGTGTGCGCTACGAGGCGACCGCAATCACTCCCAAGGGCGAACTGACGGCAACCTCCGATGCGTACGAGATCACGTTCGACTTCATCGCGCCGCCTGTGCCGACCAGTCTCGTGATCGATGCCGACGCCGTGACCGTCGGCTTTGATGCAGGGACCCTGAAGGTGGGCGATATGGTGGTCCTGTCCGTGGACGGGGTGCTTCGGCAGCACGTGCTGACGCCGCATGAACTGGCGCAGGGGAACTGCACTTTCGCGGTCGCCGGTGCGCGCACGAAGCGAATTTCTGCCGGCCTGATGGACGCCGCAGGGAATGCATCGAACCACGTGGCGCAGGTTGAGAACTTCATCGATTTCGAGGCCATGACCCCGATGCGCGTATCGGCCCCGTCGACCTTGGACCTCGGGCCGGTCACCATGCACTGGAGTGGAAGCGAATTGGGCAAGCAGCCTACGTGGCCGGCCGGCATCATCGAGAAAGGCTTCCGGACCGGCGAAGGCTTCATCACGCCCTCGATCGGCATGGGGGTCTGGGGCGGGAACTACCTGACCCTGGACGACGGGAAGTCGAGCAACTACTTCTCGATGACCTATGGCGAACTCACCAATTCCATGAACGTCGTGTTCATGGACAGCAAGGGTGCGGTGATCCACACCGTCAATGCCCCGCTGACTGGAGGCCCTGGACAGGCGGAGTTCTCGACCACGCTGCCTGCCGGGCTGGCGTACACCAAGGTTCTTTTTTCAACACACGTCGGCCAGTACGTCTGGATCGACAACCTCCATTTCGGCGCTTCGGGTCTGCATGAAATCGCAGCGCCAGATCCCTATGAAAGCAGGGTCGCGTCTTTCGAAAACCACAACGGCGACGTGTTCGCGGATGGCAGCGTGCTGAGCGATCCGACGCATGCCTGCACGGCGGGCGACGACCAGATCATCGCCAGGCTCGGCTTCGCCGACCGGCTGCGCGGTGGTGCCGGCAACGACACCGTCCGCAACGTCGGCACGGGCGACACGGTGCATGCCGGCTCCGGCGACGACATCGTGCGCATCAACAGCACCGACTTCGCGCAAGTGAACGGCGGCCTGGGCATCGACACGCTCGTGATGGACGGCAAGGCGATGCACATCGACCTGTCGGCCGCAGGGCTGAAGGTGCAGGGCTTCGAGAAGTTCGATCTGGGCGCGGGCGGCAACGCCCTGTCGCTGAGCACGGACGACGTGCTGGCTGGTGGCGCGCGTGACATGGTCACGGCCGACGGCAAGGTGCAGATGCTGGTCAACGGCGCAGATGGCGAAGTGAACCTGATTGGCGGCAACGCGGACTGGACCGGCAGTGGCTCGACCACGGTGAGCGGCGTGACCTACGAGGTCTACACCAACCTGGCCGGCACGGCCGAGCTGCTGGTCGAGGACAAGGTGCACGTGACCATTCTCTAAGCCGCGTTCATCGCCTTCATGCAGCGCGGCCCGGCGGGCGTCGCGCGAGCAGCGCCACGTCATCAGCCGCGCGAGCGCGGTGCAGGCTTGCAGGGACGGGGTGTCCTGAGAAGGTGTGACCGAACCCGACATGCCCCGGCGTGCGGGCAGACGACGAAAAAAAGCAAGACAGGGCAAGGGGCGCCACTTCATACTTGCGCCTGCTTGTATGCACCCACAACGCATCGTCGAATGCGGGCGGCAAGCAGCGTTCGGTCATGCAGGGCATGGCGGCGACGATGGAAATCCGTGCAGGGGGAGAGGCGCCGATTGGGCTGTCGCTCAAGCCGGTGCTCAAGGCGCGCGAAGCGCGTCGCAAGCGCGAGGAGACGAGGGGCCCAATGAAGAACAAAGCCATGCAATCGGGCGTCGGTGCCGCGTTGTCGGTTTCGATGCTCATGGGTGTTGTGGCGCCGGCGACAAGGGCGCTGGCCGCCGAGCCAGGAGGGACAAACGATGCGCCTGCGCTGAAGATGGCGCGGCGGCTGGCACCACCGCTGCGCGCGTCGATGCCGTCGGTTCCATCGGCCTCGCCGACTGCATCCAGGGCGCCTGCGCCTTACGGAATGCGCAAGGTGTCGGCTTCGACGTCGGCCTCCGCATTGGGCCTGTCCACGAACGAGGGCGAGCGCCTGCGCAGCTACCTCGACGGCATGGTGCGCAAGGCGCTGGAGCTCAGCGCCGAAGCGCGCGAAGCGCAAGCCAACTGGAAGGCCGCCGAGTACGACGTCGAACAGGCCAAGGGCCAGCGCTGGCCACAGGTGCAAGTGGGGTTGTCGTCGCCGTCGGCCACCTTCGGCGGCAGCCCCGCGACCACTGCCAACACGCGCCGCGCCAGCGGCAACGTCGCCATCACCACGCCGGTATACGACTGGGGGCGCCTGAGCAGCACCATCGACAGCCGCAGCGAGACCTCGAAGGCGCAGTTCCAGGCCTTGACGCAGGTGCGGCACCGCATCGCCTACGACACCGTCCTGGCATTGCTCGAGCAGCGCCGCCAGCAGGCCGCGCTCGAAGCCAGCGAAAGCTATGTGAAGCGCATGGATGAACTGGTGGACATGCTCGGGCAGATCGTCGAGCACGACCGCGGGCGTGCCAGCGAACTGACGCAGGCGCGCGCGCGTCGCCTGCAGGCGGTGACCAACCGCGATGCCATCGTGGCCAAGCTGCGCGAGGTGCAGGTCACCCTCATGAAGCTGATCGGCGAGGAAGTGCAGTGGCCCGCGGACCTGGCCTGGCAGATCCGCCCCGTCGCACTGAAGGACGCCCTGGTGGCCGGCACGGAGCACCCCGCGATGCAGCAGGCCCGTGCCGAGGCCAAGGCGGCCAGCCTGTATGCCGAATCGGTGAAGGCCTCACGACTGCCGCAACTCAACTGGGTGGTCGGCAAGAACACCCAGGAAGACATCAACGGTAACCGGCAGCCGTGGTCGACAGGGCTGTCGCTGCAGTGGACGGCCTTCCAGGGTGGCTCGGGCCAAGCCTCGGAACGCGCGGCGTTCGAGCGGGCCGCTGCCGGAGAAGAAAAGGCCGAGGCCGCCTCGCGCGACCTGGCCTACCGGCTGCGCACCGCGGCCGAGCAACGCGACGCCGCCGCCAGCCGTGCGGGCGAGTACACCGAACTGATCGTGGAGACCGACCGCGTGCGCAAGATCTTCTTCGAGCAGTGGCATCACCTGGGCAAGCGCACCCTGCTCGACGTGCTGAGCGCCGAGAGCGATCACTACGCCAACCAGGCCGCGCAGGTGAACAGCCGTTTCGACGCCGAGGCCGCCGACCTGCGCATGCGCGCCGACTCCGCCATGCTGCTGGAATGGCTGCGCGGTGCCACGGTGCTTTGAGGGCAGTCGTCGCGCCGGGAGCGATCAGGACTTCGGAAAAACAAAAAGCCTTGCAAGTCGTTGACTTGCAAGGCTTTTCTTTGACTGGTGGCTCTTCACGGACTCGAACCGCGGACCTGTGGATTATGATTCCATCGCTCTAACCGACTGAGCTAAAGAGCCGTTCAGTGCAATTGTGCACCGAGCCCGCGATTATAGCCCAGGCTTCGAAGCCAGTTCAACACCCCGGCGCTTTCAGATCGATTTTTCTGCGCGCCGATGCTTCGAATCGCATCCGGGCCTAACCCCGATCGTGTGTCTGGCCCGTACAAGCTCGGGTGACAATCCTTCGATGTCTGCGCTGCCACGCGCCCCTTCTGCTGCTGCCCGCTCCGCCTCCGAGCGCGACGCCATGCCCGACGATCAGTTGATGCTGGCCTACGCCCACGGCGACGCCGCCGCCTTCGACGTGCTTTATGCGCGCCACGAAGGCGGCCTGTTCCGCTTCGTGCGCCGCCTGCTCGGCGCGCGGCTGGCGGCGCAGGCCGACGAGGTGTTCCAGGACACCTGGGTGCGGATCATCTCGGCGCGCGACAGCTTTTCGCCGCAGGGCGCCACGTGGCGCACCTGGGCCTTCACCATCGCGCACAACCTCGCCATGGACCGCCTGCGCGTGAGCGGGCGCGAGGTCGCGCTCGATGCCCACGCGACGGACGATGACGGCGATGCGGTGCCCGCGCTGGACCGCGGCGTGCGCGGTGCCGCAGACGCGTCGGCGCATCCGTCGGCCGAAGAACTGGCGTTCTGGCGCGCTGCCGGCCGCCGGCTGCTGGCCTGTCTCGACGAACTGCCGGCCGAGCAACGCGCCGCGTTCCTCCTGCACCATGAAGACGGCCTGACTGTCGACGCACTCGCCGACCGATTGGAGATCGGCTTCGAGACGGTCCGCAGCCGCCTGCGCTACGGCTTGCAGAAGCTGCGCGCCTGCATGGAACGCTACCTGTCGGTGCTGGAGCAGCGGGCATGAGCGACAGCAACGACAACCACGACGGCATGGACGACCTGCACGACGCGCGCCTGCGCCGCGCGCTGGACCACGCGCCCGACCGCGATGCAATGCCCGCGCCCCACACGCGCGAGGCGATCCTGAAGGTGGCGCACAACCTCGCCGCGGCGTCGGCACCCGCAGCACAAGCCGGCCGAGCGGCAGGGGCTGCGCCTTGGTGGCGGCGCCTGCTCGGCGGCGATGGGCCCCGCTCGCACATGCCGTGGAACGCGGCCTTCGCAACCGTGCTCGTGGCGACCTTCGTGACCGTGTTGTGGCATCGCGAGCCGGTGCCCGACGCACGGCTCGACGGCGAGGCACAGGTGGCCGGGGCGCCTGCGTCGGCACCGCCCATGCCCGTGCCTGCGCCATCGGCCGAGGCGCCGGCTGTGGAACAGGCGCCCGTCGTGCCTCCTGCGCCTTCGGTATCTTCCGCGCCGCCAACAGCCGCAACCGCGAACGTGACGCCGCCGACAGTTCAGCGCAGTGAGGCTGCGCGTGATGCGAAAGAGAGCCCGAAGTCGCGTGAAGCGGCCGAGGCGCGTGAAGCATCGCGGCGGCGCGAGGCTTCCACCGCGGCGGCGTCCCAGAAAGCACAGAGAGACGAAGACCGGATGCTGGAAAGAGCGGCACCCGTGCCCGCGCCTGCGCCCACGGCCCCCGCCATCGCGGCGGCCCCCGCACCGGCGGCGCCTCCCATGGCCGATGTCGGCCAGAGCCCGATGCCCTACGCGGCCGCACCGCCGGCGCCGGCCGTTGCACCGGCTCCGGCTCCAGCTGCAGCTGCAGCACCTGCAGCGCCGATGCAGCGCGAGTCCGCGGAATCGGTTGCGTCGTCCGCCGCACAGGGCGGCGCCAACGCGAATGTCGCAGGCATGCAGCGCCGGGCCGCGCCTGTGCAGGCGGCACCGGCCGCTCCCGCTCCTGCGCTGGCTGCCGCGCCGACCGCAGGCAAGGCTGCATTGCGCGCGCCGGCCACGGCCGGCGGCTTCGCGGCGTTGGATCGCTGGACCACGCTCGACATCACACGCGCCGGCACCACCACGCGCCAGGCGCGCGGCGACACCGAAGGCCTGGCGGCCCAGGTGAATGCCGTGGCGCGCGCGGCGACGGTGTCGGGTGGGGAATTGGCCTTGCCGGTCGAGGCACGCATCGAGCTGCGGCGCGACGGCGCGTTGCTGGCCGTGCTCGAGATCGCGGGCGATCAGGTGCGGTGGACGCCGCAGCCGGGCGGCCCCGCATTCACCGGTACGCCGCCCGCGCAGGCGCTCGACGCGCTGCGCACGGCGCTGTCGCGGACCCGCTGACGACCGTCGAGGTCGCCGGGCCCGCGATCAACGCGGAGCCACGGGTCAGGCGTTCTTGAAATCCGGCTGGCGCTTGGTCAGGAAGGCGTCCATGCCTTCCTTCTGGTCCTGCGTGGCGAACAGTGCGTGGAACAGGCGGCGCTCGAACATCACGCCGTCGCTCAGGCCGCTCTCGAAGGCGCGGTTGACCGATTCCTTGGCCGCCATCACGGCGATCTGCGAGAAGCCCGCGATGATCAGCGCGGCGCCCAGCGCCTCGTCGGCCAGCTTCTCGAAAGGCACCACGCGGCTCACGAGGCCCGCGCGCTCGGCTTCGGCGGCGTCCATCATGCGGGCGGTGAGTGCCATGTCCATGGCCTTGCTCTTGCCCACCGCGCGCGGCAGGCGCTGCGTGCCGCCGGCGCCGGGGATCACGCCGATCTTGATCTCGGGCTGGCCAAACTTGGCGTTGTCGGCCGCGATGATGAAGTCGCACATCATCGCCAGCTCGCAGCCGCCGCCCAGCGCAAAGCCGGCCACCGCGCCGATCACCGGCTTGCGGATCGAGCGGATGGTTTCCCAGTTGCGCGTGATGTAGTCGCCCTTGTAGGTGTCGATGAAGCTGTACTTGGCCATCGCCGAGATATCGGCGCCCGCGGCAAATGCACGCTCGCTGCCCGTGAGGATGATGCAGCCGATGGCGTCGTCGGCGTCGAAGGCCTTGAGCGCCTGGCCCAGCTCGGTCATCAGCGCGTCGTTCAGCGCATTGAGGGCCTTGGGGCGGTTGAGGGTGATGATGCCGACCTTGCCTGCTTCGGTCCGCACTTCGATGTTTTCGTAGCTCATGGTGTCGCTGTCTCCGGGGGAGGTGGGGAAAAAAACGCGTCCCACTATACCGAGCATGGCTTCGGGCCCGCTGACACCTGCGGGCGGTGTGGGCGTCATGCAGGTCTTTTATTTGAGAATTATTCTCATCTAGAATGACCGCCATGGAGTTCCCGATGCAAGAACATGCCGTGTTGCTGCGGGCCTATGCCCGCGTGCAGGAGCGTTGCTCGCGCCTGCTGATGGAGCAGGCCGCCCGGGTCGAGCGGCTCGAGGCGCAAATCGTGCGATTGCGCGGTGCGCTGGTGGCGCGCGACTCGGCGATTGCCATCGTGCGCGAAGAGCTGGCGTCGCGCGCCGCCGCAGGCGCGGCCGTGCCCAAGCGCCTGCATGCGCTGCTCGCGCCGGGCGGTCGGCGCCATCACGCCCTGCCGCCGGGGCCTGAGGTGCCGGCCGATCTGCGTGCCAAGTCGGTGCTGTGCGTCGGCCGTTCGGAAGCGGCGCCGGAGGCGCCTTCGCTGGCGCGCCAACTCGTGGAGATTGCCGGCGGCCGTTACCTGCACCACGACGGCGGCGACGATGCCGACGACCCCGCGGCGCTCGAAGCGGGACTGCGCGCTGCCGACCTCGTGATCTGCCAGACCGGCTGCGTGAGCCACGGCGCCTACTGGCGTGTGCAGGACCACTGCCGCCGCACCGGCAAGCCCTGCGTGCTGGTGGGCGAGCCGCAGCCGATGCTGTTCGTGCGGCCGCCGCTGGTGGCGGCCGTCGATCACATCGCCTGAGAAGAAACTACGGCTTGGCTGCGAGCCAGGCCGCGACCTTGGCCGCGTCGTGCGCGAACAGCCGCCATGTGGTCGATCCCGTCGGCAGCACAAGCGGCAGCCGCAGCAGTCGGCGGTCGCGTGCGACGAGGGCGGTGCACTTCGTGGCATCGCCAAGGTACAGCGCCAGGTCGTCGAGCTTCGTGATGCGCCAGGCCTGCGCGGATTGCGCCGTGGCCTTGCCGCGTCCGCCGATGGCCGGCAGTTCGATGCCGAGCCATTCGTCGTTGGCCGAGAAGCCGGCCTTCTCGGCGGCACCGCCGCGCAGCACCACCTTGATCTGCACGCTGCCGCCGCTTTCGGCCACGCGCAGGCCGAGCGCCTGCGCCGGTTGCGAGGGGTCGTCGAGCGTGGCCACGCCGTGCGCGCGCAACAGTGCGGCCAGCGGGAGTTCGTCGGTCGAATGCACCCAGCGCGCCAGCTCCGGGGCGTACGAGCGTCCGCCCACGGCTTCGAGTGCGGCGGCGATGTCGGCTTCGCTGATCGGGCCGCCGCTGCTGTGCGTCCAGAGGTGGCGCATCACGTCGTCGAGCGTGCCCTTGCCTTCCTGACGCAGCGTGAGGTCGAAGCACAGCGCCACCAGCGCGCCCTTGGTGTAGTAGCTGACGGTGCTGTTGGGCGTCTGCTCGTCCTGGCGGTAGTACTTGACCCAGGCGTCGAAGCTCGCGTCGGCCACCGGTTGCACCAGCCGGCCGGGCGTCTGCAGCACCTGGTTGATGGTCTTGTTGAGCAGCCGCAGGTAGGCGGCGTCGTCGATGCGGCCCGCGCGGCGCAGCAGCAGGTCGTCGTAGTAGCTCGTGAAGCCCTCGAAGAACCACAGCAGCTGCGTGTAGTTTTCCTGGCTGTAGTCGTAGCGCGCGAACTCGGCCGGGCGCATGCGCTTGACGTTCCAGGTGTGGAAGTACTCGTGGCTGATGAGGCCCAGCAGCGTGGTGTAGCCCTCGGGCTGTTTCTTCTTTTCGCCGCGCTGCGGCAGGTCGCGGCGGTTGCAGATGAGCGCGGTGGAGTGGCGGTGCTCGAGCCCGCCGTAGCCGTCGTCCACGGCGTTGAGCATGAACACGTAGCGGTCGATCGGCAGCTTCGGCCCGCCGCGCTTGCCGGCCTTGTCGCCGTGCCAGAAGCGCATTTCGGCTTCGCAGATGGCCTTCGTGTCGGCGATCAGCCGTTCGCCGTCGAACGACGCCGCGGCGCCCGCGATGACGAAGCGGTGCGGCACGCCGCAGGCTTCGAATTCGGCACTCCAGAAGGCGCCCATCTCGACCGGGCTGTCGGCCAGTTCGTCGTAGTTGGCGGCACGGTAGCTGCCGAAGCCGTGCTTGTCGGCCTTCACCGGAACGAGCGCGGTGGCGCACGACCAGCGCGCGGCATCGGGTGCCAGCGCGGGCGGCACGATTTCGAGTGCATGCGGCGCCTCGGTCTGGCCTTCGACGCGCAGGCAGACGCTGGTGCCGTTGAAGAAGCCGCGCGTGGCGTCGAGCCACGCGGTGCGCACCGAGTTGTCGTAGGCGCACACCTGGTAGTGCAGCACCAGCGCCTGGCCCGGTACGCAGTCGATCTGCCAGCTGCACTTGTCGAGCTGCGTCAGCACCGGCTTGCGGCGGCCCTGCGTGGCGCGCAGGCCCTGCAGATTCTTGGCGAACTCGCGCACGAGGTAGCTGCCCGGAATCCACACCGGCAGCGCCACGCGTTGCTGCGCGGCGGGCGCGGCGATGGTCAGCGTGACGGCGAAGAGGCGCGCATGAAGGTCCGCGCACTCGACGCGGTAGTGCACAGCGGGCGCAGCGGCTGCGGCGGCGACCGCCGCGCGCCGGGAAGCGGATGTCGTCGCCATCGGATCAGTTGGCGGCGGCGAGCTGCTTCTCGACCTGCTCGGCGGGGATGGCGCCCGGCACGCGGCTGCCGTCGGTGAAGATCAGCGTGGGCGTGCCGGTGATGTTGTACTTGCGGCCGAACTCCACGTTGCGTTCCAGGGCCGTCACGTTGCAGCTGCTGCCGGCGGCCGCGGGCTTGACGCTGTTTTCCATCCAGTCGGCCCAGGCCTTGCCCGGGTCCTTGCTGCACCAGATGTCACGCGACTTGGCGGTCGAGTCCGGGCCGAGCACCGGGTACAGGAACATGTAGACGGTCACGTTGTCGACCTTCTTCATGTCTTTCTCGAAGCGCTTGCAGTAGCCGCAGTTCGGGTCTTCGAAGACCGCGACCTTGCGCTTGCCGTTGCCGCGCACGATCTTGATGGCGTCCTTGATCGGCAGCTTGTCGAAGGCGACAGCGGTGAGCTTCTCGACGCGTTCCTCGGTGAGGTTGCGCTTGCTCTTGGCGTCGATCAGGCTGCCCTGCAGCAGGTAGTTGCCTTGCTCGTCGGTGTAGAGCAGCTGGCTGCCGCCCAGGCGCACTTCGTACAGGCCCGGCACGGGCGTCTTGGTGACTTCCTCGATGGGGGGCAGTTGCGGGATGTGCGTCGGCAGGTTCTTGCGGATCTCGGCCTCGCCCGCGCCGGCGGTGGAGAGCGTGAGCAGCGCGCAGGCGGCGACGAGAAGGTGGCGGACGAAGGTCATCGGAAAGGTCTCGAGAAAAAGAGGGGAGGCTGGCGGGCGAACGGCGTCAGGCTTTCAGGCCCATGGCCTGGGCGGTGATCCAGTGCTTCACGAAGCGCGTGCGGTCGAAACCGCGCATGCCCCAGTTGCGCAACGTAGGCAGTGGACCCAGGTTGTGCGAGAAAAGTTGCTGCAATCCGTCGGTGGCCAGGCTCATCTGCAGCACGTCGGCGCGGCGCGCGCGTTCGTAGCGGCGCAGCAGGCGGGCATCGCCCACGCTGCGCCAGTAGTCGCGGGTGCGGATCACCTCGGCCAGCGCCGCCGCATCGGACAGGCCGAGGTTCAGGCCCTGGCCGGCCAGCGGGTGCACGGTGTGGGCGGCATCGCCCGCGAGCACCCACGATTGCGTGGGCTGGCCGGGCATCGTGCCGGACCAGCGGTCGGCAATGGCGCGCGACAGCGGCCACACGGCACGCTCGCTCGTGAGCCGCAGCGTGCCCAGTTCGCCGTGGCTGGCTTCGCTCACGGCGGCGCCGAATGCATCGACGTCTTGGGCGACCAGGTCGGGCACGCGCAGCTGGTCGACCGACCACACCAGCGCCAGCGTCTTGCCGTGCACGCCGCCCAGCGGCAGCAGGGCGAGCACCTCGCCGCGGTCGTTGAACCACTGGCGCGCGATGCCGTCGTGCGTGTGCGCGGCCTCGAGCCGCGCGGCGATGGCGTGCTGCGGGTAGCGCGTGACCTCGTAGCTCACGCCCAGTGCCGCGCGCGAGGCGCTGGCCTTGCCTTCGCACACCACGGTGAGCGGTGCAGCCACGGGCTCCGACACCACATCGATCAGGGGCTGGAAGCGCACGGCGTCGACCAGTTGCTGTTCGAGTGCGGGCACGTCGACGATCCAGGCCAGGGCCTCGACCTTCTGGCGCGCGGCGCTGAACTGCACGCGGCCGCCGTCGTCGCCGTGCACCTGCATTTCGTGCACCGGCGTGGCATGGGCCGTGTCGGGCCAGGCGCGCAGCGATTCGAGCAGGGTGCGGGACGCCGTGTTGAGTGCGTACGCGCGGATGTCTTCCTTGCCCGGCGGGGCCGGCGGCACCACCAGCGCGACGCGCACGCGTTCGCGCGCCAGCAGCAGCGCCAACGTGCGGCCGACGATGCCGGCGCCGCGGATACAAACTTCGGGGGGGAGAGCCATCGGATGATTGTAGGAGTTGCCCCGCGCACGGGCGCCAATACCCGTTCATGCCGGACAATGGCAAGCGATTTCAAAGGAACCCCTACCGTGTCGCAGCCGTCCGCTTTCGATCTCCAGGCCACCATCGCCCGCCTGTTCGTGTACCCCGTCAAGTCGTGCGCGGGCGTCGAGCTCGACGAGATGCTGCTCACCGAGACCGGCCTCGAGTTCGACCGGGCCTGGATGGTGGTCGACGCGCAGGGCGAGTTCGTCTCCCAGCGGGAGCTGCCGCGCATGGCGCTCATCCGGCCGCAGATGAAGCACACCGAGGTGGTGCTGCGCGCGCCCGGCATGCTGGCGCTGCACCTGGCTTTCGACCGCGTCGAGCAGCCGGTGCGCGTGCGCGTGTGGAAGGACGAGGTCGCCGCCTACGATATGGGCGACATCGCCGCCCAGTGGTTCAGCGATTTCCTGTCGGAGCCCGGCAAGCCGCAGACGCTGCGGCTGGTGCGCTTCGACCCCGAACACCGGCGTCTGTCGAGCCTGAAGTGGACCGACGGCGTCGAGGCGCTGAACCAGTTTGCCGACGGCTTCCCGCTGCTGGTGGCGAGCGAGGGCTCGATCGCCGAACTCAACGAGCGCCTGGCGGCGGCCGGCCACGGCCCGGTCGGCATCGAGCGCTTCCGCCCGAACATCGTGCTGGCCGGCATCGAGTCGCACGACGAAGACCGGGTCGACGCGCTGCACGTCACCACGGGCGAAGGCGAGGCCGAGCTGCGCCCCGTCAAGCCCTGCACGCGTTGCCCGATTCCCGACATCGACCCTGCCACCGCGCTCAGCAGCCCCGAGGTCGGCGACATGCTGCGCACCTACCGCGCCGACGCGCGCGTGGACGGCGGCATCACCTTCGGCATGAACTGCATCGTGGTGCAGGGCGTGGAGCACATGCTGAAGGTGGGGCAGGTGGTGGGCGCGAACTACCGCTTCGAATAGCCAACGGGGCGCTCCCTGTCTTGATCAGGAATGCCGCGGAACCGGCTTCGCCGGGCCGCAGGCATTGCCCCCTGAAAGGGGGAGGGAGGCCACACGAAGTGGGCAAGCCTGGGGGTTAGCCAAATGCGACGCCTGCGATCAGGATGATGTTCGCGTAGGGCGTGCATTCGCCCGTGCGCACGATGGCACGGGCCTTCGCGCTGCGGCGCTTGAATTCTTCGTGCGACACGGTCTGCGGCGCGATGCCCAGCGACTGCGGATACCAGCCCGGCAGCGCCTTCGCATCGCCTTGCAATGCCTCGTCGGCCACGACGATGCCCTCGACCTGCATCTCCGACAGCACCGCCTTCAGCACGTCGCTGATCCCCGGCACGCCGCGCGCCACGGCCAGGTCGATGCGGCGCGGGCCGTCGGGAATGGGCAGGCCGGCGTCGCCGATCACCAGCATGTCGCCGTGGCCCATCGAGGCGATCACGTGGGAGAGTTCGGCATGCAGCAGGGGAGAGCGTTTCACAGCGTGGTCCAGTCAGGAGGCAAGGGGCTGCGCAGCACGGCGTCGCGCAGCGGGATGGAAGGTTGGGCACCGGGCTGCTGGATGCACAGCGCGGCGGCGCGGATGCCCAGGCGCACGGCCTCGTCGAACGACTGGCCTTCGCCCAGCGCCACGGCCAGCGCGCCCAGGAAGGTGTCGCCGGCGGCGGTGGTGTCGACCGCCTGCACCTTCGGCGCGGGATGGTGGCGCGCGCCGTCGGCGTCGATGGCCACCGCGCCGCGCGAACCCAGCGTCACGACCACGCGGGCGATGCCGCGTGCGCGCAGCGCCTGGCCGGCCTGCGCGGCTTCTTCGGGGCTGTCGGCGTTCTGGCCCGACAGGGTCTGCGCCTCGATCTCGTTGACCACCAGCGTGTCGATGCGGGGCCACAGCGCCTCGGCGATGGGCTGTACGGGCGAGGGGTTGAGCATCACCTTGCAACCCACGTCGTGGGCGGCGTCGATGGCGCGCGCGACCTGGTCCATGGGCGTCTCGAACTGCGCGACGAAGAAGGCTGCGCCCTGCAGCTGCGTGCGCAAGGCGGCGTCGTCGAGCGCGACGCGCGCGTTGGCGCCGGGGATCATCACGATGCGGTTCTGTCCGCTGTCTTCCACCAGGATCAGCGCCGTGCCGGTGGGCTCGGCGGGGTCGGTGCGCAGCGCGGCGGTGTCGATGCCGTCGCGCGCGAGCGCGTCGCGCAGCGCCTGGCCGTGGGCGTCGTTGCCCACGCAGCCGATCAGGTGCACCTGCGCGCCTTCGCGGGCGCAGCTCACGGCCTGGTTGGCGCCCTTGCCGCCGGGGATGGCGTCGATCGAGCGGCCGAGCAGGGTTTCGCCCGCGGTCGGCGCGTGCGGCACGCGCAGCACGATGTCCATGTTCAGGCTGCCGAGCACCACGATGCGCGGCGGCGTAGAGGGGGAAGAAGAAAGAGGCTGAAGGCTCACGAGGTGCGGGACTTGGAGGGTGTGGCTGCGGGAGAGGTGTCGGGCGTCACGGCAGCTTCGCGAAAACCCGCGTGGCGTGCGGTCGAGGCGCGCACGCGCAGCTCGGGCTGCAGCACGACCTTGCGTGCGTCGCGGCGCTTGCCGCCCATGCGCTCCAGCAGCATGTCGACCGCCAGCGCGCCGATGCGCTCCTTGGGTTGGGCCACGGTGGTGAGCGGCGGGCTGGTGTAGGCCGACAGTTCGATGTCGTCGAAGCCCACGATGGAGAGTTCGTCGGGCACGCGCACACCGCTTTCGTGCGCGGCACGCAGCGCGCCGATGGCCATGAGGTCGTTGCACACGAACACGGCCGAGGGCTTTTCCTCGGTGCGCAGGATGGCGTGCATCGCCTCGTAGCCGCCCTGGCTGGTGAAGCCGCCGCGCCACAGCAGCGCGTCGGCGTTCGGTGCCGATCCGGTTTCCGCCAGCGCCATGCGCCAGCCTTCGATGCGCTGCTCGCTCGATGTCACGCCCGTCGGCCCGCCGATGCAGGCGATGCGCTTGTGGCCCAGCGACAGCAGGTGCCGCACGGCGAGCAGGCCGCCTTGCATGTGGGCGGTTTCCACCAGGTCGCAGGCCGGGTCGGCGATCTCGCGGTCGAGCAGCACCGTGGGGATGCGCAGGCCGCGCAGCTGGGTGACGAGGGAGTCGTCTTCGTCGGCGCCGGTCGACACCACGATCAGCCCGTCGATGCGGCGCTCGGCCAGCACCTGCAGGTACACGCTCTGGCGGCGGGGCTCGTCGTCGGTGTTGCATAGCACCAGCGTGTAGCCGGCGCCGAAGCAGCGGTCTTCCACGATGCGCACGATCTCGGCGAAGTAGGGGTTCGAGCTGTTGGGAATCAGCATCCCCAGCGTCGAGGTGGTGTTGCTCTTGAGGCTGCGCGCCATCGCGTTGGGCACGTAGCCCAGCTCGCGGATGGCCAGCTCGACGCGCTCGCGCACCTTGGCGCTCACGTGGCGGGTGTCGTTGACGACGTGCGACACGGTGGTGACGGACACGTCCGCCTTGAGTGCGACGTCCTTGATGGTGGCCATGGTTTTCTCCGGATTCCTTGCGAGGCTCAGGCCAGTCGGCGTTCGGCCCGGCGCTGGCGCAGGGTGTCGATGATGACGGCCACCACGATCACCGCGCCCGTGATGATGCGCTTGCTCGGCTCGCTCGCGCCCACCTGCGCCAAGCCGGCCTCGAGCACGGCGATGATCAGCA
The DNA here is from genome assembly GCF_003581445.1 of Acidovorax cavernicola. Lineage (NCBI taxonomy): Bacteria > Pseudomonadati > Pseudomonadota > Betaproteobacteria > Burkholderiales > Comamonadaceae > Acidovorax > Acidovorax cavernicola. The sequence goes on along the minus strand of NZ_QXMN01000003.1, from coordinate 114,041 downwards.
CGCCGAAGAAGGTGTTGATCACCGAGCCGCGCCCGCCCATGAGGCTGGTGCCGCCGATGACCACGGCCGCGATCACCTGCAGCTCGATGCCCACGCCCGCGTTCGGGTCGGCCGCTTCGAGGCGGGCCGACTGCATCAGGCCTGCGAGCCCGGCCAGCAGGCCGGTGACGGCGAAGACGATGATGCGGATCGGGCGCGGGTCGATGCCCGCCAGGCGCATGGCTTCCTCATTGGTGCCGATGCCCACCACGTGGCGGCCGAACACGGTGCGCGTGAGCACCAGCTGCCCCACGGCCACCAGCACCACCGCGAGCACGAAGGCGGCCGAGATGCCGCCGATCCACGGCGCGGCCAGGCCCGAGATGGCGTCGCCCACGTACTGCGTGCGCGAATCGGTGACCAGGTAGGCGCCGCCGCGCACGGCTTCGAGCATGCCCAGCGAGACGATGAAGCTCGGCAGCCGCCACGCGACCGACACCGCGCCGGTCACCGTGCCGCAGACCAGGCCGGTGGCCAGGCCGAGCATGGCGGCCACCGGCACCGGCAGCTGCCATTGGAGGATGGCGGCGGCCGTCACGGCCGCGCTCAGCGCCAGCACGGAGCCGACCGACAGGTCGATGCCCGCAATGATGAGCACGAAGGTCATGCCCACCGCCATCACGGCCAGCGCGGGAATTTCGTTGGCGATGGAGATGAAGGTGTCGCGCGTGAGGAAGTATTCGCTCATCGAGCCGAAGAGCGCAATCATGCCCAGGAGCACGACCGTCAGGCCCAGGTAGGTGCCGAGCTGGCCCTTGAGCGCGGACGGCGGCTGGCTGGCGGCAGCGGAAGAAGATGCGGGAGAGGCGGCGTTCATGGTCGTTCGTCAGGCGTCGGCGGAAGTCGGGGCAGGGGCGGCGGAGGCAGAGTCTGCTGGCGAGCCGGGCACGCGGCCCGAGGCGTCGCTGAAGGCGGCGGCGAGCAGCGACTGTTCGGTCCACTCGCCGCGTTCGAACACCGCGACCAGCCGGCCGGCGCTCATCACGCCGATGCGGTCGCACATGGCCATCAGCTCGCGCAGGTCGCTGGACACCATCAAGAGCGCCTTGCCGGCATCGGTCATGCGGTCGAGTTCGGCGTACAGGTCGGCGCGCGCGCCCACGTCCACGCCGCGCGTGGGCTCGTCCAGCAGCAGCACCTTGCATTCGCGGTGCAGCCAGCGTGCGAACACCACCTTCTGCTGGTTGCCGCCGCTGAGCGTGGACACCGGCTGCTCGATGCTGCGCGAACGGATGCGCAGCAGCTCCACCAGCCTCCGCGCGATCTGGCGCTCCTTGGCGCGGCGCAGCCAGCCGGCGTGCGAGATCGCGCCGAGGTCGCTCAGCGTGGCGTTGACACGGATCGGCTGCGACAGCAGCAGACCCTGCGACTTGCGGTCTTCGGTGACCAGGCCGATGCCCGCGCGGATCGCCTGCATCGGCGAGCGCCAGCCCTTGCGCGCATGCTGCACGGGCTGGGCGGCCGGCGTGCCGTCGTGCAGCACGACCTCGCCGCGATCGGCGCGGTCGGCGCCGAACAGCAGCCGCACGAGCTCGGTGCGGCCCGAGCCGACCAGTCCGGCCAGGCCCATGATTTCTCCGGCGCGCAGTTCGATGTCGACATCGCGCACCACCTGCGCCCGGCCGATGCCGCGCGCGCTCAGCAGCACCGGGCCCGCCACGCGGCGCTCGCGCCCTTCGTGCTCGTGCACTTCACGGCCGACCATGCGCTGCACCAGTTCGGATTCGCGCACGCCGGCCATGGCGCGCACGTCGACCAGCCGGCCGTCGCGCAGCACCGCCACGCGGTCGGCGATGCGCTGCAGTTCTTCGAGGCGGTGCGACACGTAGACGATCGCCACGCCGCGCAGCTTCAGCAGCTCGATCTGCTCGAACAGGTGCGCGGTTTCGCGCGGCGTGAGCATGGCGGTGGGCTCGTCGAGCACCAGCACGCGCGTGTCGTCCTGCAGGTTGCGCGCAATTTCCACCATCTGCTGCTGGCCGATGCCCAGCCGCGCCACCGGCGTGGCTGGGTCGATGCCGTCCAGGCCGATCTTGGCGAGCTGGCGCTCGGCCAGCTCGTGCAGCGTGGCGCGGCGGATCCAGCCGCTCTTGTGCGGCAGGCGGTCGAGCAGCAGGTTCTCGGCCACCGACAGCGTGGTGACGAGGCCGAGTTCCTGCATGACCATGCGCACGCCCAGACGCTCGGCGTCGCGGCGCGAGGCGGGCGCGAAAGGCCGGCCGTCGAGCAGCATGCCGCCGCGCGTGGGCTGCACCAGCCCGCAGACGATCTTCGACAGCGTGCTCTTGCCCGCGCCGTTCTCGCCCGTGAGCGCGAGCACTTCGCCGGCACGCAGCTCGAGCGAGACGCCGTCGAGCACCGGCGCCGCGTAGTCCTTGCCCATCGCGCTCAGCGAGAGCACGGGGGCGCCGCGATCGTTATCAGCCATCGATGGCAACCTTATTCCAGAAACACCACGGAACCGGCTTCGCCGGGCCGCAGGTGTTGCCCCCGGTAGGGGGTAGGCGTAGCGACACGAAGTGCGCGCAGCCTGGGGGCGAGCAACATTTACTTCGAGGACTTGGTGACCAGCACCACGTCGGTCTTCACTTCAGCCGGCATTTCCGCCTGCTTCTTCTTGTCGGCGATGGCCTTCAGCGCGGTCTCGATGCCGAACACCGCCTGCTTGGCGGCGAACTGGTCGGCCGTGGCGAGCACGCGGCCGTCCTTCAGCATCGGCTTGATGGCGCCGATGTTGTCGTAGCCCACCACCAGCACCTTGCCGGTCTTGCCCGCCGCCTTGACGGCTGCCACGGCGCCCAGCGCCATGCTGTCGTTGCCGGCCAGCAGGGCCTTCAGGTCGGGGTGCTCGCGCATCATGCCGGCGGCCACGGTGTTGCCCTTGTCGATCTCCCACTGGCCCGACTGCACGCCGACCACCGTCATGCCGCCGGCCTTCATGGCGTCCTGGTAGCCGAGGGTGCGCTGCTGTGCATTGAAGGTGGTCGACACGCCTTCGATGATGCCGACCTTGTCGCCCGACTTCAGTTCCTTGGCGAGCGCGTCGCCTACCAGCTTGGCGCCAGCGCGGTTGTCGGGGCCGACGAAGGGCACCTGGATGCCCTTTTCCTTCAGCGCGGCGGCGTCGAGCTGGTTGTCGATGTTCACGACCAGGATGCCCTTGTCGACGGCCGCCTTGATCACCGGCACCAGCGCCTTCGAATCGGCCGGCGCAATGACCAGCGCGTTGATCTTCTGCGCCACCATCTGCTCGACCATCTTGATCTGCGCGGCGGTGTCGGTCTCGTCCTTGATGCCGTTGGCCACCAGCGTGTACTGCGCGGCGTTGGCTTTCTGGTGCGCCTTGGCGCCGTCTTCCATGGTGCGGAAGAACTCGTTGGCCAGCGACTTCATGACCAGCGCGACCTTCGGCTTGTCCTGGGCGAAGGCGGGCGTTGCGGCGATGGCGCCCAGCAAGGTCAGTGCGGCAGCGCTTTGCAGGGTACGGCGGGTGAACTTCATGGTGATGTCTCCTGAAATGAGGGGTCTGAGCGGGTCGCCGGTCTGTGCCGGGGGCTCCGATGTTAATCGACGGAAACGTTTGCGCAAACGTTTGCCATTCGGGTCTAACCCTGAGATTCCGTGTGCCGGAGAGGCCTGCGAAGCGCCTGTTCCAGAGGGCCGCCGCGCACGGCCGCCCGAAGCGGCCGGCCCGCCCCCGGAAGGGGGTTGGCGAAGCGACACGAAGTGCGCGCAGCCTGGGGAGAGTCTTGCTCGCTAAAATCGGGGGTTACCCAAGAGGACCCCCCATGAGTTTGCAATGCGGCATCGTCGGCCTGCCCAACGTCGGTAAATCCACCCTTTTCAATGCGTTGACCAAGGCCGGCATCGCAGCGGAAAACTATCCGTTCTGCACCATCGAGCCCAACGTGGGCGTGGTGGAAGTGCCCGATCCGCGCCTCGACCAGCTCAGCGAGATCGTCAAGCCCGAGCGCGTGGTGCCCGCCATCGTCGAATTCGTCGACATCGCCGGCCTGGTGGCCGGTGCCAGCACCGGTGAAGGCCTGGGCAACAAGTTCCTGGCGCACATCCGCGAGACCGACGCCACCGTCAATGTGGTGCGCTGCTTCGACGACGAGAACGTGATCCACGTGGCCGGCAAGGTCGACCCGATCTCCGACATCGAAGTGATCCAGACCGAACTGTGCCTGGCCGACCTGGCCACGGTCGAGAAGGCGCTGCACCGCCACACCAAGGTCGCCCGTTCGGGCGACAAGGACGCGCAGAAGCTCGTCGGCCTGCTCGAGCGCTGCCAGGCGGCGCTGAACGAGAACACGCCGGTGCGCGCGCTGGAGTTCACGAAAGAAGAGCTGCCGCTGGTGAAGAGCTTCACGCTCATCACCGCCAAGCCCGCGATGTTCGTGGGCAACGTGTCGGAAGACGGCTTCGAGAACAACCCCTACCTCGACCGCCTGCGCGAATACGCCGCCAAGCAGGGCGCGCCCGTGGTCGCCATCTGCGCCAAGATCGAAGCCGACCTGGCCGAGATGGACGACGAAGACAAGAAGATGTTCCTCGCCGAGATCGGCCAGGAAGAGCCGGGCCTGAACCGCCTGATCCGCGCGGCCTTCAAGCTGCTGGGCCTGCAGACCTACTTCACCGCCGGCGTGAAGGAAGTGCGCGCCTGGACCATCCACATCGGCGACACCGGTCCGCAGGCCGCCGGCGTGATCCACGGCGACTTCGAGAAGGGCTACATCCGCGCCCAGACCATCGCCTTCGAGGACTACATCGCCTACAAGGGCGAGCAGGGCGCGAAGGACGCGGGGAAGATGCGTTCGGAAGGCAAGGAATACGTCGTCAAGGATGGCGACGTGATGAACTTCCTCTTCAGCTCCTGATTTCGCTCGCCCCCAGGCTGCGCGGCACTGCGTGTCCGCTGCGCCAACCCCCTGCCGGGGGCAACACCTGAGGCCCGGCGAAGCCGGTTCCTCGGTGTTTCGCGAAGGGGCTTCGCTGTCGCTTGTCTTGTCGATCAGTTGCTCTTCTGCTTGCCCCACACCACGGTGTCATCCACCGCATAGGCCGCGCACGTCACCTTGCGTTCGGCGCAACCCTTGAGGTGTTCGGTCAGCGCGGCCGAGTTGGTGGCGGTGCCGAACTTGTGGTCGCTCGTGATCAGGAAGATGCGGGGCCGGGCCTGCAACAGGAACTGGCGGTAGGCGTTGTGCACCGGTGTCGGGTCGGCGCCGATGGCGGGCAGGGCCTGCAGGTTTGACAGTTCGGCGTGGCCTGAAGGCGCGGGTTCACCGTCGGGGCCGAGCATCACGCCGGTGGTCTTGAGCAGATCGCGCCACGTCGTCAGCTCCGCGGTCACGCGCTGCGGCAGTTCCATCACCCATTGCGCCGGATAGGCGAAGCCGAGGTTGGCACCGCCGGGCGCGATGCTGTCGGTCACGCCGACCAGCCGGCCCTCGGTGTCGAACAGTCCGCCGCCGCTGGAGCCCGAGGACACCGGCGCCGAGGTCTGCACGATCGGCAATTGCCCGGGCGCGCGCGGACGCAGCGCGGAGATCAGGCCCTCGCTCAGCGTGCGTTCGAGGCCGTGCGGGCTGCCGACGGCGAACACGCGCTGGCCGACGCGCAGTTCGCCGGCGGGCACGATCTGCACGGCAGGCAGCTGCAACGGCGATTCACTCGTGAGCACGCACAGGTCGCGCGACGGGTCGGGGTCGCGCAGGATGCGCGCGATGCGCAACGTGATCGGGCCCTGCGTCACGGTGACGGAGACGGCGCCGTCGACCACATGGCAGGCGGTGGCCAGCGCGCCCGAAGTCACGGCCACTGCGCTGCCGATGGCGGTCTGGTTGTTGCCGCGATCGCCCTTCACGGTCCAGACCGCGGGCGAGACCTTGCGGAACACCTCCTCGGGCGTCAGCGCCCAGGCATGGCACGCAGCGAGACCGAGCCAGAGTCCAAGCCCCAACCCGGCTGCGAGCGATGTGCGGCGGCGCCGCGTGAAGTGAGGAGCCATTCAGTCCAGTGTAGGAAGCAGAACCACGGTTTGCCGTAGGCGGTGACGCTGTCGCAGCGGGCGCCTGAAACCCGCGTGCGTTGTGGTTAGACTGCGCGCCCGCTGCATCCTCCGCCGGAAGGCTTCATTTCGCCATGCTCACCGTCCACCACCTGAACAACTCGCGCTCGCAGCGCGTGCTCTGGCTGCTCGAAGAACTCGAACTGCCCTACGAGATCGTCCACTACCAGCGCGACCCGAAGACCATGTTGGCGCCCGCTTCGCTGAAGGCCGTGCATCCGCTGGGCAAGTCGCCGGTGGTGACGACCGACGACGGCGCCACGCTGGCGGAATCGGGCGCGATCATCGAGTCGCTCATCGAGCGCTACGGCCAGGGCCGGCTCGCGCCGCCGGCGGGTTCGCCCGAGGCGCTGCGCTACCGCTACTGGCTGCACTTCGCCGAAGGCACGGCGATGTCGCCGCTGCTGCTGAAGCTGGTGTTCGACCGCATCGAGAGCAACAAGATGCCTTTCTTCGCCAGGCCGATCGCCAAGGCCATCGCGGCGAAGGCGAAGTCGGCGTTCATCCTGCCGAACATCGCGAGCCACCTGAACTTCATGGAAGCCGAACTCGGCAAGAGCGAGTGGTTCGCCGGCGACAGCTTCACGGGCGCGGACATCCAGATGAGCTTCCCGGTCGAGGCCTCGAAGGCGCGCGGCGGGCTCGATGCGCGCCGACCGAAGCTCATGGCGTACCTGGAGCGCATCCATGCGCGCCCGGCCTACCAGCGCGCGCTGCAGCGCGGCGGCCCCTACGAACTGCTGAGCTGAGTTCCCTTCAACCTTGCGAGGCTGCCGCGCACGGCCGCCCGAAGCGGCCGGCCTGCCCCCCGGTAGGGGGTTGGCGAAGCGACACGAAGTGCGCGCAGCCTGGGGGCGAGCCAAGTCCTTATGACGGGAAGACGTAAAGGAGCGCGTACGTCATCGTCACATAGCGCAGGAACTTGCCGATCGCCATGTAGCCCACACAGGGCCAGAACGGCAGCTTGAGCCAGCCGGCCACCGCGCACAGCGGATCGCCCACGATCGGCAGCCAGCTCAGCAGGCAGGCCTTCGGGCCCAGCCGCTCCAGCCAGCCGAGCACGCGCACATGGTGCTTGGAGTGCGCGTACTTGTCGGCCACCTTGTGTGCGCCGTAGCCCATCCACCAGTCGACCGCGCCCCCCAGCGTGTTGCCGATGGTCGCCACCGCGATGGCCTGCCAGAACATCTCGGGATTGAGTTTCAGCAGGCCGAACAGGATCGGCTCGGAGCCGACCGGCAGCAACGTGGCCGACACGAAGGCCGCGATGAACAGCGTCGAAAGTCCGTACTGGGGGAGCGCGAGGAGCGCCAGGAGTGCGTCGAGCCAGGCTTGCATAAGGTCGGCGGAGTATAGGCAGCGCTCACGTCGCAACCGCGTGGGAGAAGGCCCCGCGAAATACTGGTGTTTACGCCTGTGTCGCAGGTGCAAATAGGCGTAAATCGTTTCAGTCGCTGAAATGCCACGTGGCTACAATCGTGCCTCATTTTTCAGCAGCCGACCCGCACAGCAACCTTCCCATGACCCTGCAGATCGGCACCCACACGCTGGAAAACCGGCTGTTCGTCGCGCCCATGGCCGGCGTGACGGACCGACCCTTCCGCATGCTGTGCCGCGAACTCGGCGCGGGCTATGCGGTCAGCGAGATGGTCACCTCGCGCAAGGAGCTCTGGAACACGCTGAAGACCTCGCGGCGCGCCAACCACGACGGCGAGCCGGGCCCCATTGCGGTGCAGATCGCCGGCACCGACGCGGCCATGATGGCCGAGGCCGCGGTCTACAACATCGAGCGTGGCGCGCAGATCATCGACATCAACATGGGCTGTCCGGCCAAGAAGGTCTGCAACAAGTGGGCGGGCTCGGCACTGATGCGCGACGAGCCGCTGGCGCTTGAAATCGTGCAGGCCGTGGTCGATGCGGCGCAACCCCACAACGTGCCGGTCACGCTCAAGATGCGCACCGGCTGGAGCGAAGACAACCGCAACGCGGTGAAGCTCGCACGCGACTTCGAATCGGCCGGCGTGCAGATGCTCACCGTGCACGGTCGCACGCGCGAGCAGGGCTACAAGGGTCATGCCGAGTACGACACCATCGCCGCCGTGAAGGCCGCGGTGCGCGTGCCGGTGGTGGCCAACGGCGACATCCGCTCGCCCGAGAAGGCGCGCGACGTGCTCGCGGCCACGGGCGCCGACGCCGTGATGATCGGCCGCGCCGCACAGGGCCGGCCCTGGATCTTTCGCGAGATCACGCATTTCCTGGACACCGGCACCCACCTCGCGCCGCCGTTGGTGGCCGAGGTGCGCCGGCTGCTGCTGGACCACCTGGAAGCGCACTACGCGCTGTACGGCGAGTTCAGCGGCGTGCGCACGGCGCGTAAGCACATCGGCTGGTATGTGCGTGCGCTGCCCGACGGCGAGGCGTTCCGCGCACGGATGAACGCCATCGAAGACTGCGCCGGACAGCTGCGCGCGGTCGGCGATTATTTCCAGGGGCTCGCGGACCACATGGACCGCATGCCCGATCCGCCGGCAGACGAGGAACCGTCGGCGGAAGAGGAGGCGGCCTGCGCCGTCGATTGAAAGAAAAAAGAGAAAAAGAGAAGAAGCAATGAGCAAGAAACACATCGAGGACTGCGTTCGCAGCAGTCTGGACAGCTACTTTCGCGATCTGCGGGGCACCGAACCCGACGGCATGTACGAGATGCTCGTGCGCGTGGTCGAGAAACCCCTGCTCGACGTCGTCATGACGCGCGCCGAAGGCAACCAGTCCAGGGCCGCCCAATGGCTCGGCCTCAACCGCAACACGCTCCGCAAGAAATTGGTCGAGCACAAACTTTTGAAGTGACGCACTCCCCCAGGCTTCGCGCACTTCGTGTCGCTTCGCCAACCCCCTCGCCGGGGGCGATACCAGCGGCCCGGCAAAGCCGGTTCCGCGGTATCCCTGGAATAACTCCCCTTTGAATTTGCGAAGAACCCTATGACCCTCACCGCACTCCTCTCCGTTTCCGACAAGACCGGCATCCTCGAATTCGCGCAGGCCCTGCATGGCCTGGGCATCAAGCTGCTGTCCACCGGCGGCACCGCCAAGCTGCTGGCCGACGCCGGCCTGCCGGTGACTGAAGTTGCCGACCACACCGGCTTTCCCGAAATGCTCGACGGCCGCGTGAAGACGCTGCACCCGAAGATCCACGGCGGCCTGCTGGCGCGTCGCGACCTGCCCGCGCACGTCGCTGCCATCAAGGAACACGGCATCGACACCATCGACCTGCTGGTGGTCAATCTCTATCCATTCGAGTCGACCGTGGCCAAGCCCGGCTGCACGCTCGAAGACGCGATCGAGAACATCGACATCGGCGGCCCGGCCATGGTGCGCAGCGCGGCCAAGAACTGGAAGGACGTCGGCGTGCTCACCGACGCTTCGCAGTACGCCGTGGCACTGGCCGAACTCAAGGCCGACGGCAAGCTCAGCGACAAGACCAAGTTCGCGTTCTCGGTGGCTGCGTTCAACCGCATCGCCGACTACGACGGCGCGATCAGCGACTACCTTTCCGCCATCGACTTCGACGCCAGCATCGGCCAGCCCGCGCCCACGCGCTCGCTGTTCCCCGCACAGAGCAACGGCCGCTTCGTGAAGGTGCAGGACCTGCGCTACGGCGAGAACCCGCACCAGCAGGCCGCGTTCTACCGCGACCTGTATCCGGCGCCCGGTTCGCTCGTGTCGGCCAAGCAGCTGCAGGGCAAGGAGCTGAGCTACAACAACATCGCCGACGCCGATGCGGCGTGGGAATGCGTGAAGAGCTTCGACGAACCCGCCTGCGTGATCGTGAAACACGCCAACCCCTGCGGCGTGGCCGTGGGCAAGGATGCACTCGAGGCCTACAGCAAGGCCTTCAAGACCGACCCGACCTCGGCCTTCGGCGGCATCATCGCTTTCAACCGTCCGGTGGACCTCGCGACCGCGCAGGCCGTCAACAAGCAGTTCGTCGAAGTGCTGATGGCGCCGGGCTACACGCCTGAAGCGTTGGAAGTGTTCCAGGCCACCAAGGCCAAGCTCAACGTGCGCGTGCTGGAAATCGCTCTTCCGAAGGCTTCCAAGGGCGGCGCCACCGACTGGGACAACGGCCGCAACGCGATGGACGTCAAGCGCGTCGGCTCGGGCCTGCTGATCCAGACCGCCGACAACCACGAGCTGGCACTGGCCGACCTCAAGGTGGTCAGCAAGAAGCAGCCCACGCCGCAGCAACTGCAAGACCTGCTGTTCGCCTGGAAGGTCGCGAAGTACGTCAAGAGCAACGCGATCGTGTTCTGCGCCGACGGCATGACCATGGGCGTGGGCGCCGGCCAGATGAGCCGCCTCGACTCCGCACGCATCGCCAGCATCAAGGCCGAGCATGCCGGCCTGTCGCTCAAGGACACGGCCGTGGCCAGCGACGCCTTCTTCCCGTTCCGCGACGGCCTCGACGTGGTGGTCGATGCGGGCGCGGGCTGCGTCATCCAGCCGGGCGGCTCGATGCGCGACCAGGAAGTGATCGACGCCGCCGACGAGCGCGGCGTGGTGATGGTGTTCTCGGGCGTTCGCCACTTCCGGCACTGAGGCCGCGGCCCTGCGGGGCCAGATCGAACAAGGCCAAGGTCGCGCGAGCGGCCTTGGCCTTTTTTTTGTTGCCGCCGTGGCTACTCGTGCGTGCCGAAGCGGTACTTGAGCTGGAAGCTGATCGCGCCGTAGAGGCGGTTCTTCACCGTTGGCACATACGCGATATTCAAGCCCCAGTTCTTGCCCTCGATGGCAGCCGTCGGAATGATGGCCGGGAACCAGTTGCCGTTGCGGTAGTCCGGGTAGCCGTCGAAGCCGCCCACCACCGCACCGAACTTCACGCCGTAGAACTCGAAGGGCAGGATGTACAGGCCGACGTAGTGCGACTGCCGCCGGTTGCTGTTGTGGAAGGTGCCGGCGGTGATGCGGTAGGTGTCGTTCAGCGGGTACTCGAAGCCCAGGCCCGGGTTGGCGTTTTCCAGGCCCTTGCCGCTGTCGAAGTGCGCCGAGTAGAAGCCGGGGTTGATCCAGATGTTCTTCGGCTCGAAGCCGAAGGACGATTCGGCCGGGGACTGCGCCAGCGCGAGGCCCGGCAGAAGAAGGGCACTGAGCAGCGGCAGCATGCGCAAGGGGGTCATGGGCGGGCGTCCTGAATATGGGTCTGTCTCGCGGCTTCGATGGTGGCTGCGATGACTGCTTCCCTTGAGTCTGCGTGCACGGGATGGGGCCCGTGAACGCCGGCGCAATATACACGCGGCGATCACGAAAACGATGACATCGTTCAGGTGGGCTGCGCCAGGTATTTGCGAAAGAGTTCGGCCAGCCGTAGGGCCGCCAGCGACAGTGGCTTGCCGCGCGGCGAGACGATGCCCAGCTCGAGCGGCGGCACCGGCATCGCGAGCGGCACGCGCTCCACCAGGTCGGCATACGGCGACATGGCGAGCATGCCGGCCGGTCCCACCATCAAGGCGTCGCTGCGCGTCAGCAGGCCCCAGCTGACGCCGAACGACGCCACCTCGATCCGGTGCTCCGGCAGCGGCAGGCCCTGCTCGGCGTACTGCTCGAGCAGGAAGGTGTGCTGGCTGCCCGGCGCCAGGTGCATCAGCCATTCGGCGCCTGCAATCTCTTCCCAGCGGGTGGCGCGGCTCAGCGGATGGCCGCGCCGGCAGAGCACCGCCATCTCGATCATGTCGAGCCGTTCGAACGCGAAGTCGGCATCGAGCGCCGCGGCCACCGGGCCCGCCACCGCGAAGTCGATCATGCCTTCGCGCAGCAGCGGCAGCACCTGGGGGATCAGGCCATCGAACAGCTTGAGCTGCGCATGCGGCATGGCCTTGCGGAAGGCGCGCACGACCTCGGGCAACACGCCCAGGAACACCATCGGCGTCACCGCGACGGCCACGCGGCCGTGTTGGCTGCCCTGCAGGATGCGGATGTCCTGGCGCGCGAGTTCGAGTTGCTGGTGCGCCAGCCGTGCGCGCACGGTGAGCTGGCGGCCGCATTCGGTGAACTCGATGCCGCGCGAACTGCGCAGCACCAGTTGCGCGTCGACCTCGGCCTCGAGCTCGCGGATCGCCTTGGTCACCGCGGCCTGGCTCAGGTGCAGGCTGCGTGCGGCGGCCCGGATGCTGCCGGTGTCTGCCAGCCGCAGCCAGGCCTTGAGCTGGTGGTCCTTCATGCGGGGGATTCTGCCGGGCGGCGCCACCGGGTGATCCCCAGACAAACACAGGTTGTCATCGCGACAAGCGATTGTCTTTTCCGGCGGACGACCGATTCCTAGACTTTGCGCACCGGTCGTCTCATGGTGAGCGGCGGACTTCTCACAGGAGATACCTTCGTGCCTGCACTGTCATTCGCGTGGACCCGCCGCACTGTCCTGGCCGGGCTCGCCGCCGTCGCCCTGGGTGCTTCGGCCCAGTACCCCGAGCGCCCGCTGAAGTTCATCGTGCCCTATGCCGCGGGGTCGGGCGTGGACGTGGCGGTGCGGCCGGTGGCCGACGCGATGGGCCGCGAACTCGGCCAGGCCATGGCGGTGGACAACCGCGCCAGCGCCGGCGGCATCGTCGGCACGCAGGCGCTGGCGACTTCCGCGCCGGACGGCTACACGGTCGGCTACGGCAACCTCGTGACCTTGAGCATCAACCCGGCCTTCTTCTCGAAGCTGCCGTACGCCCCCGAGAAAGACCTGGTGCCGGTCGGCCTGATCTCGAGCAACGCCTACGTGCTGATCGTGCGCAAGGACCTGCCGGTGCGCAATCTGCAGGAGCTGATCGCCTACGGGCGCGAGCATCCGGGCAGGCTCTCGGTCGGCTCGCCCGGCATCGGCAGCGCCGGCCATCTGACCGGCGAATTGCTGAAGGCCGAGACCGGCCTGACGATGGTGCAGGTGCCCTACAAGACCGGCACGCAGGCGGTCGGCGACATGGTCAACGGCCAGCTCGACGTGACCATCGAGAACATCTCGGCGGTGCTGCCATTCATCCAGCAAGGCCGGGTCAAGGCGATTGCCGTGACCAGCGCGAAGCGCGCCGGCGTGCTGCCCGAGGTGGCGACGGTGGCCGAGAGCGGCGTGCCCGGTTTCGAGGTGGTGGCCTGGGGCGCGCTGATGGCGCCGGCGGGCACGCCGCGCAAGACGGTCGACAGGCTCAACACCGCGTTGCGCGCCGCGCTGGCCGACCCTGCCGTGGTCAGGGCCAACGCCGCGTTGTCGATCGAGGCGCTGCCTTCGAGCCCCGAGGAGCTCGGCGCGCTGATGAAGCGCGAGAAGCCGCGTTGGGCCGACGCCGTGCGGCGCGCGGGCGTCAAGGGCGACTGACGAACAGTCCGATCGATTTCATTTTTCCCAAGGAGACAATGCATGCAACTCTGGCAACTGGAAGCCGCCGAACTGGCGCAGCGCATCAAGGCGCGCGAGGTCTCGTGCGTCGATGCGGTGCGCAGCAGCCTGGCGCGACTCGACGCGGTGAATCCGCAGCTGAACGCCGTGGTCGATCGCTGCGCCGACGAGGCGCTGGGCGCGGCAGCACGAGCCGATGCGGCACTGGCGAGCGGCGAGGCGATCGGTCCGCTGCACGGCGTGCCGGTCACCATCAAGGTCAACGTCGACCAGCGCGGGCATGCCACCACCAACGGCGTGGAGGCCTACCGCAGCGTCGTGGCCACGGAGGACAGTCCGGTGGTGGCGAACCTGCAACGCGCCGGCGCGATCGTGGTGGGGCGCACCAACACGCCCGCGTTCTCGATGCGCTGGTTCACCGACAACGCGGCCCACGGGCGCACGCTGAATCCGCACAACGCCGACGTCACGCCGGGCGGTTCGAGCGGTGGCGCGGCGGTGGCGGTCGCGGTCGGCATCGGCGCCATCGCGCATGGCAACGACCAGGGCGGGTCGATTCGCTACCCGGCCTACGCCTGCGGCGTGTACGGCCTGCGCCCGAGCTTCGGGCGCGTGCCGGCCTTCAATCCCTCGGGCGGGAGCGAGCGGCCGATGGTGGTCCAGCTCAGTTCGGTGCAGGGGCCGCTGGCGCGCAGCGTGCGCGATCTGCGGCTGGCTTTCGCCGCGATGGCACAACGCGATGTGCGTGATCCGTGGTGGGCGCCCGCGCCGCTGGAGCCCGCGTCGACCGGGCCGGTCCGCGTGGCGCTGTGCACCGAGTGGCCCGGCCAAGCCTGCGACCCCGAGGTGGCCGATGCGTTGCAGCGCGCCGCGCGCCGCCTGGAGAGCGCCGGCTACCGCGTCGAGCCTGTGCAGCCACCACGTCTGCGCGAGGCGGCCGATCTCTGGCTTTCATTGACGATGGCCGACAGCCGGCTGCTGGTGGAAGAGGCCCTCATGCGCGACGGCGACGACACCATCCGCCAGGCCTACCGCGCCATGGACGCGCACGCGCCGCAGTTCGACACGGCAGGCTACATGCGCGCCCTGGCCGCCCGCACCGGCCTGATGCGCGAATGGGCGCTGTTCTTCCAGCGCCATCCCCTGCTGCTGATGCCTGTGTCGTGGCGGCATCCGTTTTCCGTCGACGCCGACCAGCGCGGCAGCGACGCGATGCGGGAGATCCTGGATGCGCAGAGTCCGCTGCTGTCCACCGCGATCCTGGGGTTGCCCGGGCTGTCGGTGCCCATGGGCTTGCGCCAGGGGCTGCCCACGGGCGTGCAGCTCGTGAGCGACCGCTTCCGGGAGGACCTGTGCCTCGCTGCGGCCGAAGTGCTCGAAGCCGAGGCTGGGCCGGTGGCTGTGGTCGAGCCCGCCTGAGCGGTAGGCTCGCAGGTCAGCGCTTGCTGAAGATCTCGCGTGCCGCCGCGACGGTGGCCGCGATGTCTTCGTCGCTGTGCGCGGCGCTCACGAAGCCCGCTTCGTACAGCGCCGGCGCGATGTACACGCCGCGGTCCAGCAGGCCGTGGAACAGCGCATTGAACTGCGCGTTGTCGGTGGTCATCACCGTGGCGTAGTTCTGCGGCAGCTCGTTCATCAGGAAGAAGCCGAACATGCCGCCTTCGCTGTCGGCGTTGAAGGGCTGGTCCTCGGCGGCGGCGGCAGCCTTGAGGCCGTCGACCAGAGAGCGGGTTTTCTTGGCCAGCGCTTCGTAGAAGCCGGGCTTCGAGATTTCCTTCAGCGTGGCCAGGCCGCAGGCGGTGGCCACCGGGTTGCCGGACAGCGTGCCGGCCTGGTAGACCGGGCCGAGCGGCGCGAGCTGTTCCATGATCGCGCGCGGACCGCCGAAGGCCGCCAGCGGCATGCCGCCGCCGATGACCTTGCCGAGCACCGTGAGGTCGGGCGTGATGCCCAGCACGCCCTGCGCACCATGCAGGCCGACGCGAAAGCCCGTCATCACCTCGTCGAAGATCAGCAGCGCACCGTGCTGCGTGCACAGCTCGCGGCAGCGCTTGGCGAAGGCGGGCGTGGCGCGCACGAAGTTCATGTTGCCGGCGATCGCCTCGATCATCAGGCAGGCGATGTCCTTGCCGTGCAGCGCGAAGGCTTCCTCGAGCTGCTGCAGGTTGTTGTACTCCAGCACGATCGTGTGCTGCACCACCTCGGGCGGTACGCCGGCCGAGGTCGGGTTGCCGAAGGTGGCCAGGCCCGAGCCGGCCTTCACGAGCAATGCGTCGGCGTGGCCGTGGTAGCAGCCTTCGAACTTGACGATGCTCTTGCGGCCGGTGGCGCCGCGCGCCAGGCGCAGCGCGCTCATGGCGGCTTCGGTGCCAGAGCTCACGAGGCGCACCATTTCCATGGAGGGCACCAGCGCGAGGATGGCTTCGGCCAGTTCGATCTCGCGCTCCGTCGGCGCGCCGTACGAGAAGCCTTCGAGCACGGCCTTCTGCACTGCCTCGACCACGGCGGGGTGGCCATGGCCCAGGATCATCGGACCCCAGGAGCCGATGTAGTCGATGTAGCGCTTGTCGTTGGCGTCCCAGAAATAGGCGCCCTGCGCGCGCTGGATGAAACGGGGCGTGCCGCCGACCGCCTTGAAGGCGCGCACGGGCGAGTTCACGCCGCCGGGGATCACGGCGCGGGCGCGCTCGAAAAGAATGTCGTTCTGGTCAGTCATCAATGTCGGGTGTCGTGCGGGGGTAAAGCGAAATCGGGTGGAGTGTCGGGGCCTTCGTCGTCCTCTTCGTCCTCGGGCTCGGCCCAGAACAGGCGGTCGGGCAGCACGTGGCCCATGCCGGGGCGGAAGCCCGCGTCGAGGCAGCGGTCCATGTAAGCGAGCGCTTCGGTCGTGGCGGCGACGAGGTCGGTGCCGCTGGCCAGCAGGGCCGACAGGGCGGCCGAGAGCGTGTCGCCGGCGCCGGCAAAGACGGCCTCGAGCCGTTCGTACTTCTCGCTGGCCAGCACCGACTGCGGCGAGGCCAGCACGTTGTCGATGAACTGGTCCGGGAGCACCAGCCCCGTGACCAATGTGTAGGGCACGCCGAACTCGCCGGCGGCCTTGGCGATGTCGCGCGCGCCGGGCGGACGCTCGCCGCTCCAGTCGGGCAGCAGCCAGCGCCACAGCGTACTGTGGTTTCCAACCAACACCGTGGTCTGGGGCAGCACGAGGTCGCGGAAGGCGTCCAGGTAGGCCTCGATCAGGTTCTCGTCCCACCACGACAGGTTGGGCATGTAGGCCACCACGGGCACGTCGGGATAGTCGGCGGCGGTCTCTGCAATGGTGCTCAGCGCCTCGGGCGTACCGGCGAAGCCGACCTTGATCAGCTGGACTTCGACGTCTTCCAGGATGGAGCGCGCCTGCTCGGCCACGGCCTCTTCCTCGAAGGCGAAGTGGTCGAAGATCTCGGCCGTATCGCGGGCGTAGGCGCCCGTCACCACCGGCAGGATGTGAGCGCCCACCGATCCCATGGCGAGCGCGTCGGCCCCCAGGCCGCCCGCGCCGCTCGGATCGCTGGCATTGAACACCAGCACGCAGGGGGGATTCAGGTCGCGTTCGCTCAGCGCCTCGTCGTCCTGCGGGGGGTCGTTAAGATCGCCCGGTTTACGGGCGTTCTCGTCTGGATGTAAGTAGATGGTCATACGCCTAGCGAAATCCCCTGGATGGTGGCATAGGCGCGACGTTTACGGTCTGCCAGTGAGATACGCATAGATACACTCGTTGCATTTAATGAACAAGGACTTTAAGCTCCGATGAACACGAAAACTTGGATGTGCCTGATTTGTGGGTGGATCTATGACGAAGCGGTTGGTGTACCGGAAGACGGCATCGCGGCAGGCACGGCCTGGGCCGATGTGCCGATGAACTGGACCTGTCCTGAGTGCGGTGCGCGCAAGGAAGACTTCGAAATGGTTGAGATCTGACAAGCATGGCATAGGGCTACGCGATCTGCGTCGATGTTCGGCGCGGCGGGCATCCAAGTCTCATGAGCAGGAGCGTTTGCAATGGGCCCGAATGGATCTGGTTACAAGGTGCTGGTCATCGATGACAGCAACACCATCCGGCGCAGTGCCGAGATTTTTCTGAAGCAGGGTGGGCACGAGGTTCTTCTCGCGGAAGACGGCTTCGACGCGCTCTCCAAGGTTAACGACCACAAGCCTCACCTGATTTTCTGCGACATCCTGATGCCTCGCCTCGACGGCTATCAGACCTGCGCCATCATCAAGCGCAACGCGCATTTCTCCAATGTCCCGGTCGTCATGCTGTCTTCGAAAGATGGCGTATTCGACAAGGCCCGCGGCCGCATGGTCGGATCCCAGGACTATCTCACCAAACCCTTCACCAAAGACCAACTGCTGCAGGCCGTGCAGCAGTTTGGCATTGTTCAACAGGAAGTGCAGTAATGCCGATTCGAAAAATCCTCGTCGTCGACGACTCCAAGACGGAACTGGTGTTCCTGACCGACCTCCTCCAGAAGAACGGTTTCTCCGTGAAGACGGCCGAAAACGCCGACGACGCGATGCGCCGCCTCGAGGAAGACCACCCCGACCTGATCCTCATGGACGTGGTCATGCCCGGCCAGAACGGCTTCCAGCTCACGCGCGCCATCGCCCGTGACCCGAAGTACGCCGCGATTCCGATCATCCTGTGCACCAGCAAGAACCAGGAAACCGATCGTGTCTGGGGCATGCGCCAGGGCGCGCGCGACTACATCGTGAAGCCGGTCAACGCGGCCGACCTGATGTCCAAGATCAGCGCGCTCGCCTGACCGGAAACCTGCCGAACCCATGGCGAATCGCGACGCGCTGCGCGCCTTCCAGTCCCGGCTAGCGAGCCGCCTCCAGGCCGCGCGCACCACGGGCGTTGCCGCGAACTGGCTGGCGGTCGAGGCGGGCGAGGGCAAGTACCTCTTTCCGCTGGCGCATGCCGGCGAAATCTTTCCCTGGACGCCGCCCCAGCCCGTGCCCTACACGGAGTCCTGGTTCCTCGGCGTCGCCAACCTGCGCGGCGGCCTGTACGGCGTCGTGCAGCTGTCGGCGTTCGCGTCCGGTGCGCCGGGCGCCCAGGCCGCCACCGAGGCGGCGCGCATCCAGTCGCGGCTCGTGGCATTCAACGAGCTGCTCGAAGTCAACTGCGCATTGCTGGTCGATCGACTGGCGGGGTTGCGGGGCGCGGAGGCCTTCACGGCCGCCGAGGCTCCGGGCGCAGAAGCACCTGCCTGGCACGGGCATCTGTACACCGACGCGGCAGGGGAGCGCTGGCAGGAAGTCAACCTGCAGGCGCTTTCGCAGCAACCCCAGTTTTTGAGTATTGGTGCGTAGTGCTGCGGCACATGGCACTGGCAACCACCTGAAGGACCGACCGTGAGCTCGATCGCCGACAAGTTCAAGAAATTACTCCCCCAGAACGGGAACGACAAGGCCCGCGTCGACGGCTCCGGTTCGATGTCGCTCGACGATGTCGACACGGTTCAGGTTCCAGACGAAAAGACGATCCGCCTCGCCAAGAAGGGCGACGGCGTTTCCGCGTCTGCCGCCGTGACCGACACCGGCTTCGGCGGTCTCGATGCACTGGGCGATCCCGCTTCCGTCGAGGCCGCCAACGCGGCGACGCTCGAAGCGGCGCCGCTGCTCCCCGCCGCAGGCGGCGGCATGGGCGCCAACCCCGCCAAACAGCAGCGCGTGCTGGCCATCCTGCTGGCCATCGTGGTGCTGGCCCTGTTGCTGGTGGCCGGCTCCGCCATTCTTCGCGCGGAACGACTGGCGCAGCAGGTGGCGGCCACCGGCCAGTCGCTGATGCAGTCGCAGCGTCTTGCCAAGTCGATCTCGCAGGCCCTCATCGGTAGCGCTCCGGCGTTCGTCGAGGTGAAGGACAGCGCCGACGACCTCACGCGTCGCGTGCAGGGCCTGACCAACGGCGACGACGCCTTGCGCCTGGAAGCCGTCGGCAACCAGTACGACGAGGAGATGAACAAGATCAATCCCCTGGTCGCCCGCGCCGACGCGAGCGCCAAGGCCGTGCTGGCGCAGCGCCAGATCCTGACGCAGGTGGGCGCCGCTTTGCGCGACATCAACCAGCAGTCGTCCACGCTGCTCGAAATGACGGAAACCGTCGCGTCGCTGAAGATGCAGCAGAACGCCACGCTGCCTGAAATCTCGGCCGCCGGCCAGCTCGTGATGCTGACGCAGCGCATCGGCAAGTCGACCAACGAATTCTTCACGGTCGAGGGTGTGAACCCCGACGCCGTGTTCCTGCTGGGCAAGGACCTGAACACCTTCCAGGAAACCACCCGCGGCCTGCTCGACGGCAATGCGCAGCAGCGCTTCCCCGGCTCGAAAGACCCGCAGACGCGCCAGCAGCTCGAGGCCATCCTGAAGACCTACGAGCAGATGCGCACGCAGGCATCGGCCATTCTGGGCAACCTGCAGGGTCTGGTGGCGGCGCGCGAAGCGCAGGCATCCATCCTGACCGACAGCGAGCCGCTGCGTAAGTCGCTGGGCGACCTGCAGGAAAAGCTCTCGGCCCGCACCGGCCTGGGCGCCGGCACCATCGTGTTGCTGTTCGTGCTGTCGCTGGCCGCCCTGGCACTGGCCGGCGCCATCGGTTTCGTGCAGGTGCGCGAAGGCCGCGAACGTGCCGCCGTCGCCGAACGCGAGCGTCTGGCCGCCGAACAGGCTTCCGACGAAGCCGGCCGCGTGAACAACGCCAACCAGGCCGCCATTCTTCGGCTGATGAACGAGCTGCAGACAGTGGCCGAAGGCGACCTCACGCAGGAAGCCACCGTGACCGAGGACATCACCGGCGCCATCGCCGACTCGGTGAACTACACGGTGGAAGAACTGCGTTTGCTGGTGGGCAACGTGCAGAACACGGCGACCCGCGTGGCGCAGACGACGTCGCAGGTGGAAAACACCTCGACCGAACTGCTCGCTGCCTCGACCGAACAGCTGCGCGAGATTCGCGAAACCGGCCAGTCGGTGCTGACCATGGCGGAGCGAATCAACGGCGTGTCCACACAAGCGCAAGAGTCCGCCACGGTGGCGCGCCAGTCGCTGCAAGCCGCATCGTCGGGCCTGCAGGCCGTGCAGAACGCCATCGGCGGTATGAACTCCATCCGCGACCAGATCCAGGAAACCTCCAAGCGGATCAAGCGCCTGGGCGAATCGTCGCAAGAGATTGGCGAAATCACCGAACTGATCTCGGACATTACCGAACAGACCAACGTGCTGGCCCTGAACGCCGCCATCCAGGCCGCCTCTGCCGGTGAAGCCGGCCGAGGCTTCTCGGTGGTGGCGGAAGAAGTTCAGCGACTGGCCGAGCGCTCCGCGGACGCCACGCGCCAGATCTCGGCGCTGGTGAAGGCGATTCAGACCGACACGCAGGACGCGGTGGGCGCCATGGAGCGTTCCACGCAGGGTGTGGTCGAAGGGGCGAAGCTGTCCGACAACGCAGGTACCGCGCTGTCCGAGATCGACCGCGTGTCGCGTCGACTTGCTGACCTCATCGAGCAGATTTCGCAGTCCGCCTCCCGCGAGGCCGATTCGGCCAACGTGGTGGCTGCCAACATTCAGCACATTTTTGCGGTGACGGAACAGACCGGAGAAGGCACGCGGACCACGGCCCAGCAGGTGCGCGAGCTCTCGCAGATGGCTGAAGAACTGCGCCGCTCGGTGGCTCGTTTCAAGATTGCGTGATGAAGCTCTCCCCCAGGCTTCGCGCACTTCGTGTCGCTTCTCCTCCCCCCTTCCGAGGGCAACACCAGCGGCCCGGCGAAGCCGGTTCCGCGGTGTTCCTTGAAGCGGCCGCGCTGGCCTTGTGCATTCAGGGCGCATGGCGCCCGGTGAAAAACTGACAGATATAGAACGGCGAGCAACCAACGTGTCGATTCAAACCCCTGCCACGGCCCCCCTCGCCGGCAACGTGCCGGCCACCGAAGACCTCGGGCCGCTGGCCTGGGTGCTGGGAGAGATCCAGAAATCCCTCGACGGTGTCGGCAAGTCGCTGCGGCGTTTCGTGCGCGACGTGGGCAGTGCGACGGAGCCCGAAAGCGGCCCGCTGCAGATGGCCCGCCAGCAACTGCATCAGGCCGTCGGCGCGCTGCAGATGGTCGGCCACAGCTCGCCTGCGCTGGTGCTCGGCACCATCGAATTCGCGGTGCAGGGCTTCATCGCCGAGCCGCAGCGCTGCACCGAGAGTGCCGTGCTCAAGATCGAGCGTGCCGGCTTTGCCGTCACCGATTTCCTCAGCGCACTGCTGGCCGGCAAGTCCGTGTCGTCGGTGGCGCTGTTCCCGCAGTACCGCGACGTGCTGGAGCTGGGCGGCAATGAGCGCGTTCACCCGGCGGACCTCTGGGGCACCGCCTGGCGCTGGGTCGAGGTCAAGCCAGCCCTCACGCAGGCCGCGCTGGCCTACGACCCCGCCGTGCGTTCGAAGCTCGACCGCGAAGTGCTGCAGCTGGTCAAGAGCGGCGATCCGCAGGCTGCTCGACGGCTGCATGCGCTGTGCCTGGGGCTCGGACGCGGTGCGCTGCTGCCGCGCGTCGCGAGCTTCTGGACCCTGGCCGCGGGCTTCTTCGAAGCCCTCGCGCTGGGACTGATTCCCGCCGACACCTACGTCAAGCGCGCCGCCTCGCGCGTGCTGCTGCAGTACGCCACGCTGGCGCGCGGCGACAGCGTGGTGTCCGATCGCCTCGGCCAGGACCTGCTGTTCTTCTGTGCCCAGGCCGTGCCCGGCGCGCAGGACGACGCCGCCACGCTGCGCACCGTGCGCAGCGCCTGGGGCGTGACGCAGGAGCCGCGTGTCGACTACACCGTCGTGCAGTTCGGCCGCTTCGATCCGCTGGTGCTCACGCAGGCGCGCAAGCGCATCGAGACCGCCAAGGAAATGTGGTCGGCGCTCTCGGGCGGCGACATCACGCGCACGCGGCAGGTGGCCGACACCTTCGCGCAGCTCGGCGAATCCCTGCAGAAGCTGCACCCGCCGAGCCAGCCGATGGTGCAGGCGCTGACGCACGCCGTGGACGCCTCGGTGCGTTCCGGCCAGCCGCCCGACACCGAACTGGCCATGGAAGTCGCCACCTCGGTGCTGTACCTCGAAGCCGCGCTCGAAGACCTCGACCCCAGCGATCCGCAGCTCACCGCGCGCACGCTGCAACTGGCCGGCCGCATCGAGCGCGTGCGCGATGGCGGTCGTTCGGAGCCGCTCGAGCCCTGGATGGAGGACCTGTACCGCCGTGTCAGCGACCGCCAGACCATGGGCACCGTCGTCGACGAGCTGCGCAGCCACCTGAGCGAACTCGAGAAGTCGCTCGACCAGTATTTCCGCCGCCCGGCCGAAAAGCCGCTGCTGCGCACCGTGCCCACCCAGCTCATGCAGATGCGCGGCGTGTTCTCGGTGTTGGGGCTCGACCAGGCCGCGCACACCGTGCAGCGCATGCGCGACGACGTCGAGCAGATGCTGCAGGTCAACCGCTCGCCCGTCGAGGAAATGGCCACCTTCGACGCACTCGGCAACAACCTGGGCGCGCTGGGCTTCCTGATCGACATGCTGGGCTACCAGCCCGCACTGGCCAAGCGCCTGTTCGTGTTCGACGCCGAAGCCGGCGAACTGAAGCCGCTGATGGGCCGTCAGGCCGCCGATGCCGCGGCGCCGGCCGAAGGCGCTGCCGCACCGGCCGCCCCGGTGCTGAGCATCGAGGAGGTCGATGCGCAGATCGCCTCCAAGCTCGCCGCGCTGGCCACGCCCAACCGCAAGACCAAGCCGTCGCCGCTGGAAGAGTTCAGCCGCAAGGCCGAGAGCTGGACCACCAAGATCGCCGGCCCGTCCGCGCTGCCCGACACCGAGGTCACCGAGCTCGAAGAAGACGACCTGCAGAACATCTTCCTGGACGAGGCCCGCGAAGTGGTGGGCAACGGCCTGGCCGCGATCGCCGCGCTGGGCAGCCGTCCCGGCGACACCGACGAACTCACCATCCTGCGCCGCGCGTTCCACACGCTCAAGGGCAGCTCGCGCATGGTCGGCCTGTCCGACTTCGGCGATGCCGCCTGGTCGCTGGAGCAGGTGCTCAACACTTGGCTGGCCGACCAGCGCGACGCGACGCCCGAGCTGCTGACGAGCACCGAGCGCATGCTGGGCGACTTCAGCCAGTGGGTCGAAGCCATCGCCGCCGGCAATGCGGGCGCCTGGCATTCGGCGCCGTTCAGCCGCGTGGCCAACGCGCTGCTGGCCGGCGAGCCCGTGCCTGCACCGGTGCGCGTGGCCGACGCCGAAGCGCTTGCCGTGGCCGCACGTCACATCGCGGCGGAGCCGTTGCCGCTCGAGCTGCCGGAACTGCCCGACCTGTCGCTGACGCCGCCGGCCGGTGCAGCCCCAGATGCCACGCTGGACTTCGCCGAGTGGCAACAGGTGCAAGACGCGCAACATGCCCCGGCCGCACCTGCGACGCCCGCGACACCCGAGCCCGACGACGATTTCGCATCCACCGACTTCATCGACTTCGAGGCCAAGCAAGGCACCGCGCCCGCGCCGCTCGAGGCACTGCCCAGCGGGGACGAATTCGATTTCCTCGCGCCCCCGAGGACCCAGGCACCTGTCGAGCCGGTCGTGTCGCACGCCGAGCCCGAGGCCGAGCCGGTCCCGGAAATCGAGGCGACGATGCCGACCGCGTCGAGCCTGCCCGACCTCGAGTGGGCGCCCGAACCGCTGCCGCTGGCTGCAGAAGCGCCAGCGCCTGTCACCGAGGTGGTGGCGCCCGTGGAGGTGGTCGAAGTCGCCGAAACTTTCGAAGCACCGGCGCTCGAAGCACTGCCTGAACTGCAATCTGAACCCGAGCCAGAACCGGAACCCGTGCTGGCCGCAGTCGACGTCGCACCCGAGGCACCGGTCGTCGCTGAAGCGCCGCAAGTGGCTGCCGTTGCGGAGCCGGAACCCGTGCTGGAAGCGGAACCCGAGCCGGAGCCCGTGCGGGCCCAGTCCGTCCCCGAATCCGAGTCTGCCGCCGCACCGAGCGCCGAAGACCAGGTCAAGGTGATCGGTCCGCTGCGCATCGGTATCGCGCTCTACAACGTCTACCTCAACGAAGCCGACGAATGGTCTCGCCAGCTGGCGACCGATGTCGGCGAATGGGCGCTCGAAACCCACGAGCGCCTGCCGGATTCGACCGTCGCCCTGGCCCACTCGCTGGCCGGCAGCTCGGCCACCGTCGGCTTCCACAGCCTCTCGGGCATGGCCCGCCTGCTCGAGTCCGCGCTGCAGCACCTGCAGATGCAGGGCAGCGGCACGCGCGAGCAGGGCATCGTGCTGGTCGCCGCGGCCGACGAGCTGCGTCGCCTGCTGCACCAGTTCGCTGTCGGCTTCCTGCGCGATCCGTCCGAAGGCACGCTGCAGGCGCTGCGCGACATCGCCTCTGCGCCGATGCCGCCCGAGATCGCCGCGGCCCGCTTCGAGACGCTGATCCCCAAGCAGGTGGTCGCCAACGACGCCTTTGCCGACGTGGCACTGGACGACACCGAAGACGCCATCGACCTGGCCGATGCGGTCGACGTCGACCTGTTCCCGATCTTCGAGGAAGAGGCGGCCGACCTGCTGCCCCAGCTGGGCGAGGCGCTGCGCCAGTGGGCGCATCACCCCGACGACGGCGCACCGCGCGCCTCGGTGCTGCGCACGCTGCACACGCTCAAGGGCAGTGCGCGGCTGGCCGGCGCCATGCGCCTGGGCGAGCGTGCGCACCGCATGGAGTCCGAGATCGAACTCCTGGGCTCCCAGGGCGCCGCGCGGGCCGACATCGAGAAGCTGCTGACCCGCCTCGACACGCTGCAACACACCTTCGATGCCCTGCGCGCGGCCGACAACGCCGCCCAGGTGGAAGTGGCCCAGCTGATCGCGACCGCCAGCCCGACCGCACCCGCCATCCAGCGCGTGCAAGCGGCGCCGGAGATTCGCGTGTCGGCGAACGACGACCAGGCCGGAGCCGACGCAGCTGCCGATGCTTCAGCCGCCGAATCCGCCGCTGCCCCGGCATCCTCGCTGCCGCGCCCTGCGCCGGTCGCACTCGCCCCGCTGCGCGCGGCATCGGGCCAGGCGGTGCGCATCCGCACCCAGCTGCTCGACCGCCTGGTGGCGCAGACCGGCGAGGTCATCATCACGCGCTCTCGTCTCGAAGCCGAGCTGGGCCAGTTGCGCGGCTCGCTCGCTGACCTCACGGGCAACCTGGACCGCCTGCGCCAGCAGCTGCGCGACATCGAGGTGCAGGCCGAAAGCCAGATGCAGTCGCGTCTGGCGCAGGCCAAGGATTCGCAGCAGAGCTTCGACCCGCTCGAGTTCGACCGCTTCACCCGCGTGCAGGAACTCACGCGCATGATGGCCGAGTCGGTGAACGACGTGGCCACCGTGCAGCGCACCTTGCAAAAGACCGTGCAGGCCACGGAAGACGACCTGAGCGTGCAGGCACGCCAGACGCGCGAACTGCAGCGCGGCCTGCTGCGCACGCGCATGGTGGAGTTCGAGGGCATCTCCGACCGCCTCTATCGCGTGGTGCGCCAGGCCTCGAAGGACACCGGCAAGCAGGTGCGCCTGGACATCGTCGGCGGCTCCATCGAAATGGACCGCGGCGTGCTGGACCGCATGACGCCCGCCTTCGAACACCTGCTGCGCAACTGCGTGGCGCACGGCATCGAAGACGCCGCGGTGCGCGAAGCGTCCGGCAAGGACGCCAGCGGCCTCATCGTCATCGACTTGCACCACGAAGGCAACGACGTGTCGGTGAGCTTCCGCGACGACGGCGCTGGCCTCGACCAGAAGCGCATCGCCGAACGCGCCCGCGCGCTGGGCCTGCTTGGCCACGACCAGGAACTGTCGGCCGAGGAAGCCACCGAGCTGATCTTCAAGCCCGGCTTCTCGACGGCAGGACAGGTGTCCGAGCTGGCCGGCCGCGGCATCGGCATGGACGTGGTGCGCGCGCAGATCGCCGCGCTCGGCGGCCGCATCGAAACGCACAGCACGCCGGGCCAAGGCACCACCTTCAAGCTGGTGCTGCCGCTGACCACCGCCGTGACGCACGTGGTGATGCTGCGCGCGGGCGAGGTGTCGATCGGCGTGCCGTCGAACCTCGTGGAACTCGTGCAGCGCGTGAGCGGTGCCGACCTCGAGGCCGCCTACCTGAACCACAGCTTCGCCTTCGGCAGCGAGCAGGTACCGTTCTACTGGGCCGGTGCGCTGCTGCAGCATTCCATTCGCAGCGAGCACGCCGCCACCAAGAACAACACACTGGTGATCGTGCGAAGCGCGGCGCAGCGCGTCGCCCTGCACGTGGACGAAGTGCTGGGCAACCAGGAAGTCGTGGTCAAGAACCTCGGCCCGCAGCTCGCGCGGCTGCCCGGCCTGGCCGGCATCTCGGTGCTGGCTTCGGGCGCGGTGGCGCTGATCTACAACCCGGTGGCGCTGGCCGCAACGCACGGTGACCAGGCGCGCGCGCGCCAGACCGCTGCGCTCGCCGCACCCACGCACACGACCGTGGCAGATGCCGGCGCGCCGCAGGCCCCGGCAGCCCTGGCCCCGGTGGTGCCGCAGATCCCGCTCGTGCTGGTGGTGGACGACTCCATCACCGTGCGCCGCGTCACGCAGCGTCTGCTGCAGCGCGAAGGCTATCGCGTGTCGCTCGCGGCCGACGGCCTGCAGGCGCTCGAACGGCTGCAGCAGGAGCGCCCGGCCGTGGTGCTGTCGGACATCGAGATGCCGCGCATGGACGGCTTCGACCTGGCCCGCAACATCCGCGCCGACGTGGCACTGGCCGAGCTGCCGATCATCATGATCACCTCGCGCATCGCCGAGAAGCACCGCGACTACGCGCGTGACCTGGGCGTGAACCACTACCTGGGCAAGCCGTATTCGGAAGAAGAGCTGCTGCGCCTGGTGCGTGCGTACACGAGCGAGGCCTCGCTGGCTGCCGCGGCCTGATGCGCCTCGGCGCCGGTGGTCGGCGTAGAAGAGAAAAGGGCCCTTCGGGGCCCTTTCTTTTTGGCTACGGCTTTTGCAGCGCCTTGCTGCGCGCCGTCGCATACCGCTGCAGCGTCTTCTCCCGCGCCTCGGCATGGTCCACCACCGGCCCGGGGTAGTTCTCGCCCAGCTTCACGCCCGCCGCTTCCAGCTCCACCGGCGATGCCGTCCACGGCGAATGGATCACCGCGTTCGACAGCCCCGCCAGCTGCGGCAGGTAGCGGCGGATGAACTTGCCTTCGGGGTCGAAGCGCTCGCTTTGCGTCACCGGGTTGAAGATGCGGAAGTAGGGCTGCGCGTCGCAGCCGCTGGAGCTGGCCCATTGCCAGCCGCCGTTGTTCGAGGCTAGCTCGAAGTCGTTCAGGTGCGCGGCGAAGTAGGTCTCGCCGCGCCGCCAGTCCAGCCCCAGGTCCTTGCACAGGAAGCTCGCCACCACCATGCGCAGGCGGTTGTGCATGTAGCCGCTCTGGTTGATCTGCAGCATGGCCGCGTCCACCAGCGGATAGCCGGTGCGGCCTTCGCACCAGGCCTCGAAGAGCTGGTCGGCGTGCTTGCCGTGGTGCCACTGGATCTTGTCGTACTCGGGACGGAAGCTCTTCGATTCGCCGTTGGCGTGCACGTGCGGAAAGTGCGCCAGGATCTGGAAGTAGAAATCGCGCCAGATCAGCTCGCTGAGCCAGGTCGCCGCCCCCGGGTTGCCCTGCAGCGACAGCTGGTGCGCCACGCTGGCGAGCTGCCGGATCGACACCGTGCCGAAGCGCAGGTGCACGCCCATGTAGCTGGGCCCGCGCACCGCGGGGAAATTGCGCGCCTCGTCGTAGCGGTCGATGCGCTCGAAGAAATCCTCGAAGAGCTGGCCGGCGCCGCGGGTGCCGGTGGGAATCTCCAGTGCCGAGAGATTGGTCTTTTCGAAGCCGATCTCGTGCAGCGCGGGCACCGGCTCGCCGTAGGCCTGGGGCGAGGGCGCCAGCGCGTCGGCGTGGCTGCGCACGGGGTACGACTTCAGGAAGAACGAATCGACCTTGGCCAGCCAGGCGCGCTTGTACGGCGTGAACACCGTGTAGGGCTGGCCGGTCTTGGTCATGACTTCGTCGCGGTCGAAGACGGTCGAGTCCTTGTAGGTGTGGAAGGTCACGCCGGCGTTGGCCAGCGCGCCGAGCACCTTGGCGTCGCGCGCCAGGGCGTCGGGTTCGTCGTCGCGGTTGGCGAACACGGCCTGCACGTCGAGTTCACGGGCCAGGGCCGGAATCTCCTGCACCGCCGCGGCATGCCGGACGATCAGCCCGCCGCCCAGAGCGCGCAACTCCGATTCGAGCTCCACCAGCGATTCCCGGATGAATTCGACCCGCCGGTCGGCCGAGGGCAGGGCGTCCAGGATCGCCTTGTCGAAGACGAAAACGCAGACCACCTGCCGGCAGGCCCGCAATGCGCGATAGAGGGCGGCGTTGTCGTCGACCCGCAGGTCGCGACGGAACCACATGAGCCCTTTGGGATAGGTCTTGTCGACGGCCAGTAAAATCGGGGGCATATGGCTGCCGATTCTGCCCCGATGAACCTCACGCATCACTTTTTGATAGCGATGCCCGGGATGGAAGACAAAACTTTCAACCGCAGCGTCGTGTACCTCTGCGAGCACAGCGAGCGCGGCGCGCTCGGGCTGGTGATCAACAAACCCAGCGACATCAATCTCAAGGTGCTGTTCGAGAAGATCGAGCTCCACCTGGCCCGCCCCGAGCTGGGCGAAGCGCCCGTATTCCAGGGTGGCCCGGTCCAGACCGAGCGCGGCTTCGTGCTGCACGAGCCGGTCTTCACTCAGGCCGAGAAGCCCGAGGAATCCGTCTACGCCTCGACCATGACCATCCCCGGCGGGCTCGAGATGACCACCTCGAAAGACGTGCTGGAGGCCCTGGCCACCGGCGCCGGCCCGCGCAAGGTGCTGGTCTCGCTGGGCTATTCGGCCTGGGGCGAGGGCCAGCTGGAGTCCGAACTGGCCGAGAACAGCTGGCTCACCGTGGGCGCCGATCCGGCCGTGATCTTCGATACGCCGATCGAGCAGCGTTACGACAAGGCGCTGGGTTTGCTGGGTCTTCAGGCCTGGACGCTCTCTCCCGAAGCAGGCCACGCATGAGCGCCGCGCCGGGCCGCCCCAAGCAAGCTCGCACCGCAGTGCGAAGCACGAAGGTTTCCGAATGAGCGACGTCATGTCCGACGTGCCCGCATCTGTCCCCGCTTCCGTTCCCGTTCCCACGCATTTCCAGAGCTTCCTGGCCTTCGACTTCGGCGCCAAGCGCACCGGCGTGGCCAGCGGCAACCGGCTGCTGCGTACGGCGACGCCGCAGGCCACGATCAAGGCCGAGGGCGCCGACGCCCGCTTTGCGCAGGTCGAGGCACGCATCAAGGAATGGCAGCCCGACGCGCTGGTGGTCGGCGTGCCCTACCACCCCGATGGCGCCCCGCATGAGAACACCCGCCGCGCGCAGAAGTTCGCGCGCCAGCTGCGCGGCCGTTTCAATCTCCAGGTGTTCGAGGTCGACGAGCGCTACAGCACCACCGAGGCGCTGTCGTCCGGCGCCCGCGATGCCGATGCCGCTTCGGCCTGCATCATCCTGGAGCAATTTCTGAGGAGTCTTCTGTGAGTTCCATTTCCGCCATCCCCGATGCCGAGGCGCTCTACACGACGCTGCTGTCCGGCGTGAAGGCGCTGATGCGCCCCGACACGAAACTGGTGGGCATCACCTCCGGCGGTGCCTGGCTGGTCGAGCGCCTGCAGAAGGACCTGGGCCTGGCCGGCGCGCCCGGCATCATCTCGTCGGCCATGCACCGCGACGACTTCGCGCGCCGCGGCCTCTCGGCCAGTGCGCAGACCGCGCTGCCCTTCGACGTGAACGGCGCCGACGTGCTGCTGCTCGACGACGTGCTCTACACCGGCCGCACCATCCGCGCGGTGCTCAACGAGCTGTTCGACTTCGGCCGCCCCGCCTGCGTGCGGCTCGCCGTGCTGGTCGACCGTGGCGGGCGCGAACTCCCCGTGGCCGCCGACTTCGCCGCCACCACGCTCACGCTGCCCGACACCCAACTGCTCGCCCTCGCACGCGCCGACAACGGCGCCTTCAGCCTCAAGGTGGAGGACAACAAGTAATGCTCTACAAGCGAAATCCGCAGCTCAACAAGAACGGCGAGCTGATCCACCTGCTGTCGATCGAAGGCCTGCCCAAGGACATCGTCACGCACATCCTCGACACGGCCGCCAACTTCACGAGCGTGAGCGACCGCGAGGTGAAGAAGGTGCCGCTTTTGCGCGGCAAGAGCGTGTTCAACCTGTTCTTCGAGAACAGCACCCGCACGCGCACCACCTTCGAGATCGCGGCCAAGCGTTTGAGCGCTGACGTCATCAACCTCGACATCGCGCGCTCCTCGGCCACCAAGGGCGAGTCGTTGCTGGACACCATCGCCAACCTGAGCGCCATGGCCGCCGACCTGTTCGTGGTGCGCCACAGCGAGTCAGGCGCGCCGTACCTGATCGCTCAGCATGTCGCGCCGCACGTGCACGTGGTGAATGCCGGCGACGGCCGCCACGCGCACCCGACGCAGGGACTGCTCGACATGTACACGATCCGCCACTACAAGAAAGACTTCTCGAACCTCACGGTCGCGATCGTCGGCGACGTGCTGCACTCGCGCGTGGCGCGTTCGGACATTCATGCACTCACCACGCTCGGCTGCGCCGAAGTGCGCGTGGTCGGCCCGAAGACGCTGGTGCCCGCCGACATGGCCGGCATGGGCGTGCGCGTGTGCCACACGCTCGAAGAGGGCATCAAGGACTGCGACGTGGTCATCATGCTGCGCCTGCAGAACGAACGCATGAGCGGCGCGCTGCTGCCGTCGTCGCAGGAGTTCTTCAAGACCTTCGGCCTCACGCAGGAGAAGCTGCAGCTGGCCAAGCCCGACGCCATCGTGATGCACCCGGGCCCCATCAATCGCGGCGTGGAGATCGACTCCGCCGTGGTCGACGGCAAGCAGAGTGTGATCCTTCCGCAGGTCACCTTCGGTATCGCGGTCCGCATGGCCGTCATGAGCATCGTCGCAGGTAACGAAGCATAGACATGTTGCTCGCCCCCAGTCTTCGCGCACTTCGTGTCGCTTCGCCAACCCCCTACCGGGGGCAACACCGGTGGCCCGGCGAAGCCGGTTCCACGGTGTTTCCCGAAAAGGCCCTGACTGCCACCGGAAGTACAGACGCATGAACATCCTTATTACCAACGGTCGTGTCATCGACCCCGCATCGGGCACCGACAAGCCAACCGACATCGCCATCGCCGACGGCAAGATCGCCGGCATCGGACGCACACCGTCGGGCTTCAAGGCCGAACGCACCATCGACGCCACGGGCTGCATCGTCACCCCCGGTCTCGTCGACCTGGCCGCGCGTCTGCGCGAGCCCGGCTACGAGCACGAAGGCATGCTCGAAAGCGAAATGGCCGCGGCCATCGCGGGCGGCGTGACCAGCCTCGTGTGCCCGCCCGACACCGACCCCGTGCTCGACGAGCCCGGCCTGGTCGAGATGCTCAAGTTCCGCGCCGAGAAACTGCAGTGCGCGCGCCTGTTCCCGCTCGGCGCGCTCACGCGCGAACTTGCCGGCGGCGTGCTGACCGAGATGGCCGAGCTCACCGAGGCCGGCTGCATCGGCTTCGGCCAGGCCGACGTGCCGCTGGCCGACACGCAGGTGCTGCAGCGTGCGCTGTCGTACGCCAGCACCTTCGGCTACACCGTGTGGCTGCGCCCGCAGGACCGTGACCTCGGCAAGGGCGTCGCCGCCAGCGGCGCGCTCGCCACGCGGCTGGGCCTGGGCGGCGTGCCGGTGGCGGCCGAGACCATTGCCATCTTCACCATCATCGAGCTCATGAAGAGCACTGGCGCGCGCGTGCACCTGTGCCGCATCTCCAGTGCCCGCGGCGTGGCGCTGGTGCGCGAGGCGAAGGCGCAGGGTTTGCCGATCACGTGCGACGTCAGCATCAACTCGCTGCACCTGGCCGACACCGACATCGGCTTCTTCGACAGCCGTGCCCGCCTGAACCCGCCGCTGCGCCAGCAGGGCGACCGCGATGCGCTCTCGGCCGCACTGGCCGACGGCACCATCGACGCGCTGGTGTCCGACCACACGCCGGTCGAGGCCGATGCCAAGACCTTGCCTTTTGCCGAAGCCGAACCCGGCGCCACCGGCCTCGAACTGCTGCTGCCGCTCGCGCTGCAGTGGGGCGAGCGCAGCGGCGCGGGCGTGGCGCGCGCCATCGAGGTGGTCACCTCGGCGCCGGCACGACTGCTGAATGCTGCCGACGCGGCCAGCGGCATCGGCCGCATCGCCGAGGGCGGCGTGGCCGACTTGTGCATCGCCGATCCGTCGCTCGAGTGGCAGGTGCTGCCCGAGGCGCTGCGCAGCCAGGGCAAGCACACGCCGTTCTCCAGCTACCCGCTCCAGGGGCGCGCGCGCCACACGCTGGTCGCCGGCCGCGTCGTTCACGGCTAAAAATGACGCACACCCCCAGGCTTCGCGCACTTCGTGTCGCTGCGCCAACCCCCTTGCAGGGGGCAACACCAGCGGCCCGGCAAAGCCGGTTCCGCGGTGTTCCACGACCTGGCGTTGAGAACTGACAGGACGCACGCGGCATGCTGCACTCGTTGAAGGCCGGCTGGCGCCTGCTGCATGCGGCGTCGCATGCGCTGTCGGGCTGGTGGACGATCCGCTTCACCTTTCCCCGCCTGTCGCAGGAAGAGCGCAACGCGCGCGTGCAGGCGTGGTCCGGGCGCATGCTGCAGATCATGGGCGTCACGCTGCGCGTGCAGGGCGCGCCGCCCGCGCATGGGCCGGCGCTGCTCATCTGCAACCACCTCTCGTGGCTCGACATCACGACCATCCACGCGGCGCAGCATGTGCGCTTCGTGTCGAAGTCGGACGTCAAGAAATGGCCGGTGATCGGTACGCTTTCCACCGGCTCCGGCACGCTGTACATCGAGCGCGAGCGGCGCCGCGATGCCATGCGCGTGGTGCATCATATGACCGAGGCGCTGCGCGGCGGCGACCTGATCGGCGTGTTCCCCGAAGGCACCACGAGCGACGGGCGCGGGCTGCTGCCGTTCCACGCGAACCTGCTGCAGGCCGCGATCTCCTCGGGTGCGCCGGTCATCCCGGCCGCGCTGCGCTTTGCCGATGCCGCCACCGGCGAAACCAGCCAGGCGCCGCGCTACATCGACGACGACAACCTGCTGACCTCGGTGTGGAACACGCTGCGCGCGCCGCCGCTGCTGGCCATCGTGCGCTTCGGCGAGGCGCAGCCCTCGTACAGCCGCGAGCGCCGCAGCTGGGCGCAATCGCTGCACGAAGACGTGCAGCAGCTGCGCCGCGACACGCACTGACACTCCCCAAAAAAAGCGCCCCGGAAGGGGCGCTTGAACGACGCACGCATGCGCCGTGAGGAGGAAGCGGGATTCGTTCGTGGTGACAGCAACGGTGGCGGTGGCCGGTCAGAGGATGCCGAAGACCTTCAGCCCGATGATCACGATCAGCGGAACGCCGCAGAGCCAAAGGATGATGCTTTTCATGACCGGTCTCCGTGAGGTGAACAGGCCTCTACAGTGGCCGCGTCACGGGCCGGCGCATGCGGGACAAGGCAAACCAGGCGCGTGAGCGCCTGCCTACAGGCGGGCCGGTGGCTCAGCCCGCTTCGTCGGTCGGCACGAAGCCCAGGCGGCGCGAGATCTCCAGCGCGCAGGCCTTCAGCGGAACCGCTACGCGGCCGTTCCAGTCGCTGTCGAAGGTGGCCTCGGGGCCCATGGCCGTGATGCCCAGCACCAGGTTGTTGGTGGAGTCGAACACCGGCGCGCAGAAGGCGTCGATGCCCGGGATCGGCTGGCCCAGCGTGCGCGACATGCCATGCAGCCGGGTCTCGACCAGCAATGCTTCGATCTGCGACTTCGACAGCTCGTCGCTGGCACCGCGCCCGTCGGCCGGGCGTGTGCGCGCCAGGTCTTCGAGCATCATCTTTTCCACCACCTTCGGCGGCAGGTAGGCCGCGAACAAACGCCCCGTGGCCGTGTAGGCCAGCGACATCACGGTGCCGGTGCGCAGGTTCACGTGCAGCGGGTGGATCGGCTCTTCCAGCCGCACCACGGTCGGCCCGAAGTTGCCCCAGACCGCGACCGCGATGCTCTGTTCGGTCTCGGAGGCCAGCGCCTCGATGAGCGGCGACGCTTCCTTGATCGGGTCGAGCCGCTGCAGCTTGGCCAGGCCCAGCTGCAGGGCCAGCGGGCCCAGTTCGTAGCGGCCGGTGCCGTCCTGCACCACGAAGCCGACCTTCAGAAAACTCACCAGATAGGGGTGCGCCTTGCCGACCGGCACGCCGGCGGCCTTGCCGAGATCGCGCAGCGCCATGGGCGCCACGTGCCGGCCGAGCGCGACCAGCAATTGCGTTCCGATTTCGACGGATTGAATGCCACGTCTTGGCTTTTCCATGGGGCGCCCGGCGTGGGGGTTGAGAGTGGGAGTGAGTATAGCCATCAGGGTTTCTACTGATATTATCGTGTTCAATCGACGATGACTGATCATCTGATAGTAACTAAACGACTTGACCATATCAATATCGCTGCCTACACTCCGCCGCAACTTAAGTCGTACACACAACACGAGAGCGAACAGAGGCACAGATGGCAGAGATGGAACAGAACACGTGGGAATGCGATGTCCTCGTCGTCGGCAGCGGTGCATCGGGCATGGCCACCGCCGTCACGGCGGCGTCGCAGGGTTTGAAGGTGCTGGTGGTCGAGAAGGAGCCGCGCTTCGGCGGCACCACCGCGCGCTCGGGCGGCTGGCTGTGGATTCCGGGCACGCGCCTGGCCACGGAGCAGGGCATCCACGAACCCGAGGGCGCCGCGCTCGCCTACATGCAGCACGAGACGACCACGCACTTCGACGCCGCGCGCGTCGGTGCCTTCCTCGACATGGGCCCCAAGGCCATCGACTTCTTCACGCGCAACACCTGCGTGCAGTTCGACATGCCGGCCGTGTTCCCCGACTACCACGCCGAAGCGCCCGGCGGCCAGCCCGGCGGCCGCTCGATGGTCACGCGCCCGTTCGACGGCCGCGAACTCGGCAAGCGCATCAAGCACCTGGCGCCGCCGCTGCCCGAGCTGACCGTGTTCGGGATGATGTTGGGCTCGGGTCCCGAGATCAAACACTTCATGCGGGCCTTCAAGTCGCCGACCTCGTTCTGGTACGTGACCAAGCGCCTGACCCGGCACTTCCTGGACGTGGTGCGCCACGGCCGAGGCATGACGCTGACCAACGGCAACGCGCTGGCCGGCCGCCTGGCCAAGGCCGCGATGGACCTGGACATTCCCGTGTGGCTCTCGTCGCCAGTGAAGAAGCTCGTGGTCGAGTACGACGGCGTTGCGGGCGCCGTGGTGCAGCACGAAGGCAAGACGATGCGCATCACCGCCAGGCGCGGCGTGGTGCTGGCCTGCGGCGGCTTCCCGTATGACGTGGAGCGCCGCAAGCAACTCTTCCCGCATGCGCCGACCGGCAAGGAGCACTACTCGCCGTCCCCCTCGACCAACACCGGCGACGGCCTGCGCCTGGCCGAAGCCGTGGGCGGCCGTGTCGACGGCACCATCCCGCATGCCGCGGCCTGGGTGCCGGCCTCGGTCACCACGCGCCCCGACGGCAGCAAGGGCGTCATGCCGCACTTCATCGATCGCGCCAAGCCCGGCGTGATCGCGGTCACGCCCAAGGGCAAGCGCTTCGCCAACGAAGGCAACTCGTACCACGACTTCGTGCAGGCGATGGTCAAGGCCTGCGAAGGCGAGCCCGAGGTCACGGCCTGGCTGCTGTGCGACCACAAGGCGCTGCGCGACTACGGCCTGGGCTGCGTCGCGCCCGCGCCGCTGCCCATCGGCCGCCACCTGAAGACCGGCTACCTCAAGCGCGGTGCCAGCGTGGGCGAACTCGCGAAGGAAATCGGCATCGCGCCCGCCGTGCTCGAAGCCACGGTGAAGGAGTTCAACCAGGGCGCGCGCACCGGCGACGACCCGGCCTTCGGCAAGGGCAGCAAGGCCTACAACCGCTACCAGGGCGACGCCAACGTCACGCCGAACCCGTGCGTCGCGCCGCTGGAGAACGGCCCGTACTACGCGATCAAGCTGGTCATCGGCGACATCGGCACCTTCGCCGGCCTCGTCACCGACGAGAAGACCCGCGTGCTCGACGCCGACCGCCAGCCGATCAAGGGCCTGTTCGCCGTCGGCAACGACGCGGCCAGCGTGATGGGCGGCAACTACCCCGGCGCGGGCATCACGCTCGGCCCGGCGCTGACCTTCGGCTATGTCGCGGGCCTGCAGGTCGCGCAGGCGGAAGCCGCCGTGCCACTGAAGGTCGAGCAACGCGAAGCCGTGCCGCTCAGCCGCCACGCCTGAGCTTCATACATACCTATATAGATAGACAGACAGAAGGAGACTCCGATGGCCTTTCCATCCAACGTCGCACCCCGCCTGCTTGAAGGCCGCCTCGCCTTCATCACCGGCGCGGGCCAGGGCAACGGCCGCGCACTCGCGCTCGGCCTGGCCCAGGCCGGCGCGCGCATCGTCGTCACCGACATGAACGACGCCACCGTGCGCGAGACCGCGCAGCTGGTGCGCGATGCGGGCGGCGAGGCCTGGTCCTTCGTGCTCGACGTGACCGCGCCCGAGGCCTGCCAGGCGTTGGCCGAGCGCGTGGGCCAGGAGATCGGCAAGGTCGACCTGCTGGTCAACAACGCCGGCATCATCATTCGCGAGAACACCAGCAGCCCGAACGCCGCGGCCAACTGGAAGAAGACCATCGACGTGAACGTGCACGGCACCTTCAACACCACGCTGGCCTTCATCCCGGTGCTCAAGGAGACGAAGGGCTCGATCATCAACATCGCGTCCATTGCCGCCTACGCGGGGCAGGCCGCGAGCCTGGGCTACTCGCCGTCGAAAGGCGCGATCAAGATGCTCACGCAGTCGCTGGCGCAGGAACTCGCGCCGGCCGGTGTGCGCGTCAACGCGCTCGCACCCGGCGTGATCGAGACGCCCATGACCGCCGCCACGCGCGAGAACCCGCAGCGCCTCGAGTCGTTCATGACGCGCATTCCCATGGGCCGCGTCGGCCAGACCGAAGACCTCGTCGGCCCGGTGATCTTCCTGGCAAGCGACATGTCGCGCTATGTCACCGGCATCGTGCTGCCGGTGGACGGCGGCTTCCTCGCCGTCTGAGCCGCGTCCCTTTCTTTTCGATTTCCCGTTCCCCGTCCGTCAACCCTTAGGAGACAAAGAATGAAAACGATCCGTCTGTACAAGACCCTGCTCGCGACCGCTGCCTTCGCGGCGTTCTCGGCCGGCGCCTGCGCGCAGGACATCAAGCTGGGCTACAACGGCGACCTCTCGGCCTCGCCCTCGGCGCAGAGCGGCCAGGCCGCGGTGTTGGGCATGGAAGCGGCCATCGCCGACCTGAACGCCGCCGGCGGCGCGCTGGGACGCAAGTTCACGCTGGTCACGCGCGACGACGTCTCGGCGCCGCCGAAGTCGATCCAGAACATGAGCGACCTGGTCGACAACGAGAAGGTCGTGGCGGTGTTCGGCCCTACCAACTCGGGCAACGCGATGGCCTGGAAGCACATCGCCAACCAGAAGAAGATCCCCGTGCTGGGCAACGTGGGTTCGGGCACCGACATCACCAAGCCGATGAGCCCGAACGCCGACAACTACATGTTCCGCGTCTCGATGGTCGACCGCGAGCAGGTCGCCGCGCTCATGGCCTACGTGAAGCGCAACACGGCCGGCTCCAAGGTCGTGGGCCTGATGGCCGAGACCACCGGCTACGGCCAGGGCGGCCTGAAGGACATGGAAGAGATCGCCAAGCTGCAGGACATCAAGATCGCGGCCACCGAGCGCTTCGGCGTCGGCGACACCGACATGACCTCGCAACTGAGCAAGATGAAGGCCGCCAATGTCGACACCGTCGTGGTGTGGGCGCAGGGCACGCCGATCGCGCAGCTGGTGCGCAGCATGGAGAAGATCAACTACTTCCCGCTGACGCTGACTTCGTGGGCGGCCGACAACATCACCTTCTACGACGCGGCCGGCAAGGCACTGGCCGAGAAGCCGATCTTCATGCGCACCGTGAGCGAGACGCGCACGCCCGCGCAGCAGAAGCTCTTCGACCGCATCGGCAGCAAGCTGAAGGCGCCGGGCTCGTTCTCGTTCGCGCTGCACGGCTATGACTCGGTGCTGCTGCTGGCCCAGGCCATGAAGCAGGCCAACAGCACCGACGGCGCCGCCG
Source organism: Acidovorax cavernicola (assembly GCF_003581445.1). NCBI lineage: Bacteria > Pseudomonadati > Pseudomonadota > Betaproteobacteria > Burkholderiales > Comamonadaceae > Acidovorax > Acidovorax cavernicola. The sequence continues at coordinate 75,181 of NZ_QXMN01000003.1, read as the reverse complement.
TGCGTGCCGCGCTCGAAGACCTGAAGACGCCGGTGCAAGGCGTGCTCAAGACCTACGAGAAGCCTTTCAGCAAGACCAACCACGAAGCCCTGACGGCCAAGGACCTGGTCTGGATCCGCTGGAAGGACGGCAAGCTGCTGCCCTACAGCGACGCGCTGATCGGCGCGCTCAAGCCGGCCGACTTCAAGCAATAAACGTCAGAGAAAAAAGGAAGCGAGGCTGACCCGCCCACGCGGCGGTGCGGCCCTGCTTCGCAACGGAGATACACACCATGGTTGAAGCGCTCCTGCAGGCGCTCATCAGCGGGCTCGCCGTCGGCGGTGCCTATGCGCTGGTGGCGCTCGGATTCAGCATCACGTTCACGACGACCAAGACGCTGAACTTCTCGCACGGCGAGTTCGTCTCGGCCGGCGCGTTCATCGGCATGAGCGCACTGTTCCTCGTGCTGGGCAAGCCGCTCAGTTCCACCACTTTCGGCGACGCGGTGCCGGGCGCGGGCGCGCAGCTGTTCGCGCTGGTCGCCGCGCTCGGCGTGATGGGCCTGCTGGGCTGGTTGCTCTACGTGCTGGGCGTGCGTCCCTTTGCGGGCCGCCCGGGCATGGCCTGGGTCATGAGCACGCTGGGCTTCGGCGTGATCCTGCAGAGCGTGGGCCTGGCCATCTGGGGACCCAAGCCCGTGGTGGTGCCCGCGCCGGTGGGCGACACCGTGATCCGCATGTTCGGCGTGGGCGTTCGCCCGCAGGAACTGCTCACGCTGGGCGTGGCCGTGGTCGTGATGTTCGGCTTCGACCGCGTGATGAACCGCACCATGATCGGCAAGGCCATGCGCGCCGTCGCGCAAAACGGCAACGTCGCCAGCCTCATGGGCATCAACACCAACGCGATGATGATCGGCGCCTTCGTCGTCAGCTCGGCGCTGGCGGGGCTGTCGGGCTTCCTGCTCGCGCCCATCGCGCAGGCCTCGCTCTTCATGGGGCTGACCGTGGGTCTCAAGGGCTTCTCGGGCGCCATGATCGGCGGGCTGAGCAACCCGCGCGGCTGCGTCATCGGCGGCTTCCTGCTGGGCGTGCTCGAGTCGATGGTGAATCTCTGGCAGGCGCAGTGGCGCGAGGTCGCGGTGTTCGCGCTCGTGATCCTGGTGCTGGCCTTCCGGCCCACGGGCCTCTTTGGTCGCTCGACGGTGGAGAAGGTATGAAGCGCCTCGCTCATCCCGCCGCCGTGGTGCTGGTGGCGGCCGTTCTGTGCGGGCTTGTCTCGCTGTCCGGCAACGACTACTACCTGCGCATCGCCTTCATGATGTGCGTCTACTACCTGTGCGCCGCCGGCATGAACGTGCTGGTCGGCTACGCGGGACAGAAATCGCTGGGCCAGGCCGGCCTGTTCGCTGCCGGCGCCTACGCCGTCGCGCTCATCACCTCGCGCACCGAGCTGAGCCCCTGGCTCGCGCTGGTGATCGCGGCCGTCATCTCCGGCGTGTGCGGCGTGCTCATTGCGCTGCCCTCGCTGCGCGTGAAGGGGCCGTACCTCGCCATGGTCACGCTGGCCTTCGGCATCGTGGTCGAGAAGCTCGTGGGCGAATGGACCGACGTGTTCGGCGGCGCGCAGGGCATCTACGGCATCCGCCCGCTCACCTGGAACGACCAGCCGCTGAGCAGCGTGCAATGGGTGATCCTGGGCATCGTGCTCAGCGCCGCGCTGCACCTGTTGCTGCGCAACCTGCTGCAGGGCCGCTTCGGCCGCGCGCTGCTGTCGCTGCAGGCGGACGAGATCGCCTCGTCGTCGGTGGGCGTGCGCGTGTACCGGGCCAAGGTCATGGCCTTCGTGGTCGCGGCCGTCACCTGCGGCATCGCGGGCGCGCTCGTGGCGCAGCAGAACCAGTACATCAACTCCGACTTCATCACCTTCCACCTGTCGATCTTCATCCTGCTGCTGGTGCTGTTCGGCGGCGCGGGCTCGATGTACGGCCCCATCGTGGGCGCGGTGCTGCTCACGGCCACCGACGCGCTGCTGGCGCGCTGGCCCTCGGCGCAGCACTTCCTGTACGGCTTCCTGCTGCTGTTCGCGCTGTACGTCATGCCGGGCGGCGTGGTGGGCCTGTTCAACAAGTGGTTCATGAAGGCGCGCCATCGCGGAGAAGGCCCGGGCGGCAACGGCGTGCCGGGCCAGATCGGCCCCGGCGGCGAAGGTGAGCTGCTGGTGGTGCAGGGCGTGACCAAGTCGTACGGCGGCGTGAAGCCCGCGCAGGACGTGTCGTTCCGCCTGCAGCGCGGCCACATCCATGCGCTCATCGGCCCGAACGGCGCCGGCAAGAGCACCATGATCAACATGCTCACCGGCGTGGTCGAACCCGATGCGGGCGTGATCCGCTTCCTGGGCCGCAACATCGTGGGCCAGCCGGCGCACACCATCTGCTGCCTGGGCATGGGCCGCACCTTCCAGAACCTGCGCCTGTTCGCCGATCTCTCGGTGCTCGACAACGTGATGCTCGGACGGCACAGCCGCATGAGCAACGGCTTCCTGTCGTCGCTCGTGGCCTGGCCCACGGCCGGCAAGCAGGAGCGCGCCACGCGCGACCGTGCGCTGCAGTTGCTCGACCTCGTGGGCCTGGGCCATCTGGCGCACTGGCCCGCGGGCAGCCTGCCCTACGGCCTGCAGCGCCGCGTGGAACTGGCACGTGCGCTGGCCACCGAGCCGCAGCTGCTGCTGCTCGACGAGCCGGCCGCCGGCCTCAATCCGCAGGAGACCGCCGAACTCGGCGAGCTGCTGGTGCGCATCGGCAAGTGCGGCGTCTCGATCCTGATGGTGGAACACCACATGGACCTCGTGATGTCGATCTCCGACCATGTGATCGTGCTCGACTACGGCGTGAAGATCGCCGAAGGCAAGCCCGCCGAGGTGCAGTCGAACCCGCGCGTGGTCGAGGCCTACCTGGGCGTGGACGACGAAGAAGAAGCGCACACGGTGCACACGGCGCAGGCCGTGCCCGCCTGAGCCAGAGGACCGAAACCATCATGTTGAAAATCGAATCGGTGAAGGTCTCGTACGGCGCCATCGAGGCCGTGAAGGGCGTGAGCCTGGAAGTGCGCGCGGGCGAGGTCGTCACCATCATCGGCGCCAACGGCGCCGGCAAGAGCACGCTGCTCAAGAGCATCGTCGGGCTGGAGCCCGTGGCCGAAGGCCGCGTGCTCATCGACGGCAAGGACTGCACGCACGTGCCCTCGCACCAGCGCGTGGGCCTGGGCGTGGCGCTGTCGCCCGAGGGCCGCGGCGTGTTCCCCGACCAGACGGTGCGCGAGAACCTGATGCTCGGCGCCTACTCGCGCCGTGGCGACAAGGCCTTCGTGGAACGCGCCATCGAACGCGAGTTCGCGCGCTTTCCGCGCCTGAAGGAGCGCGAGCACCAGCTCTCGGGCACGCTGTCGGGCGGCGAGCAGCAGATGCTCGCGATTGCCCGTGCGCTCATGAGCGAGCCGCGCCTGCTGTTGCTGGACGAGCCCTCGCTCGGCCTGGCGCCGCTCATCATCAAGGACATCTTCGACGCCATCCGCCAGCTGCGCAGCTCGGGTCTCACGATCCTGCTGGTGGAACAGATGGCCAAGCAGGCGCTCGGCGTGGCCGACCGCGCCTACGTGCTCGAAACCGGCTGCATCACGCTCGAAGGCTCCGGGCGCGAGCTGCTCGACAACCCCAAGGTGAAGTCCGCGTACCTCGGTACGCACTGACCCCAACCCCTCATTTCAAAGGACCACTCATGACCACCAAGAAATTCGCCAGCCACGCCGACCTCGAGGAAAAGAAGGTCTCGTTCACCCGCCTCTCGGAGAACGCCTGGGCCTACACCGCCGAAGGCGACCCCAACACCGGCGTCTTCATCGGCGACGAGGCCGTGATGGTGGTCGACACCCAGGCCACGCCCGCGATGGCGCAGGACGTGATCCGCCGCATCCGCGAAGTCACGCCGCTGCCGATCAAGTACGTGCTGCTGAGCCACTACCACGCGGTGCGCGTGCTGGGCGCGTCGGCGTACTTCAAGGAAGGCGCCGAACAGATCCTGGCCAGCCGCGACACCTACGACCTGATCGTCGAGCGCGGCGAGCAGGACAAGGCCAGCGAGATCGGCCGCTTCCCGCGCCTGTTCCGCAATGTCGAGTCGGTGCCGCCGGGCCTGACCTGGCCCACCATGACCTTCGACGGCACCATGAGCGTGTGGCTGGGCAAGAAGCTCGAAGTGAAGATCGCGCAAGTGGGCCGCGGCCACACCAAGGGCGACACCATCGCGTACCTCGAAGACCAGAAGATCTGCTTCGCGGGCGACCTCGTCGAATACCAGAGCACCGCCTACGCCGGCGACTGCTACTTCCGCGACTGGCCCACCACGCTGGACCGCCTCGCGGGCTTCGGCTTCGAGAAGCTGGTGCCGGGCCGTGGCGCCGCGCTGGAGAACGCCGCCGACGTGCGCAAGGCCATTGCCTCCACGCGCGCCTTCATCTCCGACGTCTACACGCTGGTGAACAACGGCGTGGCCGAAGGCAAGTCGCTCAACGTGATCTACAAGGAAACCGTGGCCGCGCTGCGCCCGACCTACGGCCACTGGGTGATCTTCGACCACTGCATGCCCTTCGACGTGACGCGTGCCTACGACGAAGCGACGGGCCACGTGCATCCGCGCATCTGGACCGCAGAGCGCGACATCGAGATGTGGAACGCCCTCGAAAACTAAGGTGAACCAACCTGCGCCATCACACGGCGCCACCCCCGCGTCCGTGCAGGCCTGGATGCTGCTGGCGATGGTGCTGTGGGGCGTGAACGTGTCCGCCGTGAAGGCGCTCACCGCGTCCTTCGAGACCCTGCCGCTGGCGGCGCTGCGCATGGGCGTGGCGTGTTGTGCGCTCAGTGCCATCGTGCTGTGGCGACGCGGCGGATGGCCCCGGCTCACGGCGCGGCAGCTCGCCACCATGGCGGGCTGTGCGCTGCTCATGGTCTACGGCAACCAGATCCTGTTCGCGCAGGGCTTGCTGCGCTCCACCGCCACCAACGGCGCACTCATCATGGCGCTGAGCCCGCTGGTGTCGGCGCTGATGGCCGCGCTGGTCTTCGGCGAGCGCTTCACGCCGCGCCGCATGGTGGGCGTGGCGCTGGGCTTCGCGGGCGTGGCGGCGGTGGTGCTGAGCCATCCGGGCGCGGGGCTGTCGAGCGCCGGCATCGGCGACCTGATGCTCGCGCTGTCGGTGGTGAGCTTCGCGGTCGGCGGCGTGGGCGTGCAGCGGCTGGCGCGGCAGATCGATCCGCTGTCGATCAGCTGGGTCATCTACATGATCGGCACGCTCATGCTCGTGGTGCACACCGTGCTCGGGCCCTCGCGGCTGGGCACGGCGCAGCTCTTTCCCGGCGCGTGGCCGTGGGCGCTGGTGCTGTTCTCGGGCATCGCGGCCACCGCCGCGGGCAACCTCATCTGGAACCGTGCGATCTCCGTCATCGGCGTGGCACGCACGGCCGTCTTTCTCTACTGGGTGCCGGTGTTCGGCGTGGGCTTCGCGGCGCTGCTGCTGGGCGAAGTGCTCACGTGGTGGCACCTGTTCGGCTTCGCCGCGGTGATGACCGGCACCTGGCTCGGCACGCGGCCGGTGGCCGCATCGGCCCCCTGACTTCCTGCACACATGCCTGACTCTTCTCTTCCCCTGCTGTTCCAGCCTCTGAAGCTGCGCGAGCTCACGCTCGCCAACCGCGTGGTGATCTCGCCCATGTGTCAGCACGCAGCCGAGCGCGGCCACGCCACGCCCTGGCACATGGTGCACCTGGGCAAGTTCGCGCTCGGCGGCGCGGGCCTGATCCTCACCGAGAGCACCGCCGTCGATCCGCGAGGGCGCATCGGCACTGCCGACCTCGGCCTGTGGAACGACAGCCAGATCGCGCCGCTGAAGGCCGTGGTCGACTTCGTTCACGCGCAGGGCAGCGCCATCGGCGTGCAGCTCGCGCACGCGGGCCGCAAGGCCGGCAGCGAGCCGCTCTGGGAGGGCGGGGCGGCGATAGCCCCCGCCCGCATGGCCGCCGACGAGGAGCCGTGGGAGCGCCTGGGCCCGAGCGCGCTCGCGGCCGGGCCCGGCTGGTCGGCGCCGCGTGCGCTCGATGCGCAAGGCATTGCCGAGGTCGTGCAGCGTTTCGTCGACGCCACCGTGCGTGCCGATAAGGCCGGCTTCGATGTCGTCGAACTGCACTTCGGCCACGGGTACCTGGTGGCGAGCTTCCTGTCGCCCAACGCCAACCATCGCGACGACGCGCTTGGCGGCAGCCGCGAGAACCGCATGTCGCTCGCGCTGGAGATCGCGCAGCGCGTGCGCGCCGCATGGCCTGCCGGCAAGCCGCTGTTCTGCCGCCTCTCGGCCGTGGACGGCACGCTCGACGGCTGGAACCTCGACGACTCCGTGGTGCTCGCAGCCGAGCTCAAGCGCTGCGGCGTCGACGTGATCGACTGCTCGTCGGGCGGCCTCACCGAAGAGACGCGCGCGTTGCCCGTGCCGCGCGGCCTGGGCTTCCAGGTGCCGTTCTCGGAGCGCATCCGCCGCGAGGCCGACGTGGCCACGCAGGCCGTCGGGATGATCGTCGACGCGCAGCAGGCCGAGGCCGTGCTTGCCGCGGGGCAGGCCGACCTCGTCGCCATTGGCCGCGAAGCCTTGCTCGACCCCTACTGGCCGCACCACGCGGCCGCCGCGCTCGGCGCCGACCCGCAGTACCAACGCTGGCCTGTGCGCCACGGCGTGTGGCTCGCCAAGCGCGCACCCGGCTTGGCGCGCGCACGGGCCGAGGCCGGCATGCCATTCGAAAAGGAGACCGACCGATGACCGAACCGACCACGACCCTGCGCATGGGCCTGATCCGCAAGAAGCCCGAGTGGACCGACGAGGCCTTCAGCCGCCACTGGCGCGAACGCCACGGCCCGCTCGTCGCACGGCTGCCCACGCTGCGCGGCTACCGTCAGAACCGCGTGACTGATCGCCTGCAGCGCGGCATCGACTTCGCGCGCGGACCATGGGACTTCGACGGCTTCTCGCAACTGCAGTTCGACGCCGCGGCGCAGGCCGATGCGGCCTTCAACCTCGGCGAGCTGGCCGCCGAGATCCGCGCCGACGAGCAGCACTTTCTGGGCGGGCTGCACATCGTGACGGTCGAGCAGACCGAGGTCATCGCGCCGCCCCCTGCATCGTCGGCGGGGCCGGTGCTGCTCAAGCGCATCTCGACACTGCGCCGCCCGGTCGAACAGTCGGAGGCCGACTTCCGCCGCGAATGGAAGGTGCACGCCGACCATGTGCGCCGCATGCCCGGCGTGGCCGGCTACCGCCAGAACGTAGTGGTCGCGCGCGAGTTCGAGAAAGGCACGCCCTGCGGCTACGCCGAGCTGCCGATCGACGGCATCGTGGAACTCTGGTTCGAAAACACCGACACGCTGAACGCCGCGTTCGCCTCGTCCGAAGGCCAGCGCACGATGGCGCACGCCAAGACCTTCCTGGCGGAGATCACGGCCTTTGTGGTGGAGGAGTCTCGGGTGGTGTGACCGACCCGAGTGCTCTGCATTCATCATGACTGTCAGTCCTCCGCGCTGGAGACAGTGGCCCGAGGTGCCAAAGTAACATCGGACCTCGACAACACTGGAGCAGGCATGGGGCGAATCTTTTTCCTGGGCATCGTCATGGCAACCGCTGCGTTCGCGGCATCCGCACAGACGCGCAAGCCGTTTCCGCCCGGCGTGGTGGGCGTGCTGAACATCGATGCAGGCACTGACTACGTGTTTCTCGACCGACCCACCACCATCGGCGGCGCATGCAAGGGGTGGAAGACGATTTCGATCCAGCGTCCCGGCTCTGCGAGTTCGGACATGACGAACCTCATGTGCTGGAAAGAGTCGAAAGGTCTGCTGTTGACGGCGACCGAAGCCAAGGTCTCGCCGGACGTCGCGCCCATGGACCTGATTCGCTGAGGCGAACGGCACGGCAGGGCCTTCAAGTCGAAAGCCATTGCGTATCGTGCGCCTTGTCGCGCGCGAGTTCGAGAAAGGTCCACCCTGCGGCTACGCAGAGCTGCCCATCGACGGCATCGTGGAACTGTGGTTCGAGAACACCGACACGCTGAACGCCGCGTTCGCTTCGCCCGAAGGCAAGCGCACGATGGCGCACGCCAAGACCTTCCTGGCGGAGATCACGGCCTTTGTGGTGGAGGAGTCTCGGGTGGCGTGAGGGCGGCCGCGAGCCCGTAGTGCACCGAGGTGCTCAGGGCCGGAATCACCGGGTGGTGGGAGACGGGGTGCGATGCACGCGCGGGGACGGTGCCGATGGGGGCGATCTCCCGGGGGCGCTGGGCTTGGACCGATGGCGCCTCCGGCTCATCGCCGCGCCCGGACGGCTCGGGCAGGAGCATCCCGCGCCGCAGCGACCAGATGCAGGCGCCCAGACGCAGCAGCTTCTCGACATTCGCGTCATGCGCCGGATCGTCCGTCGCCTCCTGCCCGATCATCTCGCCCAGATGGGCGAGGGCATCGGTGGGCGTCATGCCGCGCCCGATCCGGGCCACTTCCACCATGGCCACCAAGGCCTCGGTCTTGTTCATTGCTTGCCCCCTGTTGTGTTTGTGTCTTGCTACGAAGGGAAGCATGCCGTTACGCAATGAGACCAAAAGTAGTCCATCGCGCCGTCGGGTCGTAGATGGACGCCTGTTCCGTGCGCGGGGCGGGGCGTACGCACCGGCGCGCTGGCGGCGCGTTTGCGAAGTTCATCGCGTTGCAGGAGTGGGAGTCCACGCAGGCCGGCAGACCGCCTGACCCGGCCATTCCCGTCCGCGCGTGCGATCTCTACGATGGCCTGCGTTGCTTGCGGTAGTCGACCGGGGCCATGCCGGCATGCCGCCGGAACGCCCGGCTGAATGCCGGCTCCGAGTCGTATCCCACGCGCTGCGCGACCTGCGACACCCGCAGGGTCGACGAGGTCAGCAGGTCGCTTGCCAATTGCATTCGCCAGTGCGTGAGGTAGCGCATCGGCGGCTCGCCCACCTTGTCGACGAAGCGCTGGGAGAAGCCCGAACGTGACTGGTTCAGGTCGCGGGCCAGCATCTCCACGCTCCAGGCGCGAGCGGGATGCGCATGCATGAGCGCCAGGGCACGGCCGACGACGGCGTCGCCGAGTGCCGCGAACCAGCCTTCGCGCGCTGCAGGCGCCGTGGCCAGCCAGTGGCGCAGCGACCACACGAAGAGCAGGTCCACCAGCCTGGACAGCATCACGCCGCTGCCAAGCGACGGGTGTTCAGCCTCCAGGCGAATGGCCGCCAGCGTCACGGCAATCCATTGCTTCGAACTTTCCGGGAGTGCCTGCGGCAGTTGACCGACCTTCACGTGCAGCAGTGCCGGCAAGGCATCGGTCAGCAGCTTGCCCGTGGCCCCCATGAGGCTGAACTCGCCGGTGGTGAGGCTGGCCGCGCCCGCAGCGCCTTTCGCGAGTTCGAGCGTGTGAGGACGTCCCCGGGCGAGGATGACCAGGTCGCCGGGATGCAGTTCGGTCTTCGCCGTTCCCCTTCCCGCATGCAGGACGCAGGACGCCCCTTCGACGAAATGGAAGCAGGCTGAAGGGGGGACGAAACGCAGTGCCTGGCCGGGCGTCAGGGATGCCCGATGCACCTTTCCGCCTCTCACGCGAGCTGCTTCAAAAACTTCGAAGAAGACATCGGCTTCGCGCCCGGCTTCCGGGGGCTTGGCACTTTGGCGTTCAGGCATGGCAATCTGGCGTTCGAGTCAAGCGGTCATGGGACTGCATCCCTACATTGGACGGACCGCATCCGGCGGATGCGCGCAGCAAGTATCGAGTCATCCATCCGTTCGTCACAGGAGAACATTCATGAGCAGCAGCAAACCGGCCGTCGTACTGGTCCACGGCTTTTGGGGCGGTGCCGCCCACTGGGCCAAGGTCATTCTTGAACTGAAGGCCCTGGGCTACACGGATCTTCGCGCCGTGGAGGTCCCGTTGACTTCACTGGCCGAAGACGCTGAGCGCACGCGCAAGATGGTGGCGCAGATTCCGGGCCCGGTCGTGCTGGTGGGGCACTCCTATGGCGGCGCGGTCATCAGCGAGGCCGGCCATCAGCCCAACGTCGCGGCGCTGGTCTACATCGCCGCCTTCGCACCCGATGCCGGCGAAAGCCCCGGCGGCATCACCCAGGAGCACCTGCCGGTGGCGGCACCCAATCTCGTCCCGGACAGCGATGGCTACCTGTGGCTGAATCCGGGCAAGTTCCATGAGAGCTTCTGCCAGGACCTGAGCGCTGACGAAGCATTCGTGATGGCGGTGACGCAGAAGGCACCGCTGGCCGCCACGTTCGGAAACCCTGTCACCGATCCCGCCTGGCGGCACAAGCCAAGCTGGTATCAGGTTTCCAGCCAGGACCGGATGATCGCTCCGGAGAACCAGCAGCGGATGTCGGCCCGCATGAAGGCGCGCAAGGTCGTGACGCTGGATGCCAGCCATGCCTCGCTGGCTTCCATGCCGGGCGAGGTGGCCGCGCTCATCGATGAGGCGGCGACGGCATCTTCCTGAGCCATTTCGACGAGACGGCGAGATGCGGTTGGGTGGTTCGACAGGAATCGAAAATCAGGTTGTAGGGCGCATGGGTACTGGGTATCTCAATTTTCTCCAATAAAGATACCGACAAAAGTACCGACAAATCTTGAAGTGTCCCGGGCTGTTGCACGATAGAGACGCCCAGCCCGGTGTGAAGAGTGGCCCCTTGTCGTTCGTGTCTTGAAGTGTTCCCGGTCGCATGCGAAAGACACACCAATGTAAGCGGCCAGCGAAGTCAGGTTGACGTAGACGTGGCGACTGGCCAAAGGCCGCCCTAGATTGAGGTAAATGGTCTGTGGCTGCCGAGCGGCCAAGAACGACCTGTTCCAGGCATCGCGGCCTGTGATTCGATTGCCCGGAAGCAGACTCAGTCGTGCAAGGTGATGAGAATCCTTAAGTCCGGGAGTTGAGCCTGCAGGGCACGGAGCAATTCGCGCAGCGATTTCTCTTCATCTGGCAAAGCTACACCAAGCTGAGAGATACCTACGACGGAGAGCCGATCCGGGACAGACATTCGCGTTGTCTCGCAGACCAGCGTGGTCAGAGAATTCCAAGTGAATTCCTGACCAAGCGGGATGCCGAAGGCCGATGCAAGTGTCTGCCGCACGAAAAGCGGACTCCTAGCAAAGCTGAGGTCAATGGTGATGACTCCCATATTTTTCTTCCCGAGGCGCCGCTCAAAACTTGCGCGTGGTGCTTTGTTTGGCGCAGGTGCCTTCTGCGCCGATTGTGGTGCGATGTGTTGTGAAGAACGCATCTTGCTCAATGGAAATGGCGCCGCTGAGTCGGTTGATTCGCACCGAAGTTTCGATCGACTCTCCACGAGCGAGAAGGTCTAAGTTGTTGACCAAATGCCAATCGTTCTCTCCGCTCAGGTTCTTGGCGATCACCTTGAAATCAACTCTTGCACGATCCTTTGACATCAACGCGGCGTTGATAAGGCGGCCCTTGATCATGATCGTGAGATTCCCGCTTTCGTCCACATCGACATCGAGTTTTTCCGAGAGCTTCTGTTCGTCTTCCCGTGCTCGTTCAATATTGAAGACACGCACGAATCCCGCTACGTCGCATCTCAGAAATATAGAGTCCGAGGCCGTAGCTGCTGAACTGCTGACAGCGCAAACGATGGCGAGCACGATTTGAGTGCAAAGGGATTTGTTCATAGGGGAACAGGGGTTGATTGACACATTGGCCGGTGGATTCCTTGTTTTGGGGTTGTACCAACTTCGCGAAGCTGCGTTGTCGATCCAAGATTCAGCTGCGCGCCGCAGAGCGGTAACCCGTCGATCGGATGTGTGGGGGCGTTGGCGGCTCCCACAAGCAACTCTCCCATTGCGGGGGCGGTTGGCGAGCTGGATGATCGGAGCCATATTGACTGGCCACTGCGGTCTGGCTGAGCCGTGATCATCAGGTGCTGCAGCGAGTCTTCCTCAGCAACGAATGGACGAGGATACGATGGCAGCGCGTAGAGCTACTACGGGAGAACCTGTTGACCAGTCATTCATGCGAAATGTATCCCTCGGACGAGGCATGGGACGCGATCTACGACGCAATCGATGAGGGGCATCCGCTGCCTTGGCCGGAAACGCATCTACATCTTGAGCCCCAAGACACCACCTTGCCCGGATGGATCGCGCTGTTGGAGCTGGTCGAGGAAGCGGCTTGTGATCGCAGAGAAACGTTCTCTCCCAAGGAGGCTCTCGGTGCTGAGCTGTGGGCGCAGGTCGTCACATTGCCCCCATCCATCGCCACGCTGAAGCATGTCAGAAAGCTCAATCTGTATCGCAGCACCCTGCTTCGCATTCCACCTGAAATCGGAGAGATGGAGAGCCTGGAACAGTTCATCCCCTACACCTCGTACGGGCTGCACTGGTTTCCATACGAAATAACGCGATTGTTGTTTACCGTCGAAAATTGACCCAGCTAGCGCAGTAATTTCCGTCTAAGACTGACCCACGTAAAACCCTACCCTGCTGATTTTTAAAGCAGGGGATCCTAGGAGTGATAGACGTGGCGACATTGAGTGTCATCAGACGCTGGGCCCTGCGAGAGCAGATGTCCATCCGCGAGATAGCCAGGCGTACAGGCCTGTCTCGCAACACCGTAAAGAAATACCTGCGTGCGGGCGAAGAAATGCCGCGCTACGCCAAGCGGGAGAGCTCAAGCAAGCTCGATCCCTATGCCGAGAAGCTCGCGACCTGGCTCGCGATCGAGGCCACCAAATCGCGGAAACAGCGGCGCAATCTGCGGCAGATCCACACACTCAACCCAAAAAGGAGAACACCAAGCACTTATCCACACAGTGAAGCCTTCAGGCTCACAAAGCGGGTGGGTCAGTATTTAGTGGAAATCTAGGGTCAGAGATCGGCGGAATCCAACAAACGCGATGCCTTCGCTTGAAATCAAGCACTGTCAGTACGCGAGCGCTCTATGGGAACTACAAGCACCGGGCAACCTTTCCCAAACTAGACCCAGTGGTCGCTGCTCTGATTCCGACGCGATGCAGCGTTTGCAACGGACTTCTTGAGAATCGATGCGCGGTTCATCAGCGATGGTTGTCGCTAAACGTTGCCACCGACGTTCTTCCGCTGCTGGTCAATGCATGTTCCGCCGAATGCATAGAGCGACTTCCCGCCCCGACGCCTGGCTACGTACCGTTTCCCCATCAAGGCGGTACGTCGATCTCTCAACCACCAGCAGACTAGGCCCAATCGGGGTTCATTCGCTACCCAGGTATCCGCAAACCGCATCGCTGGAAAGCTACCGATCACTCACGCCTAACTCAGACTTAAGACATGAAAATTGGCGGCGCAAACAAATTGCTCGAACTGGTCGCTTTGCTCAATCAGGGCTCCGACCACAACTGCGGGTACGAGCTGATCGAGCTTCCTAAAGCCGAGACGCTGAGGCCTGCGCTGGCCTTGTATTTCGAGTCCATCATCAACTGGAAAACGAAGAAGCCGCACCCCGCTCGCGACTGGCACATCTCGCTCAGTCCAATGCCGGGAGCGACGAAAGACGCGCTCCACGCAGTTATCGACGAGTGGTTCTTCAAGACCCACTGTTCGCCTAGTTTGGGCGACCGCCGGGAATGGGTGCGCAAGAACGCCGTCACATTCGTTGTAGACGAAATTCTGGATGTCGTTGGTGAGCCGACTCTTGACGAGGTGCATACCAGTCCGCCGCTCTTCTACGAATGCACGTGGCAAGACATCGCGTTGTCGTCAGCGCGGGGGCATTGGCTTCTGCATTTCGGAATCAACGACTAAATCAAAAAATTGAATCCGCCAACTGCTCAGGCACCGCCCGATGCCTTCAGCGGCGCAGCTGACATTTCGTTCGACGGAAAGGCTCGCTGCAAGGTTGTTGTGAGCCTGCCGCTCATGACCCATGCTGAAGGCGTTGCGGCACTGAAGCAGAAATGCATTGCCTGGATTCAGGCGGCCGAGGCTGACAAGGCTCGCCTTCGGACGCCAGAGTCCTCACACGGGTAGTGCCTGGGGCCTCGCCCAAGAAAAAGCCCGCACGAAGGCGGGCAAAGCGCTCGAAAAGGTCGGATTTGCCCTACGGGGTCACGATGATCCGCCCTGTGTAGTACCCAGTTGCTTGTATGCCGTCCGGACGGATGTAGGTGTAGCTAAGACGGAATGAATGAGTGCCGACCGAGAGGCAAATCGGTGGCGATGTGTTCGCTCCGTACGCACAACGCCGGTAGTTCACTACGTCAAGATAGTCCGAGCCAACATAGTATTTATTTCCCCCGCTAATGTATGAGTAGTACGGCTGTGACTGCGGATCTTTCGGCACCAATTCAGGGAACGGTTGCACCCACTCGATGGTGGAGCCGAAATTCAGGCTGTTCGCGGCTACGCCACTATAGGCAAATGGTACTGCGCGTTCCCCCAACGGGCCCGCGGCCAGTTCCGCTGTCAGCTCACTGGATGAGATCGTCATTTCCAGCATGGGTGGCGAGAACACCGCTGGTGAATTCTCAATCAGAGGCCTGACATCGTAGCTGACCGTCAGGGATTTCGTCCTTGCTTCCTTGTACGTTGGATCGTCAGCCGCCGGTCTTGGAATGTCTGAGCCCACAGTAATGTCGGCGTGGTAGTTGCCCGGCCTCTTGAACGGGGCCGCAACGCTGATGCTCAAAGTTGCTGTGCCATCTCCATTGTCGGAAATTTTTGCATCGGCATCTACATTGGAGGCTGTGTCGACGCTGGCCTTGAGTGATGAGACTGGGCGGCCTTCAGGTGGTGTGATTCTGGCAGTCAGAATCGGTGGGGTTTCCGCCACCGCGCTGACCACATGCATTGTTCGATCTGGAAATGGTACGTTGACAGTCGCGTATCTCTTGTCAATTTCGACCCTCAAGTCGCGCTTAACGATGATGTCGTGTGGGATGCTGTAAGGCACATTTCCCAGCCGTATTGAGCATCGTGCGTCCAAACACACGTAGATGCGAAGGGCACCCACGAGATGGCCGGTTTTCTCAAGTTGCGCACCATAGAGCGGCACCATCAAGCCGGGCTTCGGGCTTGTAATCGGCATGGCCTGTGCATTGGGTCGAAACAGTCCCGCCGGATCTTCAATGATGACGTAGAGGGGCTTGCCTGACATCACGCTGAAGTCCCCAACAGCGGTGCCCACTAGCACCACATCCGCCACCGTTTCTTTCTCGTAATAGGTGCCCGCAATAGTCATTGGATGGCCAGGGGCCATGGCGTTGGTAACGCTCTCAATCGAAAGATTGACTGTCGTGAAATTGGCACCCGAGGGAGGAGGGCTTCCTGGAACCAAGGGATTGGCAGGAGCCGAGCCATCAGCGTCTGCAGTCGCCGGTTGACCGTTGGCAACGATGGGAAGCGAACCCAGCCCAACGCCTCCGCCCCCACCTCCACAAGCTCCCAAGATGACGCTCAGCACAACTGAGCCGACGACATAAAAACGCCTAGTCATGACTTCTCCCATTGAATTGCTTTTCTTTGAGGCCGGTAATCAGATGGGCCTCCTCTATTGGCCATCCTATCTCGGCTTTCTCTGGGACTTATAGATGGGCGCGTGACTTAGATCACGTAGCGAACCAGTGCTACGGATGGCAACTGCGGTCGTCGGACGCTAGTCGTCAGCGTCCAATGGCATTCCGAAGTCGAGCCCGAGCAGCAATGTCTCCATGGCTTGAGCGAAATGCCCTAGGGGATACAGCTTCTCATCCGGGTCAGTAAACGCGTAGAACGATGCGCTGGAATCCACGAAAAGCAAGATGTGAGCGTGGTGGGCGTCCGCGACGGACAGCAGCTCACCAAGCTGGCGATACCACGCTCGGCCAACCACTTCGCGGTCGAGCCGAAGAGCTTGGTGGAAATCGACTTCACTAGCCGCGCCAACCGAGCCGGGCCCTACCGCTCCGACCTTGAGGCCTCCAACGCAGTGAATGACAGCCTGCGCAACCGCCCGCGCCCCTCCTTGCGTAGGCGTCAGGGCGCCGATCCCACTCAGTGCGGTGGTGGGAGGGAAGAAATGCTTGATGGTTGATGGCAACTCATTCATTGCTCCCATTCTCCACCTCGGCTCAGCCTATACAGCACAGAAAGCTGAACCGCGCCGATAGCGCCGTCAACATAACTTCGCTGCACGCCTACTCTGATGGTCGCTTTCGGCGCGTGGCACAGTGTTCAAGCTAGGTGGCTGGCTATGATGACCGTTCAATCGAGCCGCTCCATGTCCTGCATCAACGACGTCCCCAACGCACGGCCGCTCTTCGCTCTCTACGATCGAGCGAGGGCGGCTCGCGATGCCGTTTCTGATGACGAGATGCTAGAAGCGATCCGCAAGGCCTACTGGATGACGAACGCTGCGGATGCCGTGTCGCAAATCTTTTCGATCATCGGGCCTGCATGCCTCTTGCGGCCACATCTTACGGAGACCCTTATTCGTGCTCCGATCGAGGCGCTGATTGCATGTGGCGAAGAGGACGCAGGTTCAGTGCTTCGTGCCGGCAGCTATCTGTTGTCCCAAGACGACCCGTATGTAGCACCGGACGCGCACGGACGGCGATGGCTCGCTGAAGTCTTGCCGACGCTTCAGTCGATGGTGGATCGAGTCTTCCCAGGCGTACTGCGCGAATGTCTGGAGTAGCTCTTTGGGCGGGCAACCAATATCGGCGCGCTTCATCTGGTCGGTCCAGACAGCTTGCTTGATCGGCTTGCCGCGCGTGGTTTGGTGGTCCATCGGTTGATTACGTGATTGCCCAGAGAAAAGCTCTCTATAGAGGGTCAGTCACTTGAGCCGATGCGCAATGCTGAGCCAAGGCTACTTGCGCTTCTGGGTTTGGTATATCTCGGTTAGCGTGTTCGCCAAATCGTCTGCAACCGCAAAAATCAGTGCCTCCGGCACCAGCGCGCACCCTCTGTCCAAGACCTTTTTTATTGATTTGGGGTCTGGGACTTCCAACACCATCTCGACTGTGGTGCCAGTGGAATTCTTGCTTGATAGGTAACCCTGCACCCAAGAGGTCATCATTGCCTCCGTGATGGTTTCCATAGCCTGCCCTGCCGGCGCCTTGCGAGCCTTGGTCCAAACATCGCATGAACTGTTGCCGACGCCACCGATTGCCACCTGTGCCTGCAGTAGACCAGTCGCGCATAGCATGATCGCCGGGATAACGTATCGAATAGGTTTCATGAGCCCATTTTCCGCGAGGCGGCGCATCTCTAGAAGCGCTCGCAAGTACCTACTCGGAGCTGCGCCGATGCGGCTTGGATGGAACTGGCCCGCAATCACTCACAGAGGGTGACTGGACGGCGCTGGGTGAGATCGGCGGGGTGCTGTATCGGGAGGGCATGAGAGGACGAGCGAGTGACGTGCCACCTCTCTGAGACTGGCAAAGATCGTTCTGGGGGCGGCGGCGCCACTAACTACGCTTGTCCTCCGTGACTCGAAAGGTGATGTTTTCGCTCGACACCTGGTCAATCGACATCTTCAGGTTCCGGAATGTGATGGTTGGGGCATTGCGCGGGTAAGTGAGGTTCTGAAAAAACGCCACGCGCGCAAGGCCATCAGGGCTGAATTCGCGATAAGTAAGGGTGATTGCGCTGTCCGTTATGCCCGTGAACAGTATTTCGTAGTTGACGAAGCCCTTGCTGGTGTTCACCTTCGTCTTGGGCTGGCGGATGAGCGTGCCGTCTGGCGGAGAGATCTGCAGTGTGTAGATCACCAGGACGTGGTCCCCGTTCATCCCGGGATTGGTGGCAACGATTCGCGGAAACAGCTTTCCGTCATCCCCGAGAAGGGCTGCTTGGTATTGCACTGGGTTGGGTTGGTTCGCGACTACTTGGTAGTCTTTTCCATCAACCGCAATACGCCCCTTTACTTGATAGTTCTGCCCTTCTTGGAACGCAACATTCACTGGGCCGCCTGTCATCGTGAATGACTTGTTGGGTGTGGCAGATGGTTCCTCGAAGGAGTCTTCCCAATAATCTTGGACCTTCACCATGGGGTCGCCCACGTTCACAGTAAGCGGCGTGCCGACGGCGTAGTTGCTCTTCAGCACATGCCTATTGCCAAGATGCCGTACCCCCTCCGGGCGCAACGGCGTGGTGCATGCCGTCAAGGCTGCGGACATGGCCAAGATCACTAATGCCTTCATTCCCTCTCTCCTTTATTGCCGGCAACTATAGCTTTCCGTTGCAGCGATGAGCGAGGTACGACTATCTGGCAGGTGGCGTGAAGAACCTTTCAATGCCCGCAACAGTCTGCTCGATGAGCGCCGTATCCTCTGGGTGCTCGACCAGATCGACCAGCGGGTTGGCCAAGTTCTTTCGAAGGGTCGGCCGTTGCTGAGCGGCGATCTCGGCCAAGTACTCCACCAACGCTCTCACTGCCGGCTCGGCATCGGCTCCCACGAACTTGAGCGAAGCGCGCTCAGTCCTGGGGTCCTAAATGCAGGAGACGCCGGCCCGGTCGGTGGGGTGCTTTCGGAAGCTAGTGCTCGACGCCTTGCGCGGGACGCTGGCTGCACTATGCGAGCCAACAGTAGTCACTTTTGGTTGGCGCGGAGTTGCTCGACCTTCTCCGAGACTTCCTTGCAAAACAGATCCGATACAACAGCCATGATGCTGCCTGGAGGGAAGTAGGAAGGACTTTGTGGCTCTGGATGAGTAAAAGTCACTCGGCCGCCACCCATCGCACCCGAAAACTGGATATTGGAAAGCGTTTGCACGCTCTCTTGTTTGCAATCAATCTCGTAGAAGGACTTGTACGACCGATACCCGCGCTTTTGCATTTGCGCGAACGACCAGAGTGTCCACATGCGATAGACATCGTCCGCAGGCATTCGAACCGACTCGACATCAAGGTAGATTGTGAAGTCGCTCTCCTTGTAAATCGCCCTCCACTCAGCCTTTGATGCTGTCGCTGAAAGAACAAGAGCAGTTGCCATCAGTAGGTGCTTGATCAATTCTTCTCCTCGTTTTGAACCTCGCCCCGTAACGCGCGGCCACGATTGCGCGGCCGACAGCGATGTGGAGATCTTGTGTTTTGGGTTGTCAGGCCGCTTTGAACTGGATGATCTCAGCCCCAGCGGCGAGCTTGTCCAGGTAGTCAGCCCAGCGCTGCATCATTTCCCGTCGCGCGGGTAAGTGGGCGGTGCGGTTGTATGCACGACCATTGGCATCCTTGACCATGTGAGCGAGCTGATGCTCGATGAAGTCCACGCGCTCGCCGAGCACCTCGTCCATGATGGTCCGCGCGGTTGCTCTGAAGCCGTGGGCCGTGTGGATCTCGGCGCTGTAGCCCATACCCCGTAGAGCTGCATTGATCGTGTTTTCGCTCATGGGGCGCTCACCCGTTCGAATGCTGGGGAAGACATAGCGTCCGTGGCCTGTGATGCGGTGGAGATCGCGCAGGATTTCTATCGCCTGCGTAGCCAAAGGAACGATGTGATCGACCTTCATCTTCATCTTTGCACGGGCGATGCGCCACTCGGCTGCGTCCAGATCGATCTCTGCCCATTCGGCTGTGCGCAACTCGCCAGGCCGGACAAATACCAGGGGGGAGAGCTTCAGTGCGGCGACGGTACTGGGATGGCCGCTGTAGGCATGGATGGATCGGATCAGATCGCCAACTCGTTTGGGCTCGGTAATGGCCGCGAAGTGCCTGCTCGCTTTCGATGCCAGGGCTTCGCTCAGATCGGCGGTAACGTCCCGCTCTGCCAGTCCTGACACCACCGCGAAGCGAAACACCTGTCCGCAGAGCTGCTTCACGCGATGGGCGGTATCGATGGCCCCTCGTGCTTCCAGCTTGCGCACAACTCGCTCCAGGATGTCCCGTGGACCGATGGTGGACATGGGCATCTTGCCGATGAAGGGGAGCACGTCTTTCTCCAGCCAGGTCTTGACCTTGAGTTGCGTCCCTTCCGCTCGCTTTGCCGCCGTCTTTGTCAGCCATTCGCGGGCCACTGCCTCGAATGTGTTTGCGGCAGCGTCGGCCCTGGCTTTCTTTTCCTCCCGCTTGGCTGCGCTGGGGTCTGTGCCGGTGGCGAGCAGTTTGCGGGCGGCGTCCCGGCGCTCGCGTGCCTGAAGAAGCGAGACATCGGGATAGACGCCCAGCCCCATGGTCTTGGGCTTCCCGTCGATGCGGTAGTCCAGCCGCCAGTACTTGCCAGCCGCCTTGACCCGCAGATACATACCGCCGCCATCGGCGTATCGCTCGCCGATCTCGGCGCCCTTGTGCTTCACCTGCCTGACGAATGTGTCCGTGAGTGCCATCGCTGTTCCGATCTGTCGGTACTTGAGGTGTCGGTATCTGGCTGATACCGACAGAGATACCGACAAAGTACCGACATGGGATGCTACGCCGTGAGACGGGACGAGGCAAAGAAAAGCCCGCTACGCCTTGGAGCATACGGGTTTCTGATGTGGGGTGAGACGCCGTGATCCGGGTCTGTGGTGCCTTCGACAGGAATCGAACCTGTATCTGAGTCTTAGGAGGACCCCGTTCTATCCATTGAACTACGAAGACGGTGCGCGCTGCTGCGGCGCGGCCCGCACTTTACCAGCTTGGGGAGCGCCGCCCCTCAGTCGTACTTCACCGTATAGATCAGGTCCAACCCGCTCGTCTGCCCTGCCTGCCCCCGCAGGGTGAGGCGCTTCGTCAGGTCGTAGAAGATGAACAAGGTGCCGAAGGTGCCGCCGATGCTGCGTTCGTAGGTGATGTAGAAGTCCTTCGACAGCCGCTTGCCGAGCGTGACGGCCGATTCGCGCAGGTCGCCGCCGTTGCCGGGGCCCTTGAAGCCGAGTTCGTCCAGGCCGAAGCGGCTGGCCAGGCTGCCGCCCGAGCTGGTGCCGCCGATCTTGCCGAGCAGCGACAGGGCGGCCTGCTGCAGCAGCGCAGATTCGCCGCCGCTGGTGGCCGAGGCGCGGCCCAAAATGACCCATGACAGCGTTTCGGCGTCGGACAGCGCGGGTTCCGCATAGAGCTTCACGCGCGGTGACTGTGCGGAGCCGGTGATCTGCACGCCGGCGCGCTGCGAGATGTTCGGGCGGATCGCCAGGATGTCGAGCGCAGGGTTGTCAAAGGGGCCGTTGAAGCGCGCGATGCCGGTCTCGACATCGAGCTGCTGCCCATAGGCGCGGTACTGGCCCTTCACGGTCTTCACTTCGCCGGTGATGCGGGGCGGAGCGTCCAGG
Source organism: Acidovorax cavernicola (assembly GCF_003581445.1). Lineage (NCBI taxonomy): Bacteria > Pseudomonadati > Pseudomonadota > Betaproteobacteria > Burkholderiales > Comamonadaceae > Acidovorax > Acidovorax cavernicola. Next base: position 53,898 of record NZ_QXMN01000003.1, on the reverse strand, counting down.
CGGGTGCTGCGGATTTCGAGTTCGCCCTCGAGCCGGGTGGTGATGCCGCGCCCCTGCACGGCGAAGTCGTCGCCGAGGTCGAAGGTGACGACGATGTCGGGCGGCTTGGCGGTCTGGGGCTTGGCGGCCTTGGCCGCCTGGGCCTCGGCCTTGGCGGATTCGCGCTGCGCGGCCTCGGCGGCGGCCTTGTCCTTGGCGGCCGAGCGCACGACGACATCGCTGCCCAGGCTGGGCGCGGTCTCGTCGGGCAGGATGATGACGGCACGGTCGGTCCTGAGCTTGCCGCGCACGTTGAACTGGCCGTTGTCCAGCCGCGCCTGCAGGTTGCCCGACAGCGACACCTGGCGGTCGGTGCGCACCAGCACGCGCAGGGCGCGCAGTTCGGCCTGCAGGGCCATGCGGATCGGCGGGGGCGTGCCGCCGCCGGTGCCGCCACCCCAGCTCACGTCGCCGCGCGCGGTGAGCGAACCGCCGTCGGTGCGCGCCTCGCTGGCGGCGGTGCTGCGGTTGCCGCTCTGGCCGCCGATGCGTGCGTTGCTGCCGGCGCCGCCCTTGAGCGTGAATTCGGAGATCTCGAGGCGATCGCCAGTGAGCGAGGCGCGCAGGCGGCCGTCGCGCAGGTCGAGGCCTTCGACCGGTGCGCGCAGCGCGAGCTGGTCGGCGCCGAGCGTGCCGTTCCAGCGCGGCGCGGTGCGGTTGCCCGACAGGGTGGCGTTGGCGTCGAGCGTGCCGGCGATGCGCCAGCCGGGCGGCGCGAGCATCGACCACACGCCCAGGTTGGGCAGCGCGGCGCGCAGGGTGCCGTTGAGCGGCGCGTCGGGCGCCCACTGCCAGCCGCCGCTGCGCTGCTGCATGCGGGTGCCGAGTTCGGCGTCGAGGCGGCCGGCGCGTTCGCTGTCCCAGGCCAGGGTGGCGCGCACGGCGTCGCCCTGCGCGTCGAGCTGCAGTTCGGCGCGGCGCAGGCCGGCGGGGGTGGCCGTGGCATCGATGCCGTTGACGTCGTTCTTGCCGCTGGCCGAGCTCATGGTGCGTTCGCTCGCGGTGCCGGTCCCGGTGCTGGTGATGCGGGTGACGAGCGCAGCCTCGCCGGCCTGCACGCGGATGTCGCCGCTCTGGCGCGCGAGGCGGGCCTTGGCGCGCAGGGTGTCGCCGGCGTCGATGTCCCAGTCGCCGTTGAACAGCAGGTCGCCGCTGATGCCGAGTTCGCTCAGCGTGGCGTTGGCGCCGAACGCGCCGGCCCAGGCCATCGGCAGGCCCTGCATCTGGCCCTTGGACTGCAGGCGGAACACGCGGTTGGGCGCGGCGCCGCTCTGGTTGAAACGCAGCGGCTGCCAGTCGATGCGCACGGTGCCGGGCACCGGGCCGCGCAGGGTGGCGTCGGCGGCGGAGGCTTCGACGTCGAGGCGGTTGTCGGCGGCGCGCACGGTGGCCGTGACTTCACGGCCCAGCGTCAGCACCCACGGGCCCTGGCCGGGGCGCGCGGTGGTGGTGTCCTGTGCCTGCAGGCGCAGGCTGGCGAGGGTGGCGCGCCACTGGTTGGCACCCGCGAGGCCGCCGCTGGCGCGGGTGTCGAGCGCGAGCTTCTGCGTGCCGGTGGTGGCTTCGCCCTTCAGCGTGAGCGTGGCCTGGGCGATGCTGCCGGCGAGGTCGGCCTGCAGCTCACGCAGTTGCACGGAGGTGGCCGTGCCGCCGGACTGTGCGGCGGGCAGGTTCAGGTCGAGGCGCGGCACGGCGAGCACGGCCTTGAGGCTGGGCTCGGCGCTGCCGCGTACGGCCGGGGCACCGGGGTTCTCGATGCGGCGCTGGATGGTCTGCCATCCACCTTGCCAACTGGCGTCGAGCCGGGCGCTGCCCTTGGCGCTGGCGTTCGCAAGCACGCCCGACAGACCCGGCAGACCTTGCACCCAGCGCTGCAGCGCGTCGGCGTCGTCGATGCGCGCCTTGATGTCGCCGCCGCCGGTGGCGGGCGCGATGCGGCCATCGAGTTGGGCGCTGCCGCCCGGCAGCGAGAGGTCGAGCTTGCCGCTGGCGGCCTGGTCGGCCACGCGCACCTGCAGCTTGCCGTCGAGGCTGGCGCGCATGGCTTCGACGCGCAGGGTGCGCAGGTCGAGCACCTGGTCTTTCCACTGGCCCTGCGCCAGCGCGCGGTCGAGGCCGAAGCCGGGCAGGGCCTTGCTGCCGGCGCCGCCGTTGCCTTCGGACCTGAGGGCTACGTCGAAGGCGAGGGTGTCGGAATCTTCGGCCTGGCGTGCGCTGATCGTTCCGCCGACAGGCGCGCCCGACAGCTCGCTGTACAGCGCACCCGGCCGCACGCCGCGCACGGTGGCGCGCACCTGCCAGGGCGAGGGCGCGGGGCTCCAGCTGCCTTCGGCGTCGATGCGGCCACCGCCGGCGCGCACGGTGGCCTCGGGCACGGTCCAGGTCGTGCCGTCGAAACCGACCTGGGCCTCGACCTGCTCAACGGGCAGCTTCTGCTCGTCCCACGGGCCGGCGACGGCGTTGCGGATGTCGGCCGAGGCCTTCCACGCGGCGGGGCCGGTGGCGGCGTCGGGGGCGAGTTCGACGGTGCCGGTGAGCCGGGTCTTCGGCGCGCCGGGCCAGAGGCTGGCGGCATCGACGTTGCGCAGGTCGGCCTTGGCCTCGATCACGGGCTGTGGCAGCCAGGGCGCGATCTGTGCGCGCAGTTGGGCTTCCATCGGTGCTTCGGCATCGGGCTCGGTGGGCTGAAGGTCGGCGGCGACCTGCAGGCGCGCTTCGGGGCCGGCCAGCGTGCCCTTCACCGAGGCCTTGGCCTGCACCTCGATGTGGCGGTCTTCGGCGAGCGGGGCCTTCACGCGGCCGTCGAGCGTGGCGTCGAGCGCCATCGGCGCGGGGCCCTGCAGGCGCACGCGGGCACTGTAGTGGCCGTCGGCAATGTCGACGCCCTCGATGTCCAGCGCGTGCTGCGCGCCGAGGTAGCTGTAGCGGCCGGCCAGGCCCGTGGCCTGCAGCGCGGGCGGGCCGGCCCAGCGCAACTCGTCGATGCGGAAGGGCACCTCGGCCACTTCGACGGGCAGCGCGAGCTGCGTCAGCGGCTCGGTGGGCGTGTCGCTGGGCGGTCCGCGGCGTTCGACGGACACGCGGGCGGCGTGGATCTCGCCGAGCTGCACCTTGCGCTGAAGGAGTGGCGCGAGTTGCCAGCCGAGCGTGGCGTCGTTCACCTCGACCGCGAGGCTGTCGCTTTGCCACTTGAGCCAGCCGATGCGCCCGCCGGTGCGCAGCGAGCCGGTCACGTCGCGGCTCTCGAGCGTCTGGCCCGCGGGCAGGCGTTGCGCGGCCTGGGCGAGCGCGAAGGCCAGCGAGGTGTTCGAGCCCAGCCACCACCACGCGCCCACGGCGAGCAGCAGCACGGCCAGCAGCAGGCCCGCCAGGGTCCAGCCCAGCGCGCGCAGCGCGCGGCGGGTGAACGAACGGGGGCGAGGGCCGGGGCTGGCGCTGGTCGGGGCTGCGGTGGGCGTGGTCGGCATGAAGCGGGTCAGAAGGTGAAGCCGAGACGGAAGTGCAGGCGGAATTTCTTCGAATCGACGCCGTAGGCGAGGTCGGCCTGCACCGGGCCGACCGGGCTGCGCCAGCGCGCGCCGACGCCCACGCCCACCTTGGGCTTGAGTTCGCCGGGCTTGTCGGCCACGGCGCCGGCATCGACGAACACCACGCTCTCCCAGGCCGTGAGCTTGTCCTGGTAGACGAAGGGGCGCTGCCATTCGAGGCTGGCCACGCCGAGGTAGCGACCCGCGACGGTCTTGCCGTCGGCGCGCACGGTGCCGATCTGCTTGTAGCTGTAGCCGCGCACGGTGGTGTCGCCGCCGGTCAGGAACATCAGGGTCGAGGGAATCTGTGCGCTGTCCTTGGCGGAGACGGCGCCGGCTTCGAGCCGCATCTGCAGCCGGCTGCGGCGTGCGCGGGCGTCCTTGTCCTCGGCCCTGCCCAGCGGCAGCACGCCGAGCCAGCGCGCGTAGGTGCGGGTGAAGGGCACTTGCTCTCCGGTGAGCGTGTAGCCCGCGGCCAGCTCGAGCGCCAGGCCGTAGCCGCGCGAGGGCGCCGAGTTGTCGTCGAAGTAGCGTCCGGTCCAACCCCAGTTGGCGGTGACGGCCGAGGCCGAGGGCGGCGCGTCGGTGCCGCGGTTGTGGGCGTAGTCGTACTGCAGGAAGTAGCTGCGGTCGATGTGGTCGCTCGACTTGTTGCGCCCGCCGCGCAGCCGGCCGCTGTCGACCACATAGCTGCCCGACTGCTCGCTCTTGACCTCGCCGCCAGCGAACCAGCGCCAGCCGCGGTCGTCGGGGATGGCGTTCCACTCGGTGCCGAGCGACTGGATGTCGTTGTCCAGCGAGAGCCGCGACACCGCGCGCCAGCCGAGCAGCGGCATCCGGTTGTGGGTGTGGTCGATCGACAGGCGCGGGCCGTTGTCGGTGGTGAAGCCCACGCCCATCACCACCTTCTGCAGCGGCGCCTCGCGCAGCTGGGCGATCACCGGCGCGGCCAGCGGGGTGCCGCTGTCGGTGTCGAGCGTGAGGAACACCGAGTCGTAGTAGCCGCTGCTGGCCAGGCGCTGCTGGGCGTCGAGCAGCTTCTGCTGGTCGTAGTCGGTGCCGGTGGGCAGGCGCGCGATGCGGCGCGCGGCGTCGGCGTCGTAGCGCTCCACGCCGCGCAGCACCAGCGGGCCAAACTTGTAGGCCGGGCCCGACTGGTAGGTCACGCCGAGCCGGGCCTCATGGCGGTCGGCGTCGATCTCGGCGCGGCTGATCTCGACGCTGCCGGTGAGAAAGCGCTTGGCCGTGAGGCTGCGCAGCGCGACGGTCTTGGCGTCGTCCCAGGCCTGCTGGGTGAAGGGCTCGCCGGCACGCAGCGCCCAGCCGGTGCGGATGGCGTCGCGCTGCGCTTCGGCGGTGGGGTCGTCGGCGATCTGGCCGGCGTAGCGGATCTGCACCGTCGACACCTTGGTGCGCTCGCCGGGCGCCACCGTGATGACGACCTCGCGCGGGGCCTCGGTGCTGTCGGGCGTTTCCTTGAGTTCGAGCGTGAGCGTGGGCGTGAAGTAGCCCAGCGTGCCCAGCAGCTCGCGCGCGTTGGCCTCGGCCGCGACCATGAGGCGCGAGACCTCGGTCACGCCCAGGTCGTCGAGCTCGCGGTAGCGCTGGATTTCAAGGTGGCGCGCCAGGTAGTCGCGCTCGGTCTCGGGGCCGCGCACATCGACGGTGAAGGCGTTGCGCCGGCCGTCGGCCTGGGTCTTCTTGTCGTCCTTGGCGCTGTCGTCGTTGCTGTCGGCATCGGCGCTGCGCACCACGCCCACCTTGGACGCGCCGGTGTCCGCCGCCTCTTTCTTCGGCAGCAGGCTGCAGCCTTGCAAAAGCAGGACGCCTGAAAAAAGCAAAGCCGGCCACAACGCCGGCGAAAGAACGGATGCCACCCTGACCATGGGGGCATTCTGACAGCACACGTGTGACCGGCTCCCCGTCACCCGCGTGCCGGGCCCGGGTTATTTGGACAGCATGCGCATCGCCTCTTCGAGGCCACGCAGGGTGAGCGGGTACATGCGGTTGGACATGAGCTGCTGCATCACCGCGATGCTCTGGCGGTACTGCCACACGCCCTGGGGCTCGGGGTTGATCCACGCGAACTTCGGGAAGGTGTGCGTGAGGCGCTGGATCCACTCGGCGCCGGCCTCTTCGTTGTTGTATTCGACGCTGCCGCCAGGTTGCAATATTTCGTAAGGACTCATCGTGGCGTCGCCCACGAAGATCAGTTTGTAGTCCTTGTTGTACTTGCGCAGGATGTCCCAGGTCGCGAACTTCTCGGAGAAGCGGCGCTTGTTGTTCTTCCACATGAAGTCGTAGACGCAGTTGTGGAAGTAATAGAACTCCAGGTGCTTGAACTCGGTCTTCACGGCCGAGAACAGTTCTTCGACGCGCTGGATGTGCTCGTCCATCGTGCCGCCCACGTCCATCAGCAGCAGCACCTTGACGTTGTTGTGGCGCTCGGGCCGCATCTTGATGTCGAGGTAGCCGGCGTTGGCGGCGGTCGAGTGGATGGTGTTGTCCAGGTCGAGCTCTTCGTCGTGGCCTTCGCGCGCGAACTTGCGCAGGCGCCGCAGCGCGACCTTGATGTTGCGCGTGCCCAGTTCCTGCGTGTCGTCGTAGTCCTTGTAGGCGCGCTGGTCCCACACCTTCACGGCGCTCCTGTTCTTGCCGGCGCCGCCGATGCGGATGCCCTGCGGGTTGTAGCCACCGTTGCCGAAGGGCGAAGTGCCGCCGGTGCCGATCCACTTGCTGCCGCCCTCGTGGCGCTCCTTCTGCTCCTCGAAGCGCTTCTTGAGCGTTTCCATGAGCTCGTCCCAGCCCATCTTCTCGATCTTGGCTTTTTCTTCGGCGGTGAACTCGCGCTCCAGCGTCTTCTTGAGCCAGTCGAGCGGCACTTCCTTCGTGAAGTCGGTCAGCATCTCGACGCCCTTGAAGTAGGCGGCGAAGGCGCGGTCGAACTTGTCGTAGTGCTTCTCGTCCTTCACGAGCGCGGTGCGCGAGAGGTAGTAGAAGTCGTCGATGCCGTAGGCGCCGTCGGAGTTCGGGCCCACCACGTCGGACTTCAGGGCCTCGAGCAGCGTGAGGTATTCCTTGACCGATACCGGCAGCTTGGCCGAACGCAGCGTGTAGAAGAAGTCGATGAGCATGGGGAGCGCTCCTTGTGTGTCGTCGCCGTCAGCGTCAGCCGCGCGGCCTGTCGAGCAGGTACTGCAGCTGGGCCTTCACTTCGGGCCATTCGCCCGAGCGCAGGCTGTACATGACGGTGTCGCGGATGGTGCCGTCGCGGCGCATCACGTGGCCGCGGATCACGCCGTCCTTCTTCGCGCCCAGGCGCTCGATGGCGCGCTGCGAGGCGAAGTTGAAGTTGTCGGTGCGCCAGCCCACCACGTTGCAGCCCAGCGTATCGAACGCGTGCGTGAGCATCAGCAGCTTGCAGGTGGTGTTGACGTGGGTGCGCTGGCAGCGCTCGGCGTACCACGTGTAGCCGATCTCCACGCGCTTCACGCCCGGCAGGATGTCGTGAAAGCTCGTGCTGCCCAGCACCGTGCCGGTGGCCTCGTCGGTGACGGCGAAGGCGAAGCGGTCGGCGGTCTTCAGTGCGGTCTCGATGTACGCGCGCGTGTCTTTCGGCTCGGGCACGGAGGTGACGCGCAGCTTCCACAGCTCGCCGTCGGCGGCCGCGGCGCGCAGGCCTTCTTCGTGAGTGAGTGCGAGCGGCACCAGCGCGATGCCGCGGGCCTTCAGCGTGACTGGTTCGACGAACGCCATCTTTTCTCCGGCTCTCTGTTCGGGGTGGTGTGAGGGGCTCGTGCGCGCCTGCGTGCGAACTCAGCCGCGCGGGTCGCCGTACTTGCCGGTGTACCAGACGCGTGCCGCCTGTGCGCCCGCGCCGCCACCGATGCCGATCAACGCGATGCCGATGATCTCGCGCGTGCCGTACTTGCTGTCGGTGCCGAAGGCGTCGAGCCCCAGCAGCAGGCCCAGCCCACGCCCGAGCAGTGCGCCCAGCACGAACAGCACCGCCTGGGCGATGCCCAGCTTCATCAGTTGTTTGGTGGGATGACGTTGCCCGCTCATGCGTGGCTCAGCGGTTGTTGCGCTGCATGAAGACGAGCTTCTCGAACAGCGTCACGTCCTGCTCGTTCTTGAGCAGCGCGCCCACCAGCGGCGGCACGGCGACCTTGTCGTCCTTGCTCTGCAGGGCTTCGAGCGGAATGTCTTCGGCCACCAGCAGCTTGAGCCAGTCGAGCAGTTCGGAGGTCGAGGGCTTCTTCTTCAGGCCGGGCAGGTTGCGCACGTCGTAGAAGGTCTTCATCGCGGACGTGAGCAGTTCCTGCTTCAGGCCCGGGAAGTGCACGGCGACGATGTGCTTCATCGTCTCGGCATCGGGGAACTTGATGTAGTGGAAGAAGCAGCGGCGCAGGAAGGCGTCGGGCAGTTCCTTCTCGTTGTTCGAGGTGATGAACACCAGCGGACGGTGCTTGGCGCGGATGAGCTCGCGCGTCTCGTAGCAGTAGAACTCCATGCGGTCGATTTCGCGCAGCAGGTCGTTCGGGAATTCGATGTCGGCCTTGTCGATCTCGTCGATCAGCAGCGCGACCGGCTTGTCGGCCGTGAAGGCCTGCCAGAGCACGCCCTTGACGATGTAGTTCTGGATGTCCTTCACGCGCTCGCCGCCGTCCACGTCGGACAGTTGCGAGTCGCGCAGGCGGCTCACGGCGTCGTACTCATACAGGCCCTGTTGCGCCTTGGTGGTCGACTTGATGTGCCACTGCAGCAGCGGCATGTCGAGCGCCTGTGCCACTTCTTCGGCCAGCATCGTCTTGCCGGTGCCGGGTTCGCCCTTGACGAGCAGCGGGCGCTGGAGTGTGATGGCCGCATTGACCGCCAGCATCAGGTCCTGAGTGGCGACGTAGTTGTCTGAGCCCTTGAATTTCATGAGTGGAGCGGAGGCAGGGTGGAGAAAAGAACACACTCGATCGGCATTGCGCAGTCTCTTGTGCAGCCTGTGCGAGGTTCCCGGGGGACCCTTGCATATAATCGAAAGTTGATTCGAAAAACTGTATCTCCACGAGATTGTGCGCGCAAAATGAACAAGTTGTTGACCACGATGTTTGCCCTTGCTGTCGCTTGCGTGACGGTCTCGGCCCAAGCCCAACAAGTCACTGGCAAGGCCCAGGACGGAGCCAAGAAGGTCCAGATGTGCGTGGGCTGCCACGGCATCATCGGCTACCAGGCCAGCTTCCCCGAGATCCACAAGGTGCCGATGATCGCGGGCCAGAGCGCCACCTACATCTCGGCCGCGCTCACCGCGTACAAGGGCGGTGACCGCAAGCACCCGACGATGCGCGCCATCGCCGACACCCTCACCGAACAGGACATCGCCGACCTCTCGGCCTATTACAGCCAGCTGGGCATCAAGGAAGGCGACGCGCCTGCGGCCACGCCCGCCAAGGCCGCTTCCGAGAACGTCCAGGCGCTCATCGCGCGCGACAAGGACAACAGCTGCACCAAGTGCCACGGCGCCAACTTCAACACGCCGAACGACGGCACCGTGCCCAAGCTGGCCGGCCAGCACGCCGACTACCTGTTCGTGGCGCTGAAGTCGTACCGCGTGAAGAACAACCCCCACCTGGGCCGCTCGAACGCCGTGATGGCCGCGCAGGTCGAACCCAAGAAGTTCACCAACGCCGAACTCAAGACCCTGGCCACCTACATCAGCTCGCTGCCCGGTGAACTGAAGGTCGTGCCGGAGTCGCGCCTGCATCACGCGCCCCAGTAAACAGACAGCGCAAGACGGGTTTCGACCCGCTGCCCCAAAGAAAAAGCCCGCTGATGCGGGCTTTTTTTCGTCGGGACTTTCCCGGGGGTCACACCTTCCTAGACGTCGAAGAAGGCCGTCTCGTCCGCACCTTGCATGCGGATGTCGAAGCGATACGTCACCGCGCCGCCTTGTTCGATGCGCTCGGCGATCAGCGTGTGGCGGCGCTCGGCCGGCACGCTCTGCAGCACGGCGTCCTTGGCGTTGGCTTCGGCCTCGTCGCTGAAGTACACGCGGGTGAACGCATGCAGCAGCAGGCCGCGCATCAGCACGATCACGTTGATGTGCGGCGCTTCGCCGGGCGATTCGGCGCCGGGCTTGACGGTGTGGAACACGAAGCGGTTCTGCGCGTCGGTGCCCGTGCCCACACGGCCGAAGGCGCGAAAGCCCAGCGCGCGCGCCTCGTCGGGCGTCTGCGGGTAGCGGCCTTCGCCGTCGGGCTGGCTGATCTCGACCAGCGCGTCGTTGATCGGGTTGCCGTCGCCGTCGAGCACCCGGCCTTCGAGGCGGATGCGCTGGCCGCTGGCGGTGTCCAGCGCCACCACGGCGTCGAAGGGCTGGTTGAAGTTGTAGCCGTACTGCGTGGCGGTGAGGCCGTAGGCGAAGTAGGGGCCGACGGTCTGGGAGGGGGTCTGGCCGAAGTCGGCTTCCTGGGCGGTCATCAATGGCATGGGGAATCCTTTCAACGGTTCTCGAACGGCGTCTCGTCGGCGCCGCGCAGCACCATGTCGAACTGGTAGCCCAGCGCGTAGCCTTCCTCGGTGATGTCGAGGCTGAAGTCGGCGATCAGGCGGTTGCGGTAGCGCTCGGGCGTGCCGGTGACCATCGGGTCGTACTGCAGCAGCGGGTCGCCGGGGAAGTACATCTGCGTCACGAGGCGGCTGGCGAAGCTCTGGCCGAACAGCGACAGGTGGATGTGCTGCGGGCGCCAGGCGTTCGGGTGGTTGCCCCAGGGGTAGGCGCCGGGCTTGATGGTGAGGAAGCGGTAGCGGCCTTCGCTGTCGGTCAGGCAGCGGCCTGCGCCCAGGAAGTTGGGATCGAGCGGTGCGTCGTGCTGGTCGACCTTGTGCACGTAGCGGCCCGAGGCGTTGGCCTGCCAGAGCTCGACCAGCGTGTTGGCCACCGGGCGGCGGCGCTCGTCGAGCACCTGGCCCGTGAGGATCATGCGTTCGCCCAGCGGCTCGCCGTTGACGCGCGCGTTGCGCGTGAGGTCGTGGTCGAACTCGCCGATGCTGTCGTGCCCGTACACGGGCTGCTGCAGCTCGCCGAGCGAGGCCTTGAGCGGGATCAGCGGCTTCTGCGGGCCGCGCTTGCCGGTCGACTTGTAGCCGGGGTAGATGTAGCTGGGGTGGGCCGCCCAGTCGCGCGGGGTGAGGGTGGGCTGGGCGCCGCTGGTCTTGGTTGACATGTACGTTGTCTCCTGTCGTGGGACGAATCCGAAGCCCGCACTGTAGAAGTCGCAATCAATGATGTAAATTGAAGATTGTTCCAGTTTTAATAACCAGAAGGCATTGAAAAAGTCTCCCGCCGAGCTTCGCCAGGATTTCGTGCGCAACGTGCAGCTGCGGCACCTGCGCGCCTTCGTCGCGGTCGCGCAGGAGCGCCACCTGGCGCGCGCGGCCGAGCGGCTGGCGCTGAGCCAGCCGGCGGTGTCGAAGACGCTGTCGGAGCTCGAGGCCGTGGTCGGCACGCGCCTCGTGGAGCGCAGCCAGGCCGGCCGCCGCGGCGTGCAGGGCCTCACGCCGGCCGGCGAACAACTGCTGGCCCACGCCCTGCGCGTGCTCGAAGCGCTCGACGCCAGTGCCCAGGCCGTGGCGCCCTCGGAGGGCGGACGCATCGAGCGCCTGCGCATCGGCGCCTTGCCGAGCGTGGCGCCCGCGCTCTTGCCGGTGGCGCTGGCGCGGCTGCGCGAGGGCTGGCCGGCGGTGCAGATCCTGGTGAAGAGCGCGGCCAACGCCGTGCTGCTCGACGAGCTGCGCGCCGGCGAGCTCGACCTTGTCGTGGGCCGCATGAGCGATCCGCGCCTCATGGGTGGCCTGAGCTTCGAGCTGCTGCACACCGAGCCGCTGGTGTTCGCCGTGCGCGCGGGCCATCCGCTCGCGCGCGACCCCAAGGCCGCGTCGGTGCTCGAAGTGCTGGGCTATCCGCTGGTGGTGTACGGCGAGGGCACGATCCCGCGCCACAACACCGAGAGCTTCCTGTCGGCGCGCGGCCTTGCGTTGCCGCGCAACGCATTGCAGACGCTCGACGTGGCGGTGGCGCGCGCGCTGGTCGGGGTGTCGGATGCGGTGTGGATCACGCCGCTGGGCGCCGCGCGCAGCGAGCTGGCCGACGGCCGTCTGGTGCGCCTGCCCATCGAGACCGCAGGCACCGAGGAGCCGGTCGGCCTCCTGCAGCGCAGCGAGGCCGAGCCGTCACCGTTGCGCGCCGCGATGGCCGGGCTGCTGCGCGAAGCGGCGAAGCAGCAAGGGGCCTTGCCTCAGATATCTCCGAGGCGATTGAAGTAGCGCGGTCTCTTCGCGGAACACCACGGAACCGGCTTTGCCGGGCCGTCGGTGTTGCCCCCGGTAGGGGGTTGGCGAAGCGACACGAAGTGCGCGAAGACTGGGGGCGAGCTTATTTGGTTGCGCGGCGCTGCACGCACGCGACGTAGCCCTCGCCATCGGGCGGGCGCCCGGCGCGCTGAGCCTCCCACATCATCTGGCCCAGGCATTCCATGGCGTCGTGATGCGCATGCAGCAGCGAGCCGCGGCGCGCAGCCAGCAGCTCGACGGCCTGGCGGATGCCGCGCGGCTGATCGATCGAGCACTGCTCGCTGATCGACAGGTGCATCGACAGATGCAGGAACGGGTTCTCGCGCCCGTTGGCGCCGTCGTAGACCCGCGCCACGGCTGCGTCGGCGTCGATCAGGTCTTCGTGGTACTCGGGGTGCTCGTCGATCCAGCCGGCCGCGATGGTTTCCAGCGGCTCCATCGGCAGGCCCTGCCGGTGCTTGGCGTACACGTCGCAGAAGAAGCGGCGCACGTCTTCCTGGGAGGGATTGAACATATATAGAAGAGAGGAAGAGAAGAGGGAAAAGAAAGAGAAGAAGCGGGCGCTGCAGCGGGGGCGCAAGGACGGTGGAGGGTGCGCGGGATACCGCCGGCGTTCCGGGTACGAGGCGTTACATCGTTACGTAACGAATCGCGAAATGACCTCTGCGCGGGCTGTTTCGAACGGCGATGTGTACTGCTGTTTTCAAAAAAATACCCATACAAATCAAACACTTGAAGCGCCGATGGCGCGCCGTTGGCAAGGCGGCGAAAAAGCGGCACGCAAGTTGCCCCTGTGAAGGCATCTTTTGTCACAGAGGCTGCCATGACCGCTCCACAAGCATCGACCGTTTCGACCGAAGGGCTCGCCGCCACTGGCGCGCCCGTGGTTCTCGCCCAAGCCACCGTCACGCCGCTAGGCACGCCGGGCATGAGCGCTGGCGCTTCCGCCGCGCCTGCGGCCGTGGCGTCTTCCAGCGTGGGCACATTGTCCAATGCTACGCCCGGCGTTGCCGTGATGCGCGAGGGTGTCCGCATTCCGGTGGACGGCAATCAGACCCTGATGGCCGGTGACCGCGTGATCGTGCCGGACGGCGGTCAGGCCAACGTGCTGTTCCCCGGATCGGCCACCAACAAGGCGCCGCTGGCCGGCGTCTTCACCAGCGGCACCGATGCGACCATCGGTTCGACCAAGCTGCCCGGTGGCCTCGAGCAAGTGAATGTGGATGTCGCCTCGGGCGATCTGCAGGTGACCCCGCCGGACAGCGATGCTGACGCAGCCGCTCTGGCAGTGACCAAGAAGACCGCGGCCGGCAGCGGCATCGGCCTCGGCGAATTCGCGCTGGGCGCCCTGGGCGCCGCGGCGCTGGGTGCCGCGCTCAGTGGTGGTGGCGGCGACGGTGGCACCACCGGCTTCCCGCTGTTCGTGGGCGGCCCGGGCGGCGACTCCGATGCGGACGCCGATTCGGATTCGGACTCCGATTCCGACTCGGACAGTGACTCGGACTCTGACAGCGACAGCGACAGCGATTCGGATTCGGATTCGGATTCGGATAGCGACTCGGATTCGGATAGCGACTCGGATTCGGATAGCGACTCGGATTCGGATAGCGATTCGGACTCGGACTCTGACTCGGATAGCGACTCGGATTCGGACAGTGACTCTGACAGCGATTCGGACAGCGACTCTGATTCGGACTCTGACAGCGACTCGGACTCGGACTCCGACTCGGATAGCGATTCAGATAGCGACTCGGATTCAGACAGTGACTCCGACTCTGACAGCGACTCTGACTCGGACAGCGATTCGGACAGCGACTCTGATTCGGACTCTGACAGCGACTCGGACTCCGACTCTGACTCTGACAGCGATTCGGACAGCGATTCGGACAGCGACTCCGACGCAGACGCCGACCACCTGCTCGACCCCGCCGACGGTGTCGTGGGTGAGGTGCTCGACGGCCTGGACGACGCGCTCGGCCTGGGCGGTGCGCTGGCCCCGGTGACCGATGTGGCGGACAACCTGACCGACGTCGTCGACGACGTGCTCGCCCCGCTGCTCGGCGAAGAGTTCCAGGCGAACAACCCGAACCAGTTCGACCCGGTGGACGACCTCGTCGGCAGCATCACCGATCCGCTGGGCGGCACGCTGAGCCCGCTGCTCGATCCGCTGCTGGGTGCCGGCGCGGCCGGGGCCATCACGGCCGGCCTGCTCGGCCAGGTCGACTACGTGACCGACGCGCTCGACAACGCACTGGGCAACCTCGTCGGCGACAACGGCATCGTCAGCGGCCTGACCGATGCGCTCGGCCTGGGCGGCGTGACCGACCAGCTGCTGGGTGACGACGGCGCCCTCGGCGGCCTGCTCGAGAACGTGGTCGGCGAAGGCAGCCTCGTGCAAGGCCTGCTGGCCGAAGACGGCCTGGTCGGCGGCCTGCTGGCACCGGACGGCGTCGTGGGCGGCCTCATCGGCGAAGGCAGCGCGGTCGGCGGCCTGCTGGACACCGTGCTGGGCGACGACGGCCTCGTCGGTGGCCTGCTCGGCGACGGCGCGCTGGGCGACCTCACTGGCGGCCTGCTCGGTGCGGACGGCCTGCTGGGCGGCCTGCTCGGCGACGACAGCGCCCTGGGCGGCCTGCTGGGTGAAGACGGCCTCGTGGGCGGCCTGCTCGGCGGCGACGGCGTGCTGTCCAACGTGCTGGGTTCCGACGGCCTCACCGGCGAACTGCTCGGCCAGGGCGGCCTCGTCGACAACCTGCTCGGTCAGGACGGCGCGCTCTCCGGCCTGCTCGCGGACAGCCCGCTGGGTGGTCTGCTCGGCGGTGACGACGGTCTGCTGGGCGGCCTGCTCGGCGGCGTCATCGGCGAAGACGGGCCTCTGGGCGGCCTGCTCGGTGACGACGGTCTGCTCGGCGGCCTGCTGAGCGACGACGGCCTGCTGGGCGGTGTGCTGGGCAGCGACGGCCCGCTCGGCGGCGTGCTGGGTGACGACGGCCTCCTGGGCGGCCTGCTCGGCGACGCTGGCCCCATCGGCGGCCTGCTCGGCGAAGACGGTGTGCTCGGCGGCGTGCTGGGTGACAACGGCCTGGTCGGCGGTCTGCTCGGCGGCACCGGCCCCATCGGCGGTCTGCTCGGTGACGACGGCCTGCTCGGCGGCCTGCTGGGCGAGAACGGCCCGCTGGGTGGCCTGCTCGGCGGCGACGGCGTCGGCGGCCTGCTCGGACCGGACGGCGTGGTCGGCGGTCTGCTGGGTGAAGACGGCCCCGTGGGTGGCCTGCTCGGCGAAGACGGCCTCGTCGGCGGCCTGCTGGGCGGTGTGCTCGGCGGCATCGGTGGCGGCACCCCCGGCACCGGCGCGGCCCTGCTCGACCCGACCGACAGCGTGGTTGCCGGCCTGGTGGACGGCTTGAACAACGGCGTGCTCGGCGACCTCGGCCTGGGCGACGTGCTGGCCCCGGTCTCGCAACTGACCGACAGCCTGACCGACACGGTCGACGGCCTGCTGGCGCCGGTGCTCGGTTCCAGCTTCACGCCGAACAACCCGAACGTGCTCGATCCGGCCGACGGCCTGGTCGACAACGTGACGGACGGCGTGGGTGGCCTGGCCAGCCCGCTGGTGGACCAGCTGCTCGGCGCCGGCGCGACGAACGGCCTGCTGAACGCGGTGGACACCCAGGTCGACTTCGTGACCGACGGCGTGGCCCACCTGATCGGTGGCGACGGCCTGCTCGGCGGTGTGCTGGGTGACGACGGCCTCCTGGGCGGCGTCCTCGGCGGCGACGGTGGCCTGCTCGGCGGTGTGCTGGGTGACGATGGCCTCCTGGGCGGCTTGCTCGGAGGCGACGGTGGCCTGCTTGGCGGTGTGCTGGGTGACGACGGTCTGCTGGGCGGCTTGCTCGGCGGTGAAGGCGGTCTGCTCGGCGGCGTGCTGGGTGACGACGGTCTGCTGGGTGGCTTGCTCGGCGGCGAAGGCGGTCTGCTCGGTGGCGTGCTGGGTGACGACGGTCTGCTGGGTGGCTTGCTCGGCGGCGAAGGCGGTCTGCTCGGTGGCGTGCTGGGTGACGACGGCCTGCTGGGCGGCGTCCTCGGCGGCGAAGGCGGTCTGCTCGGCGGCGTGCTGGGTGACGACGGCCTCCTGGGCGGCGTCCTCGGCGGCGACGGTGGTCTGCTCGGCGGCGTGCTGGGTGACGATGGCCTCCTGGGCGGCGTCCTCGGCGGCGACGGTGGTCTGCTTGGCGGTGTGCTGGGCGATGACGGTCTGCTGGGTGGCTTGCTCGGCGGCGACGGCGGCCTGCTCGGCGGCGTGCTGGGTGACGACGGCCTTCTGGGTGGCGTCCTCGGCGGCGAAGGCGGTCTGCTCGGTGGCGTGCTGGGTGACGACGGCCTTCTGGGTGGCGTCCTCGGCGGCGACGGCGGCCTGCTCGGTGGCGTGTTGGGTGACGATGGCCTCCTGGGCGGCGTCCTCGGCGGTGACGGTGGCCTGCTCGGCGGCGTGCTGGGTGACGACGGCCTCTTGGGCGGTGTCCTCGGCGGTGACGGTGGTTTGCTCGGCGGCGTGCTGGGTGACGACGGCCTCCTGGGCGGTGTCCTCGGCGGCGTGACCGGTGGCGACGCTGGCGGTCTCCTCGACGGCATCCTCGGCGACGACGGCCTGCTGGGTGGTGTCCTCGGTGGTGTGACCGGTGGCGACGCCGGCGGCCTGCTCGACGGCATCCTCGGCGACGACGGCCTGCTGGGTGGCGTCCTCGGTGGCGGGACCGGTGGCGACGCCGGCGGCCTGCTCGACGGCATCCTCGGTGACGACGGCCTGCTCGGTGGTGTCCTCGGTGGCGTGACCGGTGGTGACGCTGGCGGCTTGCTCGACGGCATCCTCGGCGACGACGGCCTGCTGGGTGGTGTCCTGGGTGGCGTGACCGGTGGCGACGCTGGCGGTCTGCTCGACGGCGTCCTCGGTGACGACGGCCTGCTGGGTGGTGTCCTGGGCGGCGTGACCGGCGGCGACGCTGGCGGCTTGCTCGGCGGCATCCTCGGCGACGACGGCCTGCTGGGTGGTGTCCTGGGCGGCGTGACGGGTGGCGACGCCGGCGGCCTGCTCGGCGGCGTGCTCGGTGACGACGGCCTGGTCGGCAGCCTGCTCGGCGCGGACGGACTCGTGGGTGGCCTGCTCGGCGGCCTGACGGGTGGCAGCGAACCGGTCGCCGGCATCCTGGAGCCGGTCACCAGCATCCTCGACAGCGTGACGGGCGCGGCTGGCTCCGGCGGCTCGCTGGTCTCGACGGTGGTCGACACCGTGACCAGCGTGGCAGCTCCGGTGACCGACATCCTCGCCGGCACGCCGGCGACGGCCCCGGTGGCCGCGGTCGTGAGCGGTGTGGTGGACACGGTCGAACACACGGTGGCCCCGGTGCTCGACAACGTGCTCACCCCGATCACCAGCCTGCTCGACCACAGCAGCCCGGCCGGTGGCGCCCTGGCCCCCGTGACCAACATCCTGCACGGCCTGCTGGGCTGATCCAAGGGACACGAAGAAGGAGGAAGGGAAACCTCGATAGCAAGCAGAAAGGGACAGGCCGTTCGCGGCCTGTCCCACGAAAGGACCGTCATGAACAAGAATTTCCGGATACTGGCCCTCGTGGCCATGGGTGCCAGCCTCGCCGCCTGCGGTGTGCCTCCCAAGGGCGGTCGCGACGACGCGACCTACTACTACTCCAACAAGAGCGTGCGCGAAGTGCCCAAGGTGGAGCCGGCACCGCCACCACCGCCGGTGACGAACACACTGGCGAAGATCGTCTACTTCGACTTCGACAGGTACGACGTCCGGCCCGGCGACCGCAGCATCGTCGAGGCGCACGCGGGCTTCATGCGCAACCGGCCGGCGAGCCGGGTCGTGATCGAAGGGCACACCGACCTGCGCGGCGGCCGCGAGTACAACCTCGCGCTCGGCCAGCGCCGCGCCGAAGCCGTGCAACGCATGCTCACGCAAATGGGCGTGCCGGGCGAACGCATCGAAGCCATCAGCTGGGGCATTGAAAAGCCCGCATCGCTTGCCACCACCGAGGAGGGCCATCAGCTCAATCGTCGCGCCGAATTCAGCTACCGCTGAATCGGGAGCACGCGATGATTCAACGGGCGGCTTCCGGTCCGCGATCACGTCATCCAGGCGAGAGCAGATGACGGACGCGACCGGCCTTCGCCCGCATTCGACCGGGGCCGAATGATGTCCTTCTCAGACCAGCTCCACGCCTGCCACGAGCGCCTGGTGTCCGTGTGCGCGGCGTTGCCCGCCCCGTACCCGGCCTTCACGCTCTTCTTCTCGGTGAGCGACGGCTCCCAGCGTGCGCACGTCGTGCATGCGCGGGCCGACGACTTCGAAACCGCCTGGCGCGAAGGCGCCGCGCTGGTCGAGCGATGGGTGCGCGAGCGCGGCATCGTCTCGCCCTGGCTGCGCATCGACTGGGTCGAGGGCGCCAGTCCCATGGACTGGACGCAGTTCAAGACCCAGCTCACTGCGGTCAAGCGCAACTACTTCCGGCTCGGCCTGGCTTTCGACCAGGACTTCGACTTCGCCTTCACCGAGCAGGAACTCAATGCCAACGCCATGCTGTGCGGCGACTCGACCGTCGCGCATTCGGTGGTGAACGCGCGCAACTTCGACGTCTACGCGCAGGCCCGCTTCGAGCGCACGCTGCCGCTGGAAACGCCGACGGAGCGCACCGTCTACCTGCTGGCCACGGTCGGCGTGTTCTGCCAGCCCGACGGCGTGGTGCACAAGCTCGTGGGCACGGGGCTCGACGCGGGCCGCCGCCAGTTGCCGGCGCTCAACCCGCAGTCGGTGCTCGACCTGGTGCGCAGCGGTTCGTCGTACCTGGCGCGCCAGATGCAGAGCGACGGCCTCTTCGTGTACGGCTACTTTCCGTGCTTCGACCGCCGCATCCCGACCTACGACGCGATGCGCCATGCAGGCACCGTGCACGCCATGCTCGAGGCCTGGGAGCTCACGCGCGACGACACGCTGCGCGCGGCCATCGACCGTGCCATCGACCACCTGACCGACGCGCTGATCCGCGACTACACGCTGCCCGACGGCCGCGAGGTCGCGTACCTGGTCGACACCGGCGGCGAGATCCGCCTGGGCGGCAACGCCGCCTGCGTGCGCATGTTCGTTCGCTACTGCGAGCTGATGGAAACGCGCCACTGGCTGCCGCTGCTCGAGAAGCTCGCGCTGGGCATCGTGGCGTTGCAAGACCCGGCGAGCGGGCGCTTCGACCACGTGCTGCACGCGGCCGACCTGACGCTCAAGCAGGCCTCGCGCGTCATCTTCTACGACGGCGAGGCGGCCTTTGGCCTGATGCGGCTGTACGGCCTCACGCGCGATCCGCGCTGGCTGGCGGCTGTCGAAAAGGCCTTCGACCATTTCATTGCGAGCCAGCACTGGCAGTCGCACGATCACTGGCTCAGCGGCTGCGTGAACGAGCTCACGCAGTGGAGCCCGCAGGAGCGCTACTTCCGCTTCGGGCTGCAGAACGTGGCGGGCTACCTGGACTTCGTGCTCGATCGCAAGACCACCTTCCCCACGCTGCTCAGCCTCATGCTGGCCGCGCAGCAGATGCTGCAGCGCCTGGAAAGCATGCCCGCCATGCGGCACCTGCTCGACGAGCTGGACACCGAGAAGTTCTACCGCGCGCTCGACTACCGCGCGCACTACCTGCTCAACGGCTTCTTCTGGCCCGAGATGGCGATGTACTTCCGCCGGCCGTCCACGGTCGTCGGCGCCTTCTTCGTGCGGCACCACTCGTTCCGCGTGCGCATCGACGACGTCGAGCAGTACGTGACGGGCTTCGCGGCCTACCACCGCTACCTGCTGGACCGGCGCAGCCAGCCCGGCGGCGCGGGCCCCGGCGGCGGTGGCAGCGGTTCGCGCGACGACGGTGCGGTGTGGACCGCCAGCGAGATGGCACGCGTCACCGGCGGCGAATGGGTGGTCAAGCCCGAGGACGGCTGGCGCGCCACCGGCGTGGCGCAGCGCACCTTCATGCGCAAGGGCCGTGTCGTGTTCGACCACCAGGCCCGGCCGTCGAAGACGCCGCTGGCCGCCGTCACGCTCAAGGGCGTGCTGCAGCCCGCTGCCGCCGTGCTGTGCACCGACCCCAAGCCGCACCTGGACAAGCGCGTGCCCGTGCTGCAGGTGGCGAACGTGCTGCAGGCCGTGCTCGAGCTGGGCGACCATGCGCGCACCGAGTTCACCGGCCGCGTCTGCGGCGTGCTCGGCAGCGGCGCGGGCAGCAGCACCGTGGCCGCCATGCTGGCCGGCGCGCTCACCGTATGGGGCGAAGTGGCGCAGCCCGAAGGCAACATCAGCCTGCCGTCGGGCATCGCCTGGAACCTCACCTGCATGCCCCGCCATGCCGCGTACTGGGTGCTCGAGATGGGCTCATCGCACATGCCGGCTTCGGCGCAGCTCATGCGGCCCTCGCTCATCGTGGTGACCGGGATCTCGGCGGCGTCGCAGAAACACCGCGGCCCGTCGGAGGCCGCTGCGCGGCTGGACTGCCGCATGTTCCAGGCCATGGCCGCGGGCGACCGCGTGGTGCTCAACCGCGACATGCCCGAGTTCGCGACCTTCGCCGAAGCGGCGATGGCGCACCAGCTGCAGATCGTGACCTACGGCGAGCACAAGGACGCCGACGTGCGCCTGCTCGCCTTCGACCACGGCGAGGTGCAGGCGGAGGTGGCCGGCGAGCCTTTCCAGCTGCGTCTGAACGCGCCGGGCCGCCACATGGGCGCGAGCGCCGTGGCCGCGCTGGCCGCATTGCAGGCGCTGCGCCTGCCGCTGGCGGCGGCGGTCGAGCCCTTTGCGCACTTCGAGCCGCCGGGCGGACGCGGTGCGCTGCACACCATTCACATCGGCGGCGGAAGCTTCAAGCTGATCGATGAAACCTACGACGCCAACCCGAGTTCGATGCGGGCGGCGCTTGAGTTGCTGTCACAAGCCCCCTGCGAGCCTGCGCGCCGGGTGGCCATCCTGGGCGACATGCAGGAGCTGGGCCCCGCGGCCCAGCGCCATCACCTCGATCTGGAGGCCGAGTTGCTGGCATCGCAGCCCGATCGCGTGCTGCTTTGCGGTCCCTTGATGCGGGCGCTTCACACGCGCATCCGCACCAAGGTCCGCTCCCATTGGTTTGTCGATGTGTCCGACCTCTCCACCGCACTCGGCGGGCTGCTGCAACCAGGCGACTGGGTGCTGGCCAAGAGCTCCGCGGGTGTCGGTCTTTCCCGGCTTGCCCGGGTCTTGAAAGCACTGCCATGAGATGGAACGCACTGGTCCACATTCCCTATGAATCCGAACGCGAGGCACCGCCGCGGCGCTGGTGGCTGGGCTGGCTGCAGCTGCTGTGCGCCTGGGTGCTGCTCATGCTGCTGTGCGCCAACATCGCGCTCGTTTTTGCCGAAGGCCTGCCGGGCACATCCGCGCGCACTGCCAGCCACAGTTACAACCACAAGACGATGAATTGCACGCTCAGGGAAAGCGCCGCGCCGCAAGGAACGCGCGACATGGAATCGACCGGTCCGGCGCAGGTTCGCGCACACCGATGCTGAGAGGCATCAGAGGCGAATTTTTGCCTTGTAACAGACGGGTAACAGTTGATAATGGTGCAGGCGTCGTTGCCCGACGGATCGGTGTTTCTCCATGATCAAGTTCCTCTTGCCCAGTCAGCTGGTTGCCGACAGGCCGGACACTCCCGGTGCCAGTCCGTATGCCGGCGCGTTGAACGATGCGTTCCGCGCGGCCTACCCCCTCGTCAAGAGCGCGGCGTGGCTCTCGCTGCCCATCAGCCTGTTCGGCCTGCTGCCTTCGATCTTCCTGCTCCAGGTGTATGACCGCGTGCTCTCGCGCAGCGGCGTCTCGACGCTCGCTGCGCTGGTGTGCGGCATCCTGTTCTTCCTGTGCATCGAGTTCTGGCTGCGCACGCGGCGCTCGCGCCTGCTGCGCAACGCGGGTGCGACCGTCGATCACGGCGTGTCGAGCGCGCTGCTGCACTCCATGCTCGGTCGCCCGCTGCGCGCATTGGAAGCGCGGCCGGCCTCGGCCTGGCAGCTGTTCTTCCGCGATGTGGGCGCCGTGCGCGGCACCGTCACCGGCGGGCTCGCGCAATCGATCTTCGATCTGCCGATGGCGATCTTCGCGCTGGTGGTGATCGGCATCGTTGCGCTGCCGGTGCTGCCTGTGGTGGCGGCCTTCCTGGCCATCATGTCGTTCCTGGCCTGGTGGTGGGCCGACGAAGTGCGCGCCGGCCGCGTCGAAGAAGTGCAGCGCGGGCGCGGGCTCGACCGCATCACCTCCGAGATCTGTCATGCGCGCGAGACGCTCAAGGCGCAGTCGAACGACGGCCCCACCATCGACGTCTGGCAGCAGACCTACAACGCCTGGCTCAGCGAGAGCTTCGGCAAGAACGGCCAGATCGAAACCGCGCGCGACGGCACCACCGTGCTGCTCACCGTGTTCTCGGTGATCGTCGTCACCGTGGGCGCCGTCTCCGTCATGCAGCAGTGGATGACGGTGGGCGGCCTCGTTGCCTCCAACATGCTCGCGCTGAAGGCGCTGCAGCCGGTGGCCGGGCTGGTCTCGAACTGGCGCGCGCTGGCCACCGCCAAGGAAGCCGCCAAACGCCTGGAAACCGTGCTCGGCGAGCCGGTCGAGAAAGCGCCCACCGGCATGGCGCTGCCGCAGCCGCTGGGCCGCGTCACGCTGAAGGACGTGAGCTTCAGCTTCACCGAGGACGCCCCGCAGCCCGTGCTGGAGAACGTCGACCTCGACATCGGCCCCGGCGGCCTGCATGTGATCGTCGGGCGCAACGGCGCGGGCAAGTCGACGCTCGTGAAGCTGCTGTCGGGCCTGTACACGCCCACGCACGGCGTGGTGAGCATCGGCGAGTACGACCTCTCGCAGTTCGGCCGCGAAGAACTGTCGCGCTGGATCAGCTACCTCTCGCAGGAGGTCTACTGGTTCGGCGGCCCGCTGGTCGACACCATGCGCCGCGGCGCGCCGGGCCAGAGCGACGAGCAGATCGTCGCGGCCTGCAAGCTCTCGGGCGCGCACGACTTCATCTCGCGCCTGCCCGACGGCTACCGCACCGTGGTGGGCGAGGGCGGCACCGGCTTCTCGGTGGGCGAGCGGCGCAAGCTCGCGCTCGCCATGAGCTTCCTGCGCAAGCCGTCGGTGCTGGTGCTCGACGAGCCGAGCAACGACCTCGACTTTCAAAGCGAGCGCAACCTGCTCGCCACCATGCTCGCGGTCGCCAAGGTGCGCACCGTGGTCGTGGTCACGCATTCGCTGCGCATCGTGTCGGCGGCCACCGCCGTCTATCACGTCACCGGCCAGGGCAACGTGGAGATCGGCTCCGCCGCCGTCATGGTGCCCAAGCTGTTCGGCGTGAAGAAGCCGCTGGTGGCGCTGGGCGATGCGGACGAAGGCGGCGGCAATGCCGGCGTCTCCGCCGCGTCGCGCTCGATGGCCTGAGTGACTTGATCAATTGAGCGATCGATTGACCGACTGACAGACAGAGACAGGGGTACGGGATTTTGAAACCAGACTTGCCGCAGGTGCTTCAGGGCGAGAGCGAGAAACAGGCGGCGCAGACCACGCCGCAAGGCCGGCGGCGCCAGTGGATCATCGGCGGTGCCGTGGCGCTGCTGGCGATGGTGGGGCTGGGTTTCCCGATGGAAACCGTGGTCGTCGCACCGGGCCGCGTGATCCCCTCCGACCGCGTCAAGTCGATCCAGCATCTGGAAGGCGGCATCGTCAGCAACGTGCTCGTGAAAGAGGGCGACAAGGTCAAGCAGGGCCAGTCGCTGGTCGAGATCGACCTGGGCGGCAGCGGCCTGAACTTCGAGGAGCTCACCGCGCGCTACGCCGCCACGCAGGCCACCCGCGTGCGGCTCATTGCCGAGAGCCGCGGCCAGCCGCTCAAGCGCGATGCCTTCGACCCCGACATCGACGAAGCCGTGCTCGAAGGCGAGGTCGGCGCCTACCAGGCGCGCGCGCTCGAACAGCGCGGCGTCATGGCCGGTGCCGTGTCGGGCCTGGAGCAGGCGCGCAGCAAGCAGCTCGAACAGCAGGCCAAGGCCAAGGGCCTGGGCGACCGGCTGGAGCTGTCGCAGAAGGAACTCGAGATTTCCGAGCAGCTGCTCAGCGAAAAACTCGTTGGCCAGGTCGAGGTGCTCGAGAAGCGCCGCCAGGTCGAAGGCGTGCGCAGCGAACTCGCCGTGACGCGCCAGGGCGTGATCTCGGCGCAGGCCGCCATCACCGAGGCACAGGCCAAGATGGCCGAGGCCGAAGGGCGTTTCCGTCGCCGCGCGTCGGACGAACTCGCCACCGTCGAGCGCCAGTTCGCCAGCCTGAGCGAAGACCTCGCACGCGCACGCACGCAACGCTCGCGCACCGTCGTGAAAGCGCCGGCGGAAGGCATCGTGAAGGGCCTGCGCAGCAGCAGCCCCGGCTGGGTCGTGAAGCCCGGCGAAGCCATCCTGGAGGTCGTGCCCGACGAGGACGAGATCATGGTCGAGGCGCGCCTCAACCCGAACGACCGCGGCTTTGTCGAAGTGGGGCAGCTGGCGCGCGTGAAGATCACCGCCTACGACTACCTGCGCTACGGTGCCGTGGACGGCAAGGTCAAGCTCGTGGCGGCCGACGCCGACCGCGATGCGGCCATCTCCCAGGGCGCGCCGTACTACCGGCTGCTCATCAGCATGTCGCAGTCGCATGTGGGTCGCAAGGAGAACCGCATCACCGCCGGCATGGAGTCTGAAGTCGATCTGCGTGTGGGGACCGATCCGTTCATCTGGTACATCCTGCGGCCTGTGCTCAAACTTCGGCGCGAAGCCTTCCGCGAGCCATGAGGACGCCCGTCTTGCCGGGACGGCGCGGGCGCATCGCCCCCGGCGTGGTCTGTGCCACCCTGTGCGTCAGCATGGCGCTGCCGCCCACCGCCTATGCCCAACAGTCATTGGAGGCGGACGGGCCACCCGCGACGCTCGCGTTGTCGCGTCGCCTGTCGTCGCCTTCCGTCGGTGCCGCGAGCTCCGCGCAGCGCGTGAAGCAGGCGCTCATCACGCTGTCGCAGGAATACCCCGAGGTGCAGACCGCGCAGGCCGCGGCCACCACCAGCAGCTTCGGTGTGGACGCGGCCCGCATGGCGCGCTACCCGCGCTTCAAGATCGGCACCTCGTCAGGTACCTACAACAGCGGCGCCAAGGACGCGAAGAGCGAGAACTACACCGTGCTCACTGCCGAAGCGCGCGTGAGTCTGATCGACGGCGGCGCCATGAGCGCCGCGCAGCGCGCCGCCGAGCTGGCCAACCAGGCCGACGACGAGGCGGTCATCACCACCTCGCAGAAGGTGGTGCTGGACGCGCTCACCGCCTACCTGCAGGTGCAACGCTTCGACCTGAAGAAGCAGATCGCGCACCGCGCCACCGAGGTCGTGGCCGAGCTGTCGAAGGCCGAGGCACGCCGCGTCGCGCTCGGAGTGAGCGGTGACAACGACCTGAACATGGCGGCTTCTCGGCGGGCCCTCGTGGCCGCGCGCGAGTCCGACTTCGAGGCTCAGCGCGACGAGGCCATGGCCAAGTTCCGCAACTACTTCAAGTTCTCGCCCAACCCCTCGTCGCTGCCCGTGCTCGCCGCGCCGCCGCAATGGCGCATCGGCTCGCAGGAAGAAGCGCTGCGCCGCGCCGAAGCGCGCAGCACCGAACTCGCCGAAGCCCAGGGCCGCGTCGCGCGCGCCCGGGCCCTGGTCGAACAGACGGAAGCCAGCCTCTACCCCACGCTCGATGCCGTCGTCGTGAAGAGCAAGGATCCGCGCGGCGTGTCGCCGCAAGACCCCACGCGCGCCGCGTTCGAACTCAACTGGAACTTCGGCAACGGCTTCGACCGTCAGCTCAAGCTCAAGGGCGCCCTGGCCGAAGTCGCGAACCAGGAAGCCAAGATGGAGGGCGTGAAGCTCAACCTGCTGGAGCTCACCGCGTCGTCGTGGTCCCGTACCGTGGCCGGCCGCGAACGCGAGCGCCAGTTGATGGAAGCCGTCAGCACCTCCGGCCAGGCCTTCCGCGGCCGCCGCCGCCTCATGGAGTTCGGCCGAGAGACCCTGCCCCAGGTGCTCGATGCCCAGCTCGACTACTACACCCTGCTGTTCGACTACATCGACGGCGTGTTCGACCTGCGCATCTCCGAACTGCGCCTGGCCCGCACCACCGGCGAACTGCGCATCGACCCCATCGGCAGCAACGGCTGGATCGACCGCATCTTCGGACCTCCCAGCCGCACCCCGCTGACCGAGGATGGCCTGCTGGGCGCGCTGTGCATCTCGAGCAACACGACCTGCGCCAGCGAGCCCACGGTCGACCGCTCGCCAGGTGCATCGTTCGCGAACCCGCCGCTGCGCAGAACCACAAGGCTCGGCACCAACTAGTCCACGAGGCAAGCGAAGCGAGGCCCCTTCGCGAAACACCGAGGAACCGGCTTTGCCGGGCCTCAGGTGTTGCCCCCGGTAGGGGGTAGGCGAAGCGGACACGAAGTGCCGCGCAGCCTGGGGGCGAGCTAAGTTTCTTCTGGGATGCCGGGCTCGCCGTCGAGGATCTGGTACTTGCGCATCTTCTCCCACAGCACCTTGCGGCTGATGCCCAGATGCTGCGCCGTGTCCTGGCGCTTCCAGTCGTTGATCTCGAGCGCCGCGATGATGCGGTTGCGCTCGCTGCTGTTCCAGCCCTTGCGGTCTCCATTCGCATCGAGCGCGACCCCTGTACCGTTGCGATCGGTCGCCAGCGCAGCCGGCGCCGGCGTGCCGCGCGTGAGCGCGATCGCGCGCTGGATCAGGTTCTGGTCCCAGCCGTGCAACTGCCGCGCGATCACGCCCACGCGCTCCGCGAGATTGCGCAGCTGCCGCACGTTGCCCGGAAAGTAAGTCTCGGCCACCGCATCGCTGAGCCAGTGCGGCGTTTCACCCAAGGCTTCGAGCTCGTCGCCGAGCACGTTCGTCAGCAGCGCCTTGAAGATCGCGATCTTGTCGATCTCGCCACGCTCTTCCAGGCTGGGCACATGCAGCTCGATGACCGCGAGTCGATAGAACAGATCGGCGCGAAACTCGCCGCTCGCCACCATCTCGCGCAGGTTGCGGTTCGTCGCCGCCACCAGCCGGAAGTCCACGCGAATCGGCGAGGTCGCCCCCAGCCGCGTCACCGCGTTGTCTTCCAGCACGCGCAGCAGCTTCACCTGCTGGTAGCGCGGCAGGTCACCGATCTCGTCAAGAAACAACGTACCGCCCGTGGCCTGCTCGAAGTAGCCGCGATGCGCATGCACGGCACCGGTGAACGAGCCCTTCGTGTGACCGAAGAACAGCGACTCGAAGAGCCCATCGGGAATCGCCCCGCAGTTCACCGCCACGAACGCACCCTTGCCGTACTGCTGATGCCCGATGTGAAGCTGCTGCGCAATGCGCTCCTTGCCCACGCCGGTCTCGCCACGCACCAGCACCGGATGGTTGCAGTCCGCAAAGGCGCCCACTTCGGCCAGCAGCCCCTTCATCGCATCGGAATGCGCCACCAGCACATCGGGCGCCTGCGGCGCGACATCGCGCGCCCGCAACTGCCGAACCAGCTTGGCCACCATCGTGCGCAACTCGGCGCAAGTGAAGTCGTAGGGCAGGACGTGCAGGTACTCGGGCGGATACGTGCGTGAGTCACGCTCGCGCGAAGCCGCCGCCACCCAGATCACCGGCATGCCTTGCAGCAGCTCCGTGGCATGAGGAAGCCCCCCGCCATCGATGACCGTGACGCTGATGATCGCGACGGAAGGACGCAACGCGACACCGCGATCCTGCGGCGGAGGCGGCAGGCCATCGGCCCGGATGACTTCCACATCGAAGCTCGCCATGCACCGCGCAATGCGGTCGAGGATGTCGGCTTTGCCTTCCCAGACAAAGAGGTCGAGTTCGTCGAAGTTGGAGGCACTCATTTAAGAAGGGTTCAATAGACCAGTTGCGCGCCACCCTGACACGAAAGCCTGGCACCTACCTCCGTCTTTGCGAGGTCGATGCCCAACGCGCCGATCAGTGTATTGACCAAGGGATCCAGCAGGGGCGAAAGTACGGAGGAAATGGTTTGGCGCAGCAGGTTGACCACTGCGTCGATGGTGCTTCCGACACCGAACAAAAGATCGCCCAACGCACTATCGACTGAGGGCTTGTACATGTGGATATCGATGTTCGCCAGCGTTTGACTGAGACTGGCAACGATATCGCCGGCAACAACGGGTTGATATGGTGTCGGAATCTGGGACGCTGAAATATTAGGCAAGCCCGAATCTGCTGGGGCCGCGAAGTCAAGAGTGTCTGTCGCACCGAGTACAGGGGCGTTGGTCATCAGGCCGATACCTCCACCGGCAAAGGCTTCCCGGTCCGCCTTGGTCTTGTCGTCAGTCCAGCCGGCGCCCTTTTTCCAGGAGTAGCCGCAGATAAAGGCAATGCAGGTCTTTCGGACGGTCATCGCACCGATGTCGACCAGAGGAATCGGCTCGACGTTCGGAGGGTCCTTGCTGGAGAAAGCCTGTGCCGCAGCGTCTTCCGGAGTGTTGCCGATCTTTCCAACGCGCAGATTCACGGCGGATGTATCTGCAATGACCGAAAGCGTCTTACTGCTGCCGCCGGATGCACAGCTGTACCTGTCGACACGTGCCTTGCCGGCTGCCACATCGATGTTCACGTCGATTCGGAACGGCGAGGAAACCAGGCGCAGATCGGTGGTCTTGTATTCGCATCCGATGCACAGGACATTGCTCAGCGCTCCGACGAGGTCCAGATGCAGGAGGCTGTTGAGAAGGTCAGTCACGGGCTGGGTGAGGGCAAGCACCTGGTTGACCAGATCGGTGAGGCTGTTCAGTGCCTTGGTGAAATCCACGGAGATCAGTGCGCGCACCTGGGCCGTGCGGACGCGAATCCCGTTGGGCCCCAACGGGTCTTGCATGGCGAGTTCGGGGCTGCCGATGGCAGACAGCTGCGGTGGCTCGATGACCTTGACCGTCGTACGCACATTGGCGAGGCCGAGAAGATCCGACGGGGCGCTGACGGTCGCGGCGTGCTGGCTGTTGGCGAGTTGCACGAAGGCCTGGGTCAGCTGGAACGCCTGGAGGCTCAGGTCCAAGGCACTGCTGGGTGTGCCTGTTGCAATTCCAAGGATCTCGGCAACGGTGAGTTCCACGTTGGAAACTTGAGTCGTCAGTCCCACCATGTTGTTGAAACCGGTGAGCGCGGCTTGTGCAAGGGAACCATTCTTTTCCAGGACAGAGGCCAATGCCTGCAGCATCTTCCCTGCCGTGACCTTTGTACCGAGAACCTGTTCATACTGGCCTGCCTGCAGCCCGACCTGCAATGCCAGAGCATCCAGGAATGAAAGAAGATTGACCTGGGTCGTGACCAGGCCTTGCCAGCCCGCCACAGTGAGTGCCACGCTCCCGCCGAGCAGTTTCCCGAACACTGCGTCCAGCAGCGGCGACTGGACCTGATCCAGTGTGAGCAGGGTGCTTCGAATGCTCAGCATCGCCTGCGGAATGGACTGATAAGCGAGTGCAGAGACTGCAATGGTCCGGTCGGATGTGCCTGTGAAGGAAAAGGGAAGGAGCGTCGGATTACGCGTGATCGAGATCCGTACGGCATTGAGTTTCTCGCCTGCCACTGGCGAGGCGAAGTGCTGTGGCGGGGCGTTGAACACGGGATCCCAGTTGCCACACACTACTTCCGCGTCTGCCAGGGGGGCGATGCCTCCCGGGAAGTTCTTCGTCGCATTGTCCTGCGCCGCTCGTCGCGCGACGTCACACGCGGAGGGGCGCAGTGCCTGAGCACCCGCAAGCGCCGCGAGGTCGACGGTCTTCTGGAGCTCGCGCTTCAGGAAAAAAAGGTAGCCAAGTTCGGTGCCCACCAGCACGATGACGAGCAGGCTGAGCGCGATGGCTGCGTTGATGACCACCGACCCTTTCTGGCGTCGGGTGGATCCTCGATTGATTGGCTGCATGGCGTTACCCCGGGTAAGAGGAAGAACTATCGGGTCGCCGTCGCCTTGCCGGACAGGCGGTCAGGCATCCAGCTTGCGGTGAAAGGAAGCACCGGCACCAGCGGATTGGCGCGATAGGGATAGCTCACCCGGACCTCGACCTCTGTGGCAAGCAGATTGACGGTAGGTGGGGTCGTTGCCATCTGGGTCCGAATCCATGTCTCTCGGGTCGATGGGGTTGCGCCCGCCGCTGCGGGAGTGATCGCAGACAGGGCCAACGAACGGTAGATTGCAGTCCGCACGTTCGTCTGCAGGTCCGCGGGGACTGTATTGCTTCCCAGGATCTGTGCTGCCCGAGCGCCGTCTTCCGCGGCCCGCGAGACGACCTGCTGAACATAAAGTACGCCGCAGAAGGCCACCAGGCCATAGATGCCGACGAACAGAACGCTGAACACCAGCGCAAACTCGATGGCCGCGACGCCGCGCTGTTGGCGCCGCGCCTGCCCTTGAAGTGACGGGCCGGGCTTCATGATGACCTTCCGTCGAGCAGCATGCTGGCCTTGCCCGCGATACGGTCGGGCATTGCAAAGCTGGGCAATGCGGGAAACAGCGTGTCGATGCCGCTGACCGTCACGGTCACGACCATCTGGCAGCGATTGTTCCAGGCAGGCCCGCAAGTCGGGTTGGCTTGCGCGCAATCGTCCGAGCCGGCGACGCAAATATTGGCAGCTACGCTTCGGTTGGCCTTGAGCGCTGGAGGAAGCCAATCCGTACGATCCTCGGCCACGTCGCCGGCCTGTGTCTTCCTGTCGTTCAGGTTGCTCTGATAACGAAGACCGGCCCGCGCTCCGTCTTCCGCTGCATTCTGCAGGCTCATCCGCATGGTCAGAAGGAAGCCATAGCAGGCCACTGCGTAGAGAAGCGCAAAAACAATCAGGAAGACAAAGGCGAACTCGATCGCATACACACCGCTTTGGGCATGTTGGGCTTTCGTGTTGCTGCAGATACGCATCGCCTTGCCTGCTCGTCGTGGAGGAAGTTGACCTATCGCCGCCTAGCGTGACTTCGAGGTGGAATTCCCGCCGGCACCGTTGTTGGGGTTGGCAACGGTTGATCCCAGGCGTTCGGGAATCGGGTGTTCGAAGCTCTTGATGTAGCGCTCGTAGCTCCGGCTCGCGACGTTGCCGGCAATCGGACGCGGGACGCGTGACGCCACGTCCCCGCTTCGCTGCCAAGCGAGCAGGCCTTGCGTTGCATCACCGACCGCCAGTGCGGGCTGGTAGGCCTCTTCGGGTTCGCTTGCTGTTGTGTCTTCGGCGGGCTGTGCCGGCTTGGGCGCCACGACGGATGTGGAGGCACTGCCAAGCCTTGCCGGATCCGTGGTCACCACGGTGGCTGCTGCAGTCTTGGCATCCACCTTGTTGTCCTGGGCGAAGGCCACAGAGGTCACGAGGAAAAGTGTCGCAACCAAGGGGGCTACGCTCCATGGCATGCCTCGTCGGGCGGTTGTGTGATTCATGGTGTACCTCGTGAGGGCGAGTTCAATGTCAAAGGTGCTTCAACGACGGAGGCTGTCGCCTGCATCGGGCCTCCGGTGCCAGACCAGCGCGATCGCTTCAACGTCAGCGGCGTCGTCGCGGGCTCTGCAATCGCGGAGGGGAACACCGCGATGGGACCGGGAGAAGGGGGCAAGACGCGAATCTGCTGTGCCGCCTCACGGACGGCGCGTCGCGTGGCTTCGGGCATGCGATTCGCGTCCATCAAGGCGCGTGCCTGGTCTTGTTGATTGGTTACCTCCAGATAGAGCGCGAGATTGGCTTGTGCCTGCGCGCTGTCGGGGCGAAGTTGCAGCGCCTGCATGAGAGGAAGGCGTGCATCTTCCAGGCGGCCGGCCTTGAGGTTCGCGTAGCCCAGATCACTGAGAAGCAACGCGTCGGTCGGACTGCGGCGCTGTGCCTGGCCGAGCAACTGGGCCGCTTCGGCATAGCTGCCGCGGGCCCCGGCCAGCAGGCCTAGGCCCCGATAGCCAGCGCTTTCCAGGGGGGTAGTCAGGAGATGCTTGTAGGCGGCCTCTGCGAGTACGGCCTGTCCGGTCTGACGCAGCGCGTCGGCACGTACGCGCGTGGATTCCGGTGAGATGCCCCAGCGCTGCTCGAGTGCATCGATGTGTGCGAGCGAAGCGAACCAGAGGTCTTCCTTCTGCATCTGGTCGACGAGCTTCAGGTAGGTGGCCTGGGTGTCGACCGTAGCGCCCGCCTTGGCGTCTGCGGCAAGCTCAGCGGCTGCGCGCTGTTGTGCGTCTGCGCTGGCTGCGTACTGGTCCTTCACGCTGGCGCAGCCGGCGATGGTCCACGCGATGAGTGCGCTCAGGGCGAGCGTGCCGGCGCGGCGCAGCACGCGTGCGTTGGAGGGCTTGTTCATTTGGCAGCGGCTCCCAGTGAGCGGAATATCGCGAGGAAGGCCGGCCCCGCCGTGACGATGACCAGCGCGGGGAGCAGCGTCGTCACCATGACCGCTGTCATCTTCACGGTGATCTTCCCGATCCGCTCCTTCATTTCGGAACGCCGATGCTCGCGCAGGCGGTCGCTGAAGATGCGCAGCGGCTCTTGCACGGCGCCACCATGCTTGTCGACCTGTACCAGCAGGGAAACCAGCCCGCGAAGGTTTTCGTTCCTGTGTAGGGTTGCCAGGCGGTTCAGCGAGTGTTCCCGGCTGCGTCCACGGCTGTATTGGTTGTTGGCCAGATTCAGCTCGTAGCCGAGCACGCGCAGCACATGAGAGAAGTCGCTTGCCATGATCTGCAGGCTTTGGTCGAGACTGAGGCCGACGCCTTGGAGAAGGCGAAGCAGGTCGATAAAAAGAGGAAGTTCCTGGTTTACGCGTTGGCGCCGCGATGCGGCAAACCGGCCAAGCACCCACTTGGGGGCCATGAAGCCCAGGACGAACGCAGCAGCGAGCCCGATGATCACCGTGCGTTGCGAATGGCCCGCACTCCAGAGCACATATGCAAGGATGGGGAGCAGGAGGGCGAGCAGGACGCGCGCTACAAGAAAGATCAGCTGCGCCCGTTTCGACGAGAGGCCGCACTGGTCGATGAGGTCCCGGTCCTCGTCCGCCACCAGCGCGCGACCGAATCGCGAGTCCAGCCAATGGAATGGAAGTTCGATGTCAGATCTGGCCGTGGCCGCTGGATCTTCTGTGTCGAGCGAGGGAGGCGGCACCAGCCCCGGGTCTCTGGCGGCCTGATCGATGGCTCGACCAATGACGTGGCCGCTTCGGGCCCGTCGCAATTCCGTGGCGATCAATGCCCCCGCGCCGGCCATCAATCCCAGCGCCAGCAAGGCAAGGCTGAAGATCGTCAATTGATCGGATGTGAACGTCATGTCAGCCTCGCCAGCCGATAGAGCAGGGCGGCACCGAGCAACTGGAACCCCGCGGCGAAGACCACCATGGTCCGACCGGTGCCGTCGTTCCACATGCCCATGAAGTAACTGGGATTGGTCAGGATGAAGAAGGTCGCCACACTCATGGGAAGCAGTCCGAGGATCCAGGCGGAAAGCCGGGTTTCCGAAGACATGGCTGCGAGCTCGTGCTCTGCCTGTTCGCGGTCGCGCATGAAGTTGGCGACGCGTTCCAGCAGCAGGTCAGAGCGCCCGCCGTAGCGCACGCCCAGCCCGAGAATGGAGGCCAGCAAATACATCTCTTCGATGCGGACATTGCTTGCTGTCTGATGGAGCGCGCGATCCAGATCCATGCCGGCGCGCACCAGCGATGCAGAGCGTTCCAAATGCCCGCGCAGCGGTGTCTCGGTGGTGGCGATTGCCAATTGGAAGGCCGCTTGCGTGGAGTTGCCGATGGTGATCAATCGAACCATCGCATCGATATAGGCCGGCATCTGGCTGATCAGCTTTCGACGGAATTTCTGCAGGAGCCACCACACAGCGAATACCGCGAGGAGAACCAGCAGGGCGAGGGCGCTCAAGGCCGTGATCCACCCACCGAAAAAGCCTGCGGCACTGGCGAGAATCGCGATGATCAGCAAGGCCAGAAGCGCAGACCGCGGAGAAATCACGCCAACCAGCCAGCCGGGGAGGGCGCTTTCTAGCGGTCCAGCTGGTGCCATGGCCGTTGCGGCAGCGTTCTCCGTTTCCAGCCATGGATCCTTGATGATGCCGGTCGTCAAGCTTTCAGTGGGCGACTCCCGCAAGGGCATCGAGGATGGCGTTGGTGCGGCCGTGCTGGCCTGTATCTGCTGATTCAGATGCCGCTCGGCGGCCTTCCGGGACTGCCGCTTCCTGGCCCATTGCCACAGGAGCAACCCCGCCGCAGCGAAGAGCAGCGCGACGCAGGCCAAGACCAGTAAGGCTTCACGCACGGTGATCTCCCTGTGCCCGGGCGAGCGATTGGCGGAAGCGCGTGATCTTGGGAGAGTGGGGGGCGATCCCCAGGGACACCCAGCGATCGCGTTCCTCACCGTCGGGCGAAGCGATCGGTTCGTAGCGGTAGAGCTCCTGCATTGCTACCACGTTGTCGTTGACGCCGGTCACTTCGCTCAACGAGATGATCCTGCGCTGCCCATTCGAAAGCCGCCCGATCTGCACAATGAAGTCGATGGCATTGGCGATCTGTCGACGCAAGCTCACCTCGCTGCCCTGGTAGCCCGCGAAACCTGCGAGCATCTCCAGGCGGTAGAGGCACTCCCGAGGCGAACTGGCGTGAATGGTGCCCATCGAGCCTTCGTGGCCGGTGTTCATGGCCTGCATCATCTCGATGACCTCGGCGCCGCGTACTTCACCAACGATGATGCGGTCGGGCCGCATGCGCAGGCTGTTGCGTAGCAAGTCACGGATCGAGACCACGCCCTGCCCGTCGAAGCCCCCGGGCCGGCTTTCCAGTCGCACCACGTGGCTGGTGCCGAGCGAGAGTTCGGCCGTGTCTTCGATGGTGATCACACGCTCCCGTGCGGGAATGAAGCTCGCAAGTGCATTTAGCAGCGAGGTCTTGCCCGAACTGGTCCCTCCGCTCACGAGGATGTTGCAGCGCGCACGCACGGCGATCTCGAGCAACTGCGCCATGCCCGCATCGAAGGTGCCAAGCTTGACAAGGTCGGCGGGAGTGAGCGGCTCCTTGCGGAACTTGCGGATCGAGACCGACAGCCCGTCGATCGCAAGGGGTTCGATGATGACGTTGATGCGCCCGCCGTCCGGCAGGCGTGCGTCAACCATCGGATTCGACTCGTCCAGTCGACGGCCCAGTGGCGCAAGGATGCGGCGCACGATGCGCATCACGTGCTCCGAGTCTGCGAAGCGCACGGTTTCCCGTTCCAGGATGCCGTGACGGGACACATACACGTTCTGGTACCCGTTGATCAGAATGTCTTCGACCGCCGGGTCGTTGAGCAGGTCTTCCAGTGGTCCGAACCCTGCGAGCTCCTTGGTCAGCGCATCGGAGATGAGTTGCATCTCGCGATCGTTGATCGGCACGCGGCGCAGGCGAACGAAACTGTCGACTTCCAGTTCGACGAACTGCTGGATGGACGCGCGCGACCAGCGACCGAATTCCGCGCCAAGTTCTTCGATACGGCTCAGGAGGTGGTCATGTGTCCAGCTCTTGATGTCCTGGAATTGCTG
Organism: Acidovorax cavernicola; assembly: GCF_003581445.1. Taxonomy (NCBI): domain Bacteria; kingdom Pseudomonadati; phylum Pseudomonadota; class Betaproteobacteria; order Burkholderiales; family Comamonadaceae; genus Acidovorax; species Acidovorax cavernicola. Next base: position 18,323 of record NZ_QXMN01000003.1, on the reverse strand, counting down.
CGAGTTGATGAACGTCTGGTCGTCGTCGGCAAATTCGAGATCGGTGGACATGGAAATTTCAACCTTCGCTAGAGCTCTTACGGAAGCCGACGATCTGCGAGATCCGGGCCGTCCAGCCGGACTCCTTGAGGGGCACGTGGCCCGGGGTGGGCATGCAATCCTGCTGCAGACTCCGAGCCAGGCTGGCGACTGCCTGCGAGTAGGCGTCGCTGCGCGCGGTGCGCACCAGCATTTCGCCGCGGCTCGCCGCTGCCAGCAACTGTGTGCTGCGAGCAGGCAGCACATGGAGGAGGGGCAGTTCGAGTCGATCCGCGATGTCCTTTGCGGGTAGCCCGACGTGAGCGTCGAACTTGTTGACAACGAGCGACAGTCCGTCTGTTGCGATGCCGCGGGCGTGCAGTTCCTTCAGCATGTTCGCTGTGGAGACGATGGCTCCGATGCTTTGGTCGCAGACCACCCAGCTGCGCTGGGCGGATTTCACCGTCTGGGCAACGAAGTCGATAGTCGAGAAGCCACCGAGATCGGCGATCTGGAAGTCGAAGAAGTCTCCGAGCCGCTTGATCAGTGCCACCGAGTCGGCGTGAGAGATTTCGCGCACTTGAGCGAGATTGGCTGGCAGAGGCAGGATGGCCACACCGCTTGCGTGATGGGCCAACGCGGTCTGCAGCAGCGTTTGGTCGAGGCGGCGCAGATTGTGCACGCCGTCGACGAAGCTGAAACTGCTCTGGGTGTCGAGGTAGAGCAGGCCGTCGCGCGAGGGCAGGCCGAGGTCGAGCAGCGCGACGCCATGCCGGGATTCGCGGGACCCACCGGGCCTCGGCGCCGCGGCCATCTGATCGTTGAGTAGTACGGACAGGCTGGTCGCGAGTGTGGTCACGCCCAAGCCGGCGCGGGCTCCGAGCAACGCCAGCGCGTGTCCACGCTTGCCATCCAGCGGATTGGTGCTGCGTTGATCAAGCAGCTTGCGCAGTGTGGTGACAGCCTCCGCTGGAGGAGCGCTCAAGTCGACGAAATCGTCCACACCGGCGCGCAGCGCAGCCAACATGGATGCGGGTTCCGTCGACACGCCTGCTGCCAGGACTGGGAGCACGGGCCAATCGCGTTTCAGCCGCTGGTGAAGTTCGCCGGCCATGCCCGCATGGTCGCCGGAGAAGTCGAGAAAAATCGCGGCGGGCCCCAGCAAGGCAATCTTCTCGTCGAGCGATTTGACATCGGGCGAGAGCATCACCACGGTTCCCAGGCGTCCGAGCGCATCCGTCAGCCACGTGATGTGACTGCCATGGGGTGAGGCAAAGAGATAGGTCTCGACCCCCATCTCCGGAAGGTTCTCGCGGGGGGCGTTCATCTTGTCGCTCACTGTGCGTGCGTCAACGCGAGAAGCCCGGAACAGCCGTTCCAGACGCCGGACCGAGCAAGTGCGTGCGCCAGACTGGACCGTCGCGTTGTTCGGCGCCGCCAGGAAGATAGGGGCCGAGATCGGTGCCGCGCGCGATGGGCTTCACAAGATGCGGCGTGACGACGATGACGAGCTCCTTCTCGCTCATCTGATACTTGCTCTGCTTGAAGAAGGTGCCGAGCACGGGAATGTCTCCCAACAAGGGAATCTTGTCGGCATTCGATGTGGTCGTGCGGCTCACCAGTCCGCCAATGATGAAGCTCTCTCCATCGCCGAGTTCAACGGTGGTGTCGGCACGGCGTGTGCTGATGGCCGGAACCGCGACACCGCTGATGCTCAGTGAATTGGCGTAGTCCAGGTCGCTGGCTTCTGGCGCCACCTTCAACACGATGCGATCATTCGACAATACGGTGGGCGTCAGTGTCAGGCCGATCCCGAAAGGCTTGTATTCGATGCTTGTGGTGCCCAGGCCCTGAGGGGAGGGAACGGGCAATTCGCCACCTGCCAGGAAGCTGGCACTCTGGCCAGAGAGTGCCACCAGCGTCGGCTCTGCAAGCACGCGCGCCATGCCGTTGCCTTCGAGGAAGCCAACATTGAGACCGATGCCTGCCTTGCCGAAGTTGAACAGGAGACTGAACGCCTGAGCCAGCGGATTGTTGTATTCGCCGCTGATGGCACCGGTGGGAGCAAACGAAACCGATCGCAGCGACGCCGGCGTGAATACGCCGAAGCTGAAGCCATTCGAATTGGCGCGCGTGCTGAAGATGTTCAGCCCCGCCTGCTTGAGGACGCTGCGATTGAACTCGACAATCTTGACTTCGACCTGCACGGTGTTACTGCGAACATTGACCACGGATCGATCGACCAGCGTCGATTTCTCGCCATTGCTGGCCATGGCCGTCTCGCGTGCTTCCTGGTGGGCATCCATGCTGTTCAGTGAACCCGTGACCACGGATGCGCGGCGTCTTATTTCGAGCGCGTAGACCGTTGCGTTCGACTGACCCTTTTCCCAGACCATGAGTGTGGTCTTGCCGGCTGCCTTGCCCGTGATGATCAAGCGCGCGGCGGGCGAGTTGGGCGACTGCCGCGTCAGGGCAACACCAGCCACTGTCTCATCGGCGATGGCCATGCGGTCGATGCCCTTGGCGATCAGCAGTTCCCTCTGGGCGCCCGCGTCCAGTCTGAGTTGAAGTGCCGGCCGCGACGATCCCGTTTCAACATCTGCAGCTGTGGAGGCTATAGGCCAGGCACTGGGTGCCAGCAGGCAGAGTCCCGCGAGGACGAGGCGAAGGGGCTGCGCCGGATGGCGTGTCTTCGCGCGGGGGGCGGTCGTCATGAGGTTCGTTTTCGGCATGGCATGCATGTGCTTTGCGCGCATTGCTGGGCAATCAGTAGTTGATGGTTTCACTGCGGTCGCCGCGAATGACCTCGACCTTGAGTCCGCCACCCGTCCTTTCGGTGGGGGGAGCTGGACGAGGCGTTCCCGTTGCGGTCCGCAAGGCACCGGGTTTCCCGCCGGTCACGAAGTCGACTGTGGTCATGCCGGCTTGTGCGCGATCCAGGCCTTCAAGCGGAGGACGGCGCGGATCGCGGCCTTTGAGCGAGGCCGGTTGCAGCGCTGTCGGCAGATCCGCGAACAGCTTCGGGTCTGGTTCGGACATGTCGGTGGGATTGCGAAGCGCCAGCAGCAGGCGTCCGCTGTTCTCGGCCAGTGTCAGCCGGTTGACGTCTTCCACTGGTATTGCTAGCACGGCGGTACGGGCCGTCTCAGGGCGTTGCTGTGACTGCGAGCCGGCATTCTTGTCAGTCTTGGATGGCAGGCCGTCGACGGAAGCGCCGCCGTAAGCGAGAACGCGTTTGCGGGAGAGCAGGAGCCGCGCCTGGCTGCGATCGATATCCTTGCCGTCTGACTTGAGCATCAGGAACACGTCGACGAAGTCGCCGGGTTGGACGCGATTGCCCACTCCCATGGTTTCGTCGGCCTTGACTGCCACGGCGCGCTCACCCTCCGTGACGCGCAGTGCGAGCCCTGAAACCAGCTGCCCTTGCAGAAGGGGGGATCCTTCTCCCAGGTCGATTACCGGGACGCGACCGGCGAGTGGCGCTGTTTCCTGGAAGGCTCCCGCAGGGTTGATCGTCAGGCGTTCGACGCGAAGTGCATCCACCGGGATGGGTTGACCCGCTGGCAGGGCCTTCGCTGCAACAACGACAGGAAAGGTCTGTGCCTGATTGACCTTGCCCGGCGCTGCCATCGCAGCAGGTGTCTGTGTGGGCGGCGGTGGGGCCTTGCGGCTGAGCATCCATGCATAGCCACCGAGCGCAAGCGCCAGAAGCACGAGGATGGCGGCGATGATTTTGGTTAGGTTGATCATGGGTGGCGTTTCAGGGGGCAATCAAGGAGCTATCGATGAACAACTCGTGGTGACGGGAAAGAAGAACTACCCGCGCTGTCGACCCCAAACCATCCATACCGCAGCCGCCAGTGCAAGATAGGCCGCATAGGGAATGAAGCGCACCCGAGTAATTGAAGGATTGCTGCCGGCGGAGGGCGGTGATCCAAAGAGCATGAGCGAGAGCCGAGGGAACACGGGCCATCGCTGAAGAAGCACCCAAAGAAGGGCGTGCAAGGCGCCGAGGACGCTCCCGCCAATCCAGATGGGCAGGAGGGCCCATGGGCCCACCCACAGTCCGAGAGCGCCTGCGAATTTCACGTCACCCGCTCCCATGAGGCCCAGAGCATAGAAAAGCAGTAGGCAACCAAAACCGATTCCCGCGCCAAGCAGGGCGCTCGGCCAGTCCTGACCGAATGGCGCCGCGCCCAACGCGAGTGCTGCAAGTGCCGAGAGAGCACCCGCGAGCACCAGCCAGTTGGGGGCGCGGCGCTGTCTGAAGTCATAGACGGTGATGAAGAGCAACCACACGAGGAAAATCGATGCCATTGCCCGCATCGACGCTTTCAGACGGAGGACAGGGAGGTCTTGATATCGCCCCAGATGGCCGTGATCTTTGCGCCGATGCCATCGTTGCCAATGATTGCGGTGATCATTGCGACCGAAATCAGACCCGCAATAATTCCATATTCAATTGCGGTCGCACCTTCTTCGTCGCGCAGAAAACGAGTAATAGAACTGAGCATGGTGATCTCCTGAAAGGAAGTGTTAACAAAGGCTGGCACGGTGGATGTTATACAGCGTAACTCCGTGTATCAACCGTGGAAACGCACTGGATCGTGTCCCGGATGTGCTAACTGAAGGGGTAAAGCAGGAAGACGGCCAGCCCCGTTCGGCCCCCACAGCAGGGCAGAAAAGGTCACTTATTCACAGTCTTGAAAGGACGGTTTCCCTCTGTAAACCGCATGCAGCTTGGCATGGACGAGGGGAACACGTTACGGACTTGGGAACGTCCGTTTGTGGAGTGTTACGGGAACATGCCCGTTACGCGTTACGTAGCACGGTGCCTTGGAGTGCAATTTGTAACACTCGACAAGACGGCTTCGTTTGGGTAATAAGTCACACTTTTGGGGCATAGACCCCGTCGGTGACGTGGCTTCAGCCGAGGATTTCTTCGTGGAAGAGCTTCCACTCGCCGGCCTGGCGGAGCCAGTACTGGCGGCGGGTGCGGCCGTTCTTCTCACCCTCGAACACCTCGCCGAAGGTGGCGATCATGGTGTCCTCGGTGTCGCGCCAGTGCAGGTAGGACGTGTCCTTGATTTGCACTCGTTTACCTTGTGCGTAGGTCAACTCGTCGCGGAGTACCGAATTGGCATCGACGGGCTTCCTGCTGGCGCGCTGGAAATCCGGTAAATAGAACTTTTTCAATTGCGCTTCATTGCCGCTGGCTCGTGCATCTTTCCAGGCGGTAATTGAATCGGCGAATTTCTTTGTTTCTTTTTCGGCCTGCGGTGCGGCAATCCATTGCAGGCTGCGCGCGGTCACGACCGGCGTGGCGCCGATCTGCACCTTGCGCAGCAGCTGCTTGAGGTCGGGGTTGGCCATGACCACGCAGCCGTCGCTGGCCAGCGGCGCCCGTGCGAACTGCTGGGGCGGGGTGCCGTGCAGCCAGATGCCGCTGCCGGTCTTGCCGCGCCGCAGGTCGTACGGGTTGGGGTAATTGATGGGCAGGGCGCCGGCGCCGTAGAAGTCTTTCAGCGAGCGCGGGTCGAGGCTGCTGGTGATGTAGTACACGCCCAGCGGGGTGCGCGCGTCGCCTTCGATGGACTTGTCGGTGCCGGCCTTGCCGACCGAGATGTAGTAGTCGGCGACGAGCTTCAGGCCCTTGTCGGAGTTCTCGAGCAGGTACAGCCGCGAGCGCGAGGCGTCGACGGCAATGGCGAAGCGGCTGCGGGTCGAGAGGGTGAGGAACTGCGAGGGCACGGTGCCGGCGGGCGGCCGTTCGCGCAGGGCCTGCAGGCGGCGGCGCGATTCCTCGTGCAGCTCGACCATGGCCGGGTTGCCGCGCAGGCGCGCGATGCCGGCGCTGTCGGGCATGGCGTTCGACGGCGGCACTTGCGCCGCGAGCAGGTCGCCGTACACGAGCTGCGCGAGCTGGAAGTTCGGATGGTCGCGCACGAGGTCGCGGGCCTTGGCCAGCGCCTCGCGGGTCTTGCCGCGGCCGAACAGTTCGTAGACGCCGATGAGGCGTGCCTCGGCGCCGTTGGCTTCCTGGAGCGGCGCGGCTGTTCTTGCGGTCTTGCGGGCCGGGCGAGTGGCGCTCTGGTTGTCCGCAACGGCGGTCCGCTTGCTGCTCTTCGCCTGCAGCTGTGTCTTGCCGGTGCCGGCTTTGCCGCTCTTGGTTTCCTTGGCGGACGCACGGCTGCCGGCCTTGGCGGCCTTTGAGCCCCCGGTCTTGGTGCTGGCTGTCTTGCTGGTGCCGCTGTTGTTGGCTGCGAGCGCGGCGCCGGGCGTGGCCAGCATGAGCGCGGAGGCGGCCATCAACGCCGCGAGCAGCTTCCCGCTGCGCGGCTGGAGCGGGAAGTTCTGAAGCCGGCTGCGCCGGACGATGTCTGCCACTAGCCGCCGACGCTTTCCTTGCGAATGTGCCACTGGTTGCCAGAGCGTTGCAGTTCGAGCGTCTTGCGGCTCGCGATGTTGAGGTTGTCGGCGCGGTAGATCTGGCGGAACCTGGCGGTGGCGGTCTGTCCGTCGACCTTGATCGCGAGGTTCTCGAGGTTCACGCTGATGCTGGACTTGCCGGCGATGCGGGCACGGCGGTCTTCTTCCCAGGCCTTGCGGTTCTGTCCGCCGGCGGGCACGAAGTCGCTGCCGTAGGCGGCGAGGTAGCGGTCCATGTCCTGGCTGGCCCAGGCTGCAGCCCAGCCGCGAACGACGGATTCGATCTCCGCGGTGGAAGCCGGGGCCGCGGCAGGTGCCGGTGCGGGCGCGGGTTCAGGTGTCTTGGCTGCCGGCGCGGGCGCTGCGGCCACCTTGACCGGCGGTGCGACAGGCGCGGCAGCGGGTGCTGGCGCCGGGGCGGGTGAGGGAGCCTTGGCGACGGGGGCAGGCGCGGGTGCCGGGGCAGGCGCCTTGGCGACCGGTGCGGGAGCAGGCGCTGGCGCCGGAGCAGGTGCCTTCGCCGCCGGGGCCGGTGCAGGCGTCGTCGTGGCAGAGGCCACCAAGGTCGAGCCCTTCGAGCCGGCCGAGGGCGGTGCGGTGAAGAGCGTGCGGATCACGGCCAGCTTGGGCTGCACCGCGGTGTTGTTCTGGTCGAGTTGCAGCGCCTTGCTGTAGGCCTGGCTGGCCAGCCGCGCGTACACGTCGCCGAGGTTTTCCTGGGCGGTGGCGTAGCTGGGATTGGTGCGAATGGCGCTTTCGAGGGCGTTGCGGGCCTTGTCGAACTGGTTCTGGCTCGCGTAGATGACGGCGAGGTTGTTGAACGGTTCGGGCAGCTCGGGCGCGTCCTGCGTGAGCTGGGTGAAGGCGGCGATGGCCTCGGCGCGCTTGCCGGTATCGAGCTGGATCACGCCCTTGAGGAAGCGCATCTGCGGATCGCGCGGCTTGTCCTTGAGGAAGGCCTCGGCCTTGGTCATGGCCTCGTCGAGCTTGCCGGCCTGCATCAGGCGGTCGACGTCCTCGTGCTCGGTGGCGGCCAGCGCGGGAAGCGCGGCGCCGCAGGCCGCAGCGGCCAGGAACAGGGCGCGCACGGTGGGGGAGAAGCTGAAGCGGGCGCGCGGCTGGGGGCTCTTGGGCATTGCGGACAAGACCTCGTGGTGGGACGTGGTGAGGGAAGGAGAAACGCGGCAGGCATTGTAAATGCGGCCCGTCACCTCTGGATACCAAGCTGACAGGGTGTGCGATGGCCCTGTTCACAGTTGTGCTGAACTTGTGCGACGCAGCATCATCATGTAACGTCTCGTAAGCAAAACGCACGTGTTTACCCTGATTTTTCCATCCCTCTGGAGTCTCCCTTGAAGATCACCAAACGCCGCCTGCTCGAAGGCGGCGCCGCCGCCATTGCCACTTCGCTGTTCGCCCCGGGCGCGTGGGCCCAGCGCACCGGTGGCGACGCCGCCTGGCCGACCAAGCCCGTGCGCATCCTCGTGGGCTTCCCGGCCGGTGCCTCGCCCGACCTGGCGGCACGCGCTATCGCGGAGCCGCTCTCGAAGATCCTGCGCCAGCCCGTGACGGTGGAGAACAAGCCCGGCGCGAGCGGCAACCTCGTGGCCGCCGAGGTGGCCAAGGCCACGGACGACCACACCATCGGCGCGCTGATCAACGGCAACCTCACGATCGCCAAGTTGCTGAATCCGTCGCTCGGCTTCGATCCTGAAAAAGACTTCGCGCCCATCGGCCTGATCGGCACCGCGCCGCTGGTGCTGGTGGTGTCGGGCGCCGCCACCGGCAAGTCCGCGGCCGACCTGCTGCTGTGGGTGCGCAACCTGGGCAGCGCAGGCAAGTACGGCACGCCGGGCGTGGGCACGGTCGGCCACCTGGGCATGGAACTGCTCAAGAGCCGCGCGGCCATCACCGCGCAGCACAAGCCCTACACCGGCAATCCGCAGGTGATCGCAGGCATCCTCGCGGGCGAGATCCAGCTGGCGCTGCTGCCGCCGGGCCTGGCGATGCCGCACGTGAAGTCGGGCAAGCTCAAGGCCATCGGCGTGACCTCGCCCGAGCGCAGCCCGCTGGTCAATGAGCTGCCGACGATCCGCGACGCCGACGTGCGCGGCGCCGACCTCGAGATCTGGACCGCGCTCGCTGCGCCGGCGAGCATGAAGCCGGCGGCCGTGACCAGGCTCAATGCCGCGCTGGTCGAGGTGATCAGTTCGCCCGAAGTGAGCGGCGAACTGCTGAAGACCGGCTGGCAGGCGCAGCCCGGCTCGCCGGACGCACTGGCCAAGCGCATGCGCGCCGACACCACGCGTCTGGGCGGCGTGATCATCATGAAGGGCATTCACTCCGAGGCTTGAGTGCCTCGTTGATTGAAGAGGCCCGCGCCGAGAGCTTCAGCTCTTCGGCGCGCTGCGCTTGAACAGCGCCTGCTCGAAGCGGATCGTGATGACCTCGGTGTCGTCCGGCTTGCCGGGCGCGCGGCCGTCTTCGGTCGGGAAGTTGGTGTCGATCGCGACGGCGAGCGTGTGTTCGTCCACCACTTCGACGCTTTCGACAGAGTCGAAAGGCATGCTGAACTTGCCGCTGGCGACGCCGGCCAGCGGGCCGCCGATGTCGGCCGGGTCGGAGATGTTCAGCAGGTCGACCAGCAGCGTCTTCTTCAGCACGCCATCGGCGTCCTTGACGTCCAGGTCCACCATGTACAGGCGCTTGACCACCGCCTTCGCGCCGAACAGGCTGTCGCGCTCGATCAGCACGAACCTGTTGCCGCCGATGTGGGTCATGTCGCCGATGACGATCTGGTTGTCCTTGGCCGGCCCGTCCTTCCTGTAGACCGGGTTCTTGCCGGTGTAGAGCATCGATGCGGGGTCGAACTCGAAGAAGTTCAGGTAGCGCTCGTCGTCGGCCACCGGCCGCAGCGAGGCCAGCGAAGGCGCCGCCTCGGGCACCGCGTAGAGACGGGTGCCGTCGCCATTGAAGGCGAGGCTCTCGAAGCCGCGGCTCGACAGCGATGTCGCGGTGGCGCCTTCATTCATCACCAGCGGGTTGAACGGGCTGCGCAGGAAGGGATGCGGCACCGGGTCGCCCATCAGCGTGCCGTTCTTGTCGAAGTGCAGGATGTACGGGCCGAACTCCTCACCCACGAAATAAGAGCCGTCCTTGGCGCGGGCGATCGACTCGACGTCGAGATCGAAGCCCGTCAGCAGCCGGCCGCTGGCGATGCGCGCGTCCACGGGCTTGCCGCTGTCGACGAGGTTGTTGCCCGAGAGCGTCTGGTAGTTGGCGAAGTCGGCGGTGATCTTCAGGTCCACGCCCTTGCCGTCCTTCAGGAAGCCCTTGGCGTCGTTGAAGGCGACATGGCTGTTCACCTTCACGGTGCCAGGCACCGCCGTGCCGTCCGACACGGTGCGAAAGTCGATGCTGACGTTGTAGATGCCGACCACGAAGTCCCCGGAGTTGCCCTTGCTGCCGTAGCCGTTGTCGGGCATGGCGGTCCAGGTGCCGTCGTCGTTCTTCAACAGCGCCGAGAAGCCGGGGAGCGGCTGGCCGTCGACGAAGGGCGGCGTCACGCCGAGTGCGCTGGTGATGAATTGACCCGTGGTCGGCCCGGGCCAGCGAAAGCTGGCGGGCAACGAAGCCCAGCCCGCGAGCTTGTGCGGCAGCCCTTCGGCGCCGTCCTGCGGCGGTGGTGGCGCGGGCGCGGGGGCCGGCGAAGGTGCCGGCGTGCCCGCCACGGGCGGAAAGACGATGCCGTTGGCACTGCCGCCGCCGCCGCATGCGGCGAGGACGGCCGATGCAACCGCCGCGATGGCCAGGTGGCGCGGCAAGGTGAACGCGATGAAGCGACTGGACATGATGGGACCCTCCGTCTTTTGTTGTGAGGGGCGCAATCTAGAAAACCGGTGTGACCGGTCCGTGACTGTCCGTCGGTCAGAGCATGCGCGAGATCCTGTCTGCCGCATCGATCAGCGCCGGCAGCATCGTCTCCTGCATCACCTTCGCACTCGTGCGATTCGCCTGCCCGCTGATGTTGAGCGCGGCCACCATGCGGCCCTGCCGGTTCACGATGGGCGCGGCCACGGAGATCAGGCCTTCTTCCAGCTCCTGGTTCACCAGGCACCACTGCTGCTTGCGCGCCTGCGCCACCTTGGCCATGAGCGCGTCGATGTCGGTCACGGTGTGCTTGGTCAGTGCTTCGAGGTTCGAGGCCTCGAGGCGCGCGCGCACTTCGTCGTCGCCCAGGTCGGCCAGCAGCAGGCGGCCCAGCGACGTGCAGTACGCCGGCAGCCGCGAGCCCACGCCCAGGCTGATGCGCATGATCTTCTGCGTGGGCACGCGCAGCACGTAGACGATGTCGGTCGCGTCGAGCACGGCGGCCGAGCATGACTCCTGCACCTGCTGCACCAGCGCTTCCATCACGGGTTCGGCGCGGTTCCAGATCGGCATCGACGACAGGTATGCAAAGCCCAGGTCGAGGATGCGCGGCGTGAGCGTGAAGAGCTTGCCGTCGGTCACCACATAGCCCAATGTCTGCAGCGTGAGAAGAATGCGCCGCGCCCCTGCGCGCGTGAGGCCGCTGCCGGCCGCCACTTCGCTCAGCGTCTGGTGCGGCGCGCTCGCGCTGAACGAACGGATCACCTGCAGGCCGCGCGCAAAGGACTGTACGTAGCTGTCACCGGGGGCGGGCGTGTCGGGCTGTTCGGGCTTCTCGGGTTTTGGGGGCTGGGTTGCCATGGTGCGCGATCCTCTTTAGAATTCATTATACGAACAAATGTTCTTTAGACGAACATCTTGAGTTCGACCGAATTCTTACCCACCCCGGAGACAAGATTCATGATCAACAAGATCGCGCGCTCGGTCGCCGATGCCCTCGCTGGCATCCAGGACGGCGCCACGGTGCTCATCGGCGGCTTTGGCACCGCCGGCATCCCAGGCGAACTCATCGACGGCCTCGTCGAGCAGGGCGCCAAGGACCTCACGGTCGTCAACAACAACGCAGGCAATGGAGAGACTGGCCTGGCCGCGCTGCTCAAGGCCGGCCGCGTGCGCAAGATCATCTGCAGCTTTCCGCGTCAGGCCGACAGCCAGGTGTTCGACGGCCTGTACCGCAGCGGCAAGCTCGAACTCGAACTCGTGCCCCAGGGCAACCTCGCCGAGCGCATCCGCGCCGCGGGCGCCGGTATCGGTGCCTTCTTCTGCCCCACGGGCTACGGCACGCAGCTGGCCGGCAACCGCGAGACCCGCGAGATCGACGGCAAGCAGTACGTGCTCGAGTACCCCATCCACGGTGACGTGGCGCTCATCAAGGCCGAGCGCGGCGACCGCTGGGGCAACCTGGTCTATCGCAAGGCCGCACGCAACTTCGGCCCGGTGATGGCCATGGCGTCGAAGAAGACCATCGCCACCGTGCACGATATCGCCGAGCTCGGCACCCTCGACCCCGAGACCATCGTCACCCCGGGCATCTTCGTGCACCAGGTGGTGCGCATCGAACGCGTGGCCACGCAGGCCGGCGGCTTCAAGAAGGCAGCATGACCATGAGCTACACCCGTCGCACCAAAGACCAGCTGGCAGCCCGCGTCGCGCAGGACATCTTCGACGGCGCCGTCGTCAACCTCGGCATCGGCCAGCCCACGCTGGTGGCCAACCACCTGCCGCAGGGCCGCGAGGTCATCCTGCAAAGCGAGAACGGCATCCTCGGCATGGGCCCCGCGCCCGAGGCCGGCGAGGAAGACTACGACCTCATCAACGCCGGCAAGCAGCCCGTCACGCTGCTGCCGGGCGGCTCGTTCTTTCATCACGCCGACAGCTTCGCGATGATGCGCGGCGGCCACCTCGATATCTGCGTGCTCGGTGCGTTCCAGGTGTCGGCCACCGGCGACCTCGCCAACTGGCACACGGGCGAGAAAGACGCGATTCCCGCCGTCGGCGGCGCGATGGACCTTGCCATCGGCGCGAAACAGACGTGGGTCATGATGGACCTGCTCACCAAGCAGGGCGCGAGCAAGCTGGTGAAAGAGTGCACCTATCCGCTCACCGGCATCGGCTGCGTCAAGCGCGTGTACTCCGACCTCGCCACGCTCGAATGCACGCCGCAGGGCCTGAAGCTCGTCGACACCGTCGAGGGCCTGAGCCGCGAAGAACTCGAGAAGCTGGTCGGTCTTCCGATCGCTGCCTGATCCCATTCAAGTAATCAGAGAGAGAGACATCACATGACCAATCAAGCCTTCATCTGCGACGCTGTCCGTACCCCCTTCGGCCGCTACGGCGGTTCGCTCAGCAGCGTGCGCACCGACGACCTCGGCGCCGTACCCCTGCGCGCACTGATCGAGCGCAACAAGAACGTCGACTGGCAGGCGGTGAGCGACGTGCTCTACGGCTGCGCCAACCAGGCCGGTGAAGACAACCGCAACGTCGCGCGCATGTCGGCGCTGCTGGCCGGCCTGCCGATCGAAGTGGGTGGTGGCACCATCAACCGCCTGTGCGGTTCGGGCCTCGATGCCGTGGGCACCGCTGCACGCGCCATCCGCGCGGGTGAAGCCGGCTTGATGATCGCCGGTGGCGTCGAGAGCATGAGCCGCGCGCCCTTCGTGATGCCCAAGGCCGAGAGCGCCTTCAGCCGCAACAACGCGGTGTACGACACCACCATCGGCTGGCGCTTCGTCAACAAGCTGATGAAGGCGCAATACGGCGTCGACTCCATGCCCGAGACGGCCGAGAACGTCGCCACCGACTACAAGATCGAGCGCGAGGCGCAGGACCTGATGGCGCTGAACTCGCAGCTGCGCGCCGTGGCCTCGCAGAAGTCCGGCTTCTTCGACGCCGAGATCGTGCCCGTGAGCGTGCCGCAGAAGAAGGGCGACGCGATCATCGTCAACAAGGACGAGCATCCGCGCGAGACCAGCCTTGAGTCGCTCGCCAAGCTCAAGGGCGTGGTGCGTCCCGACGGCACCGTCACCGCCGGCAATGCCAGCGGCGTGAACGACGGCGCCTGCGCGCTGCTGCTGGCCGACGAAGCCAGCGCCGCCAAGCATGGCCTCACGCCGCGCGCCCGCGTGGTCGGCATGGCCACGGCCGGCGTCGCGCCGCGCATCATGGGCATCGGCCCGGCGCCCGCCACGCAGAAGGTGCTGGCGCTCACCGGCCTGACGCTCGACCAGATCGACGTCATCGAACTCAACGAAGCCTTCGCCGCGCAAGGTCTCGCCGTGCTGCGCCTGCTGGGCCTGAAGGACGACGACGCGCGCGTGAACATCAACGGCGGCGCCATCGCGCTGGGCCACCCGCTCGGTGCCAGCGGCGCACGCCTGGCCACCACCGCGGTGAACCAGCTGCACAAGGGCGGCGGCCGCTACGCGCTGTGCACGATGTGCATCGGCGTGGGGCAGGGCATTGCCGTGATCCTGGAACGCGTCTGATGGGTCTCGCCCGACGCGAACTGCTGCTGGGCATGCTCGCTGCAGCAGGCCTGCCCGCGCATGCGCAGCAGGCCGGCGGCAAGCCGATCCGCATCGTCGTGCCCTTCGCGGCCGGCGGCGGCAACGACGTATTCGCGCGCCAGATGGCCAAGGGCCTGGGCGAGGTGCGCCAGTCGGGCGTCATCGTCGACAACAAGCCCGGCGCGGGCGGCAACCTCGGCACCGAGCAGGTGGTGCGCAGCACGCCTGACGGCAGCACGCTGCTGCTGGGCCACACGGGCACCGTGTCGATCAACCCGGCGCTGTACAAGGGCCTGAAGTTCGACGCGCGCAAGGACCTGCTGCCCGTGGCCATGTTCGCGTCGTCCGCGCTCGTGCTCGTGGTGCCTGCAGCCTCGAAGGTGCGCACCGTGCGCGACCTCGTCAACGAGGCGAAGGCGCGCGCCGGCCTGCTCGACTACGCGTCGAGCGGCAGCGGCACCGGCGGCCACCTCACGGGCGAACTCTTCGCGCAGCGCACCGGCACGAAGATCAATCACATCCCCTACAAGGGCACCAACCCGGCGCTCACCGACCTTGCCGGTGGCCAGGTGCAGATGATGTTCAGCGTCATCCCGCCCGCGCTCGCGCTGGTCAAGGGCGGACGGCTGCGCGCCATTGCCGTCACCGGCGTCCAGCGCCTGCCGTCGCTGCCCGACGTGCCCACCGTGGCCGAGTCGGGCCTGCGCGAACTCGCGGGCTTCGAGAGCACGCTCACCTACGGGATCCTCGCGCCGCGCGGCACGCCCGACGCGTTCGTGAAGACGCTGTCGGCGCAGATGCTGCAGGTGGCGGGAGAGAAGGAATTCCAGTCGCGGCTGGATGTGGAAGGCGCTGTGCCCTTGCTGGGCGGGCCTTCCGACTATGCAGCGCTCATTTCGCGGGAGAGCGAGAAATGGGCGCGGATCGTCAAGAGTTCGGGCGCGGTGGCGGAGTAGCCGCGGCCACTGGCAGCCGCCAAGGAATTGCCTGAAGAGGTGCCCCAGCGCACATCGGGCAGGCCCAGAGAGTTTTAAAACCCAGAGAACCGAAACAAGAGGACCAGAGAATGAAGAAGACAAACGCAGCGCGCCGCAACGTCACCCTGGCCGCACTCGCGCTCGCCACCGCCGCGCTGGTGCCAGCCACCGCATCGGCGCAGCAGCCTGCGGCCTTTCCCACCAAGCCCGTGCGCATCATCACGCCGTTCCCGGTCGGCGGTGGTCCGGACGGCGTGGCCCGCCTCGTGGCCGACAAGCTCTCGCGCGCCTGGGGCCAGCCGGTGGTGGTCGAGAACCGCCCGGGCGGCAACGGCTTCATCGCCATCGACGCGTTCAAGCGCGGCGCCAAGGACGGCCACGACATCATCGTGCTCGACAACGTGCACCTGGCCGCGTATCCGGCGCTGTTCAAGAAGCTGCCCTACGACGCGTCGAAGGACTTCGACGCGCTGCTGCCGCTGTTCAAGACCTACTTCTTCTTCACCGTTGCCACCAACAGCAAGTACAAGACCGTGGGCGACCTCATTGCCGACGCCAAGGCCAACCCCGGCAAGCTCGACTACGGTTCGTGGTCGGTGGGCAATCCGGTGCACCTGGGCTCGGAGCTGTTCGAGTCGGCCACCGGCACGCAGATGGAGCACGTGATCTACAAGGAGACCACGCAGCTGTACACCTCGGTCGCCACCGGTGAACTGGCCTTCGCACTGGGCAGCAGCGCCACCGCCGGCCCGCTGCAGCGCGCCAACAAGCTGCGCTTCCTGGCCGCCGCCGCGCCCCAGCGCGTGGCCGCTTTCCCCGATGTGCCGACCGTGGGCGAATCGGGCGGCCCGAAGGGCTTCGAGGTGATCGGCTGGAACGCCATTGCCGTGCCGAAGGGCCTGCCTGCTTCGGTGACGGACAAGATCAAGCGCGACATCGAGAAGGGCCTGGCCGAACCCGATGTGCTGGAGAAGTTCAAGAGCTTCGGCTACGAACCCTTCCCGACCACGCGCCCGCAGTTCGACCAGTTCGTGGCGACGGAAACGAAGCGCTTCACGGACGTGATCCGCAAGGCGAACGTATCGCTGGACTGACGGATCGCGCTCGGCGCAGCGTCCGCAACGAACAAGGCACCCGCGAGGGTGCCTTTTCTTTTGGGGTGTGTGGTGTGGTGCGGCGCGCTCAGGCCTGTCGTCGCGCGGCCACGTGCAGCGTGTGCACGCGCGCATCACCCGATTGCGCGCCGCCCCAGCCCTGCGGCAGCGCATGCAGCACCGCCTTCGCATCGAGCGAGCGGATCGCCACCGAGGTGTCGGCCGGAATGCGGCCGTGCGCCACCAGCGCTTCGTAGCGCAGCGCGCTCACGCGCAGGAACGACGCGAAGTTGCCGACCTCGCCGCGCGCTGCGACCAGCTCGTCGTACAGCCGCTCGATGAGCTGCACCACGGCCATGCCGTCGCGCTGCGCGATTTCCTCGAGCACCTGCCAGAACAGGTTCTCGAGCCGGATGCTGGTGACCACGCCGTGCAGCCGCACCGAGCGCGTGCGTGCGTCGTAGCTTTGCGGATCGGCGCTGATGAAGACTTCGCACATGGGCCATCTCCTTGGGGGGCTGGAGGGTGTGGGGGGCGACGCCGCACTGTAGCGTCGTCCGCGCGCGCCCGGTCGTCAGTGTTCGATGCGTGTACCGAGCACCACGAGGAACTGCGACAGCCACGCCGGATGCGCCGGCCAGGCCGGTGCGGTGACGAGGTTGCGATCGGTCACGGCCTGGTCGACCGGGATGCCCATGTACTCCGCGCCGGCCAGTTCCACCTCGACCTGGCAGGCCGGGTAGGCCGAGACCTTGCGGCCCTTGATGAGGCCCGTGGCCGCGAGCAGCTGCGCGCCGTGGCAGACGGCGGCCACCGGCTTGTCGGCTGCAAGGAAGTGGCGCGCGATCTCGACCACGCGGCTGTGCATGCGCAGGTACTCGGGCGCGCGGCCGCCGGGAATCACGAGCGCGTCATAGGTTTCCGGGCGCACGTCGTCGAAGTTCGCGTTCAGCGTGAAGCGATGGCCCGGCTTCTCGCTGTAGGTCTGCGCGCCTTCGAAGTCGTGGATGGCGGTGTGCACCCAGTCGCCGGCCTTCTTGTCGGGCGCCACCGCGTGCACGGTGTGGCCGACGGCCAGCAGGGTCTGGAACGGCACCATGGTTTCGTAGTCTTCGGCGTAGTCGCCGCAGAGCATCAGGATCTTGCGAGCCATCGGGTTTGTCTCCTTCAAATTGGGTGTGGCGGAACCGGCTGGCGCGATTGCGCTCAGGCCGTCGCTGAATTATTCGAAGGGGGACGCCGCAGCGGGTAGCAGCGGGCTGTGATGCTGCCGTAGAAGAACGCCAGGCCGTCTTTCGGGCCGTTTCTTGGGGCGCCAGCCGGAGCCCGCTTCCGCACCGCGCGTCGCTGCTCGTGCCGGGTCAGGCACGAATGATTGTGCTGTCCAAAAGTCACATGTTACGCACGGACACGCGGCGGGGTAGACCGTCTACCGCACGCCATGACAGAGGCGACACGGCCTCGCTTTCGTCAGGTTGCTCCAAGTTCAGGGTACCCCCTTGCAGGGATACGCGTCACTGGCACGCGTTCTTACATTTTTGACTTGCAAATCCGAAATCGTCGCCGCGTGAAGGAGCCAACCATTGCTGCTGCACACGGATTCCAACCTGCTCAGTCAGTGAACGAAGAGGGAGTTGAAGTCATGAACAAGATCTTCCGAACCCTGTGGAGTCCCAGTGCCGGCACCTGGGTGGCCGCGCCGGAAATCGCGCGCGGCCCTGCGCGATCATGCAGCGGGGGCGGCGCGCGCGCGGTGGCGGCAGCAGCGGCGGCGGCGCTGTGGGTCTGTGTCGTGCCGGTGCTCGCGGCCGGCGGTGCGGGCGGTCAGCCGGTCGGTGACGCGACGCTGAACGCGGGCGCCGGCGGCAGCGACGGCACGGGAGGCAGCGGCGGGCTCAACGACACCTCGGTCAATGCATTCGGCGGCGCGGGCGGATCGTCGACGCCGGGCGGCGTCACGGCCGGGGCCAACGCCAGCATCGGCAGCTTCGCCGGTGCCACGCCGGGCACCGGCGGCGCGGCCGGCACCACCAGCACGCCCACCGGTCCCGGTGCGTTCCAGGGCGACGCCGGTGGCGCGGGCCAGGCCCAGACCGGGGACTTCAGCAATGGCAACGGCTATGGCGGTGGTGGCGGCGCAGGCTTCCAGGGCGCGTCGATCGCCAACAACATTTCCAGCTCGTCCGACAGCTACACCGGCGGCATCGGTGGCGCGGGCGGCAACGGGTACTGGGCGGCCGGCGGCGGTGGTGCCGGCGGCTACGGCTCGATCCTCAACGGGCCGCTCGGCAGCTACACGGCCACGGGGTCTTCCACGGGCGGCGCGGGCGGCAAGGGCGGGGACGCCTTCTCGCAGGGCGGTGGAGGCG